>DATAYT010000094.1:0-6773 GCA_036272395.1 Xanthobacteraceae bacterium
GCGTCTCCTTGCGATTGTTGATTACTCGAATCCCGTTCACCATCGCAAGTCGCGGCGGAGGCGGGTCGCTCACGTTCCTCGCCACTTGGGGGTTGAACCCAGAACCGGGACATTCCTACGGAGGTATTGGCGAAACACCACATGGCAATCGGCGTATCGGTGCCGGAAGTGGTGCCGGATGGGACTGGCAATTTAGCTAAGTGCTGGTCGGAGTGGCAGGATTTGAACCTGCGACCCCCTCGTCCCGAACGAGGTGGCGCTCAGAATGACTGGTGGGGCAGTCCCCTAGGTTTTTACATATAATGTGAGGGTCTAAAACTACCCCACTTTCGGCTAAGCCATTGTACTTGGTCGATCCGTGCAGTCCCTCCACTCCTGCCAGGGCCAAATCCACTGCCGAGGCCAAAGCTAAGCCCCATGCTCCCTTCGCGCGAAGCCTCGCACCGAGTCTCGCGCCGCCTATTGATCCGCGGCCGAATGACCTCGATCAAGCGCTTGAGCCGTCAACCGAACTCCGGTCTCGCTTGACGATCTGGCGGACCGGCAGTAGGTAACGTGCATCGTCAGCGGCCCGGTGACGGACTTCCGCGACGAACCTAATCCCCAAAAGGAACCGCCGGCCGGTCTCGTCCTTGAAGTTGGGCGGGGGAAGCCGCTGGATGACGTGATGGCGAAAGTCAGCCCGTTCAAATTCATGCAGGAAGTGCGCGCGGAGGCGCAGAAGGTTACGTGGCCAACGCGCAAGGAGACGACCGTCACCACGATCATGGTGTTCGTGATGGTCGCTGTCGCCTCGATCTTCTTTCTGCTTGCCGATCAGCTGATGCGAATTGCGGTGAGCTTTATCCTGGGTGTGTGAAGCTTGGGTGCGCGAATCTTGGACGTGTGAATTGCATCGATGAGTGAATTTAACGATCCGGAATTCATCACATGACAGCGCGATGGTACGCGGTTCACGCTTACTCGAATTTCGAGAACAAGGTGGCGGAATCGATCCGCGAGCAGGCCAAGCAGCGTGGGCTGTCAAGCCTGTTCGAGGACATCATGGTGCCGAAGGAAAAGGTCGTCGAGGTGCGGCGCGGCCGCAAAGTCGACGCCGAACGCAAATTCTTTCCGGGCTACGTGCTCGTCAAAATGGAAATGACCGATGAGGCCTATCACCTGATCAAGAACACGCCGAAGGTGACAGGCTTTCTTGGTTCCGATAACAAGCCGATGCCGTTGTCCGAAGTTGAAGCGCAGCGGCTGTTGCAGCAGGTGCAGGAAGGTATCGAGCGGCCGAAGCCCTCGGTGACATTCGAGGTGGGCGAACAGGTGCGGGTATCGGACGGGCCCTTTGCCTCCTTCAACGGTACGGTCGAGGAGGTCGATGAAGGGCGTTCGCGCGTGAAAGTCGCGGTCTCGATCTTCGGCCGCGCCACGCCGGTGGAACTTGAATTCGGGCAGGTAGAGAAGCTTTAGTCGGAGGATCCGACATCTGATCGTGGGAGGTGAGGCGGTCGCCAGCCGCCAATAGCTGCACCACTAAGGAGTAACGAAGAATGGCGAAGAAAATTACGGGCTATGTGAAATTGCAGGTCCCGGCGGGGGCGGCCAATCCGTCGCCGCCGATCGGTCCGGCGCTCGGCCAGCGCGGGCTGAATATCATGGAGTTCTGCAAGGCGTTTAACGCGCAGACGCAAAAGCTGGAAAAGGGGGCGCCGATCCCCGTCACCATTACCGTCTACGCCGACCGTTCCTTCACCTTTGAGCTGCGCACGCCGCCGGTTTCGCACTTTCTGAAAAAAGCGGCGAAGCTCGAAAGCGGCTCCAAGACGCCGGGCCGCGACATTGTCGGCTCGGTGACCGAGGCGCAGGTCCGTGAGATCGCGCAGCAGAAGATGAAGGATCTCAACGCCAACACGATCGAAGCCGCGATGCGCATGATCGAAGGATCGGCGCGCTCGATGGGCTATGAGGTAAAGCCATGAGCCGGCTGGGCAAGCGCACCAGGCAAGCGCGCGAGGGTGTCGACCGCGAGAAGCTTTATCCGCTTTCCGAGGCGGTGAAGATGGTCAAGGAGCGCGCCAAGGCGAGGTTCGACGAGACCATCGAAGTGGCGATGAATCTCGGCATCGATCCGCGTCACGCCGATCAGATGGTCCGCGGCGTCGTTAACCTGCCGAATGGGTCCGGCCGTTCGGTCCGGGTCGCCGTATTCGCCCGCGGCGCCAAGGCCGATGAGGCCAAAGCCGCCGGCGCCGATGTCGTCGGCGCCGAAGACCTGGTGGACAAAGTCCAGGGCGGCACTATCGATTTCGACCGCGTCGTGGCCACGCCCGACCTGATGCCGCTGGTCGGCCGGCTCGGCAAAGTGCTGGGGCCGCGCGGGCTGATGCCGAATCCGAAAGTCGGAACCGTGACCATGGATATCGCCAATGCGGTCCGCGGCGCCAAAGGCGGGTCGGTGGAATTTCGCGCCGAGAAGGCCGGGATCATCCAGGCCGGAGTCGGCAAGGCCTCGTTTAGCGCCGAAAAGCTGATCGAAAACATTCGCGCCTTTGCCGATGCGGTGCAGAAGTCGCGGCCCGCCGGCGCCAAGGGTCACTTCATCAACCGGGTCGCGATTTCCTCGACCATGGGACCCGGCGTGAAGGTCGAGCCGACAAGCCTGTTCGCTAGCACCCAGGCGCAGCATTAAAGGGCTTGGCATGGGCGGCGTGCTGCGTTAGAAAAGGCGTGTGGGCGTGCCGGCCCAGTTTGTCGGCGCGCCTTTGTGCGCTTCTCGAACACCATCAAAGCGGGACCACTTCTTAGTTTTCCGGCTCGGATTCTCTAAGAAGTCGAAGAGCTTAATGGCATATGGGAGGCGCTCCTGTCCAAGACTGCGGGCGCCGGTCACGGCTTAATCGTAAGGCCTGCATAGACGGGTGAAGAGACGAGGGTCACGGCTTTCACGAGCCGAGGCAGCTTCGGTTCTGACCTCGACGGCTCGGGCGCGGCGAAAGCACGTCCGAGGGGCAGGGTGAACGTCGTCCTGCCCAAACCCCCGCCGCAGGCGGGGATGAGCGGGACGGCTGGTCGGCAAACCCGGCGAGCCGCAAGGCGGACCGCCAACCGGAGAGAGCTTTTGGATCGCGCAGCAAAAGGCGAACTTGTTGCAGCCCTTGGCGAGGTTTTCAAAGCCACCAAGGTGGTCGTCGTTGCGCATTATTCGGGCCTGACGGTCGCTCAAATGCAGACACTGCGCCGGCAAATGAAGCAGGCGGGTGCGAGCGTGAAGGTGGCCAAGAACCGGCTCGCCAAGATTGCTCTCGGAGGTTCCGACGTGGCGTCAATCGCGCCGCTCCTGAAGGGTCCGGCTCTGATCGCCTTTTCCGGCGATCCGGTCGCGGCTCCGAAAGTGGCGGTCGAATTCGCCAGGACCAATGAGCGCTTCGTCATTCTTGGCGGGGCGATGGGTACGACCGCGCTCGATCCGAACGACGTCAAGGCGCTTGCCGCTCTGCCGTCGCTCGATGAGCTGCGGGCGAAGATCGTCGGGCTTATTGCAGCCCCGGCGACCAAAATCGCCCAAGTGGTCAACGCCCCGGCGGTGAAGCTCGCCCGTGTGGTCCAGGCTTACGCCAGCAAGACGGAAAACGCGGCCGCCTGACGCGGCCAAGGTTAGAGCCAAGGTTAGAACCGAAGGAAAAACTCATGGCTGATCTGCAGAAAATCGCGAACGATCTTTCCAGCCTCACCGTGCTTGAGGCTGCAGAACTCGCCAAGCTTCTCGAGGAGAAGTGGGGCGTTTCGGCTGCCGCCGCCGTGGCGGTTGCCGCGGGACCGGCGGCAGCGGGCGCGCCCGGGGCGGCGCCCGCGGAAGAAAAGACCGAATTTACGGTCGTTCTGGCCAATACCGGCGAGAAAAAGATCGAGGTCATCAAGGAGGTCCGCGCCATTACGGGCCTTGGCCTGAAAGAGGCCAAGGACCTGGTCGAGGGCGCTCCGAAGAACGTCAAGGAAGGCGTCAACAAGGACGACGCCGCGAAGATCAAGGCGCAGCTCGAAAAAGTGGGCGCCAAGGTTGAGCTTAAGTAAGCGATGCTTACTTATGGGAAAGCCCCGGGCGAGCGGAGCAAGAGCCGGGGATCCCACCAAGTGCAAAGTATGCCGGCCGGTCATCCCCGGCCGGAGAGTGCGGCAGAGCATTGAGGCGATACGGCTCTATGAGCCGCATTGTGCGGAGTAGGGCGGAATAACAAGGCGAGTGACGCCTGTCCCGACGGTCGCGATGGATTGCGGCCCTCTGGAGAGTCGTCTTGATCGCCTCGCTGCCTCGGAACGAAGCGCGCGTGGGCCCAAGGCATCCGGCGCGTGCGGCCGGGGTGATGGTTCGAGCTTGCGGCATTGATGCCGCGGGTCGCGGGCCCGATGGTTCGATTGAGCGAGAGGACATGATGGCGCAGACGTTCACAGGTCGGAAGCGCGTAAGAAAGTTTTTCGGAAAAATCGAGGAAGTCGCGGAGATGCCGAACCTCATTGAGGTTCAAAAGGCGTCCTACGACCAATTCCTGCTGGTGCAGGAGCCGCAAGGCGGCCGGCCGAACGAAGGCCTGCAAGCCGTCTTCAAGTCGGTATTCCCGATTTCCGATTTCTCCAACACGTCGATGCTCGAATTCGTCAAATACGAATTCGAACCGCCGAAATACGATGTCGACGAGTGCCGGCAGCGCGGCATGACCTATGCCGCGCCGCTCAAGGTCACGCTGCGCCTCATCGTGTTCGATACCGATGAGGAAACCGGCGCCAAGTCGGTCAAGGATATCAAGGAGCAGGATGTCTACATGGGCGACATCCCGCTCATGACCAATAACGGCACCTTCATCGTCAACGGCACCGAGCGCGTCATCGTTTCACAGATGCATCGCTCGCCCGGCGTGTTCTTCGACCACGACAAGGGCAAGACCCATTCGTCGGGCAAGCTGTTGTTCGCCGCGCGCATCATTCCCTATCGCGGCTCCTGGCTCGATATCGAGTTCGACGCCAAGGACATCGTCCATGCCCGTGTCGACCGGCGGCGAAAGATTCCCGTCACCTCGCTGCTTTATGCGCTCGGCATGACCGGCGAGGAGATTCTGAACACCTTCTATAAGCAGGTGATCTACAAGCGCGCCAAAGACGGCTGGCGGGTGCCGTTCGATGCCAACCGCTTGCGCGGCTACAAGGCGATCAACGATCTCGTCGACGCCGATACCGGCAAAGTGGTGCTGGAAGCCGGCAGGAAGCTGACGGTCCGCCAGGCCCGCCAGCTCGCCGACAAGGGATTAAAAGCGCTCCGTCTCTCCGACGAAGAGCTGATCGGCCACTACATCGCCGAGGATCTCGTTAATCCGAAGACCGGCGAGATCTACGCCGAGGCCGGTGAGGAAATCACTGAGAAGTCGCTGAAGGCGCTGATCGAGCTCGGCTACAAGGAGCTGCCACTTCTCAACATCGACCACGTCAATGTCGGCGCCTATATCCGCAACACGCTCGCGATCGACAAGAACATGACGCGCGAGGATGCGCTGTTCGACGTTTATCGCGTGATGCGCCCTGGCGAGCCGCCGACGATCGAGACGGCGCAGGCGATGTTCCAGTCGCTGTTCTTCGATTCCGAGCGCTACGACCTCTCCGCGGTCGGCCGCGTCAAGATGAACATGCGGCTCGATCTCACCGCCGAAGACACCGTGCGTGTCCTGCGCAAGGAGGACATCCTCGCGGTGATCCGCACGCTCGTCGATCTGCGCGACGGCAAGGGCGACATCGACGACATCGACCATCTCGGCAACCGCCGCGTCCGCTCGGTCGGCGAACTGATGGAGAACCAGTACCGCATCGGACTGTTGCGGATGGAGCGCGCCATCAAGGAGCGCATGTCGTCGGTCGATATCGACACGGTGATGCCGCAGGACCTGATCAACGCCAAGCCCGCGGCCGCCGCGGTGCGTGAGTTCTTCGGCTCCTCGCAGCTGTCGCAGTTCATGGATCAGACCAACCCGCTGTCGGAGATCACCCACAAGCGCCGGCTTTCGGCGCTGGGGCCGGGCGGGCTCACGCGCGAGCGCGCCGGCTTCGAAGTGCGCGACGTGCATCCGACCCATTACGGCCGCATCTGTCCGATCGAGACGCCGGAAGGGCCGAATATCGGCCTGATCAATTCCCTCGCGACCTATGCGCGGGTGAACAAATACGGCTTCGTCGAAACGCCGTATCGCAAGGTCAAGGACGGCCGCGTCACCGACGAGGTCATCTACTTGTCGGCAATGGAGGAGGGGCGCTACACCGTGGCGCAGGCCAACTCCGCGATCGACGCGCGCGGCCGCTTCACCGACGACCTCGTCGTGGTGCGGCATGCCGGCAACGTGCAGCTCATTCCGCCGGACAAGGTCGATTTCATGGACGTGTCGCCGAAACAACTGGTTTCGGTTGCCGCGGCGCTCATCCCGTTCCTGGAAAACGACGACGCCAACCGCGCGCTGATGGGCTCCAACATGCAGCGCCAGGCGGTGCCGCTCGTGCGCGCCGAAGCGCCGTTCGTCGGCACCGGCATGGAAGGCATCGTGGCGCGCGATTCCGGCGCCGCGATCGCCGCCCGCCGCACCGGCGTGGTCGATCAGGTCGACGCCACCCGTATCGTCATTCGCGCCACGGACGAGCCGGATCCGACCAAGCCCGGCGTCGACATCTACCGGCTGCAGAAATTCCAGCGCTCGAACCAGAACACCTGCATCAACCAGCGGCCGCTGGTGAAAGTGGGCGATCAGGTC
>DATAYT010000095.1:0-8894 GCA_036272395.1 Xanthobacteraceae bacterium
GTGGCGGCGAGATATCGAGCTGCTGGTACTGCCCTCGACGCCTCCGCGGGTTCGGTAGACGCTCGCGAGATTGATGGCCCCCGATCGCTCGCGTCGGGGCCTTTTTGTGGGACGTGGATGGCCGGATCGGGTCCTGCCCGCGCAACGCGAGGATCCCGTTAAGCGTCGTCTTTGACCGGCGAAATGTAACCGGAGACCCACCGCAACTAGGCTTATGCCGTGAGTAAGCGCCGACCCGTGCGAGGATTAGTGCAATCCGTCGCTGATATTAAAGTCAATGCAAAACAGTTCCCTGCAGTCCTTCTTCGACAGAGTCTATCTCGCACACTTTGATGTCGATTTGCGGAAACTGATTTTTGAGTAGCAAGCCCGCTCTCACTGCATCCTCATAGCGTCGATGGATCGAATCGGTTCGACCATTGATTTGAAGGACGAAGTACTCGCGAGAGAGAGTATGCGTCGCGTTCCCATTTTTCATGAGACACCCCCATCAGCCGCCCCGAGGCACCGATGTGTCTCGGTAAGCATGCCCCACGCTCGAAAGTTTAGGCCAACTCTCGGCTTTGAGTCGGATTCGTTTGGCTCTGGGATGTGGAATTTCGTTGTTTGTTGCGTAATTGCCACAACAGGTCTTTTGACGGTTATCCCGTGGTCATAAAACGCGAAATCACTAATTATTTTGCTTGGTTATCAGGTTTGACGGTCGCGTACATTGTTTCAAATAACATAGGCTTGGCGGGACATTGCTGCCCGCTCGTCGACCAAGGCGTGCAACTGGTTGCTACCGCGGCACGCTCAAAAGTTACCGGCATGAGCAGATTGCCGTTGACGCGTTCTCAGATAACCCAACGACAGCTGCGAGGTTTCGGCCCCGCCAGCCACCGTCAGTTAATGGACGCCGCGGCTGTCCGGAATCTTCTTCACGCTATCGGAGATAATCGTCGTCAGCTGCATGATCTGCTGATTTAATCCGGCGTATTCCTCGATGTAGTTTTGAATGCGATCGCCGTCGTTCTGCAGCTTCTTGTCCAGCGTCTGGAGCTCGCCGACGAGATTTCTAATTTCGCGCCGGGAGGCATCGGATACTCGGCGCACCAGGCTACCGAGACCGTCGGCTGCCATTTCGCCATCGCCTTGAGGAAAGGAATCGTTGCTGGCTGTTAGCTCGTGTTCTGACGGTTTGGCGGCTTCTGCAGATCCGTTCGGCTTAACACTCTTCATGACACACCCCTCACAAGCCTCGCGTCGAGGCGCCTCAGGACCCCATAAGAATGTGACGACTTCGATGTCAGGGAACTTTTTGTTTGGTTCTAAACGAACAGATAAACTTATTTGTTTGTTGTTTGTTTGCTACGTTTTTGTAACAGATTTGGGCCTAGCACATATCTCGCGTTAGGGCCGAAACCGCAACGTCAGTAGAGTGACCTGACCGTTTTTGTTTGCAGTTTTGGTCGCGATATTTGCACAGAGTTCTTCGTGTGCTGCCGCCCCTTGGGGGGATGAGGCAGCGCCATTGTGGGCATGCGCATACTTGGCCCCGGCAACCGGCCGGGGCCTTCTGTTGAGGGGTTGAGCGCGAATCAGAAGGGCGCAGCAGAATGGCCGGTCTCTGCAGCGTCTTGCAGAGACCGCTATTTAGCCCTTGGTAACGACCGGCGGTGGGGCCTTGCCCTTGCCGATATAATCCTGCGCGCAGCCGGCCATGCTCATTAGTCCCAGCACGGCAGCCAGTGCCAGCGCGACCTTCTTCATAGCGGTACTCCTCTTCGTAAAAAAAGAATCAACCGCATCCAACACTGGAAAAGTATACAACCGGTGAAACGGGCCGCCGCCGCCACCGATTTCGCCCATGACGGCTGGCAAATCAACCTGAACTCGGGAGTGTCCGGCAGGGGGGCAGGCGTTGCCCCGCCCTGAATACTTATTGCGCGGCGAAAGTCATCGTGTGCAAGCGATACTTCTGCTCGTCGCTCAGCTTCCTTTCGAAATCCTGGAGCGCCACCTGAATCGACAAGATCGCGCGCCAGGTCGCATCAAGGCGCGCCTCGATGGCTTCCAGGCGTTCGACCGCGGATCGCGGCGCCGAAGTCGGGCAGTGGGCTTCAAGATCGCTTGCCGCCTTGGCAAAGGCCTGCTGCACATCCGTGAGCGCGGTGCGCTGCTGATCGGTCGGTTGAACGGATTTGTCGATCTGATCGATCGACCAATCGATCGCCGTTGAGTAAGCGCCGCATGCGCGCGGGCTGGTTTTATCGCTGCGTGCCGAGCGCGCGCTCTTGACCGTCGCTTCACCAAAGAACTTGGCGCGCTGTTCGTCTGTCAGGGATTGCTGAAGCTCCTGCAGCGGCTGATGGATGATATCGACGGCCATTGTGAGCACTTCAATCTGCGAATCCATCAGCTGCAAGCGCGCGGTCGGCTGCTGCGGGATGTCAGTCGGACACGATTTGGCGAGATATCCGGCCGCGGCATTGATGGCGCCGCCAAGCCGCTGCAGGCGCTCCATTTGCTCCGCATTCGGTCCGATTTCGGCGCGCAGGCGCTCGACAATGGCATTGGCGTCGACCAATTGCCGGCAATCATTGTCGTTCCGATCCGCGGGCGCCGTGGCAAAGGCGGTCGTGAAAATCGTGTCGTAGCCAAACGGCCACGGCGAGGAAAATGCCGGCCAGAACACGTTCTGGAAAATCGGGGGCAGGGCGCGCGCCGGATACAACAGGGCCAGGCTCACCGGGCGCTGTTGCAGGCCGGGCGGGTTTTCGTGCTGATTTTCATGACGGCCAACATCATTGGTACTGCCGTGCATGTATAAAGGGTGATGATGCCGATGCCCGAAAAACGGCACGCCGAGATGAAACGGCCCGAGCCGCAAACCGAACGCAGCGGCCGGTGGAGAAGGGAACGTAATTAACGCGAATGCTGCAACTGCGAGAAGAGCGCCGACCTTTTTCATGATCCGGCACCTGAAGTGAGAGACCAAATGGGTTCGTACTAACGCGCACCCATGCCGGCGGGTTCCAGCCGCTTGCCCATATTTGCGGGCTCGCCCTGCCGTTTGTTGCCGAGGCGCAACAGCGGGACCAGGATAAAAGCGAAGGCGGTAAACGCCGCTGAGATCAGGATCAGCGGCGGCAATGTCCTGTGGAAAGCGTGCGTGTAAAGGAACGAGCCGACATTGTCGGCGAGCGTGTTGGCCAGGTTGATGATCGACATCAGCACGGCAAACGAAAATCCCTCCGCGCGCGGCGGGCAATAATCGGCCGCAAGCGTCAAGGTCGCCACCGTCGTCAACATGCCGGCAAATCCGCCGCCGAAGCTGATAAACGCTGCGGCCGTCTCGTTCCAAAGGAAAAGATAGGCGAGGCCCGCAATGGTTCCGAAAGCAATACTGAGATTGAGGAGGTTCTTAAGCGTGAGATTTCCAAAAAATCGGCGATAAAGGAGCGCGCCGACGACCCAACCTGCGGCGTTGATCGATCCCAATATCCCGATATAGGCTTGCGAGAAGCCGAGATCATCGGTCATGTAAAAGTACAAAGGCGTGCTCAAACCCGGGCTGAAATAGTAGAGAAACATAAACATCGCGACGATCCATAGCTCGCGGTGGCGGAAGGCGGTCACCAAGCCGCGAAGCGTATTTTTCATTCCCGCCAGATCGATTCGGGTCTTTTTCTCCGGAACCAGATAAAGCGTGCCGACGATCACGGCGCAGGGCGCCACCGCGATGATGGCAGCCGCCGCATGCAAGGCGTTTGACGGCGTCAGATGCTGCACGAGCTGGCCGCCGACGACGGCCGCGATCATCGCGGCGATGTTGAACCAAAGCCATTGCTGGTTGACAAAAGCCCCGCTCTCTTTGAGTCGCTGGCCGTTCTCCACCAATACGGCGCCGCACAGCGTCGACGAGATCGCCATCGCGTAAGCGGTCAGCATCAGCGCCAAGGCAAGATCGCCTGGCGCATTGAGCTGGGTGACCCAGAGATAGCCGACGGTCGCCGCGATATTTGCGATGATCAAATAGCTTTTGCGCCGATAGCCGAACAGCGGCAGAAAATCGGATACGATTCCGTAGACCGGTTTGATGATCCAGGGCAAATTGAACAGCGTGATAAAGGTGGTGACCTGGAGCGGGTTCCAGCCGTGGACCTCCTTGAGATAGTAATTGAGCGGTTGCGAGATCAGTCCGACGATCTGACCCAGGCCTTCGACGACATAGACCAGAGCAAAAAACAACAAGAGGCGCTTGACGGCACCAGCGTCCGCCTCCGACGCCGTGCCGGTCGCCAATATTGAGGGCTCGTTGCTGGCCTCGATCGGTGGGGCATCCGCCATGGGGCGATCGCTACCGGCTCGCCTGGCTCGTTTCAGCCGCCACAGATTCTATGCCGAGGTCCTTGATGATCGTCTCGACGATTTCGCGGGGGTGCGGCACGATCGAGACCACGATCGGGCGTTCGTCGGTTTGCGGTTCCTGCAGGGCGGCGAACTGGCTGTCGAGCAGCGTCGTCGGCATGAAATGATCGGCGCGCGCGGCAACGCGCCGGGCGATCAAATCGCGGTCGCCTTTGAGAAAGACCAGGCGCACGTCACGCCGGTCGCCGATCAGGACATCGCGGTAGGCTCGCTTAAGCGCGGAGCAGGCCACGACGCCGTGTCCGCCGCCGCGCCGGGTCGCATCGATCCACTCGGCAATGGCGCGCAGCCATGGCCAGCGGTCTTTGTCATCAAGCGGCTCGCCATGGTGCATTTTCTCGATATTCGACTTCGGGTGAAACCAGTCGCCGTCCTCGTAAACCCAATGCAGCCGCTGTGCCAACATTGAAGCGATGGTGCTTTTACCGGAGCCGGATACGCCCATGACCACGATGGCCTTTGTGTCATTCGCAGGCGGTTTCGGATTCATTTCATCGCTCCGGCGCAGCAGCCCGAATTATGAGCCAGACCAGCTCGCCTTGCGCATAGGCCCGGTGCGCGGGCAGGTCTTCGCCGGCGAGAACGCGGCCAAGAATCTGGCGCTTGTCGGCGCTGTCCACCAAGAACAACATTTCGCGCGTTGACGCCAGTGCCGGGAATGTCAGCGTTACCCGCGGCACGAACGGCTTCATACCCGCTTTCGGAACGCCGACGACCCAGTGTTGCTTCTCTTCCAGCGCCGGGGAATGCGGGAACAGCGACGCTGTATGGCCGTCCGGACCCAGTCCCATCAGCACCAGATCGAACAGCGGCCGGACCGGATCGAGGTGATCGGCGCCGTAGAATTGTTTGAGTCCATCTTCGTATCGGCGCGCGGCGTCTGCGGGATCGTTCGCCGTAGTCGCAATCGCGTGGATGTTTTGCGCCGGCACCGAGACGGAATCGAGGAATGCCCGCCTGGCGGCGCCCATATTGCTCAGCGGGTCGCGCTCGGGCACGAAGCGATCGTCGCCCATGAACCAATGCACGCGCGTCCAGGGCACTTCGCTGCGAAAGGGATCTGCCGCGAGCAGGCGGTAAAGCCCGAGCGGGCTCGAACCTCCGGTCAGGCACACCGCCGCGCGATTGCCGCGCCTGGTGCGGTCGATGAGCCGCCGGGCCGCGGCCTGCGCCAAGGCGGCGGCATCGGCAACGACGACGATCTGCGGATCGCTTGCTGCGGTCTTGGTTGCTGTGGTCATGGCGATCTCAACTTGGCGAATTCAACCGATCGGCCGCCAGCGACGTCCGTCGCGCGCGAGTAATTCGTCTGCCTCTTTAGGACCCTCGCTTCCGGCGCGATATTTCGCCAATTGCCGATCGTGAGCGTCGGCAAACGCGTCGAGAAACGGCTGCACCACGCGCCAGCCGGCTTCGATGCCGTCGGCGCGCGGATAAAGAATGGCGTCACCGGTCATGCAGTCATAAATGAGGGTCTCATAACCGGTGCTTGGCGCGGCCTCGAAATAATCGTCATAGCGGAATGTCATGCTCACGCCGCCGAGCGCGATCGAAGGCCCCGGAACCTTGGCATTGAATTCGAGACCGATACATTCATTGGGCTGAATGCCGATCACCAGGAAATTCTCGGCAAGACGGTCGACCGGCGTATCGCGGAACATCGCGATCGGCGCCTGTTTGAATTTTATCGCGACTTCAGTCTGCTTGCCGCGCAGCGCCTTGCCGGTCCGCAAATAAAACGGCACGTCGGCCCAACGCCAATTATCGATCATCAGCTTGAGCGCGACATAGGTTTCGGTCGTGCTGTGCGGGTCTACATCTTTGGTCTTGCGGTACGGCTCGACCGGCTGATTTTCGACAAAGCCATTGTCGTATTGTGCGCGCACCGAATTGCGCAGCGCTTCGTCCGTGGTCGGTATCTGCACGGCTTCGAGGACCTGCGCCTTCTCGGCGCGCACCGCGTCGGCGGCAAAGCGGGACGGCGGCTCCATGGCAGTCAGTGACAACAGCTGGAACAGATGGTTCGGCACCATGTCGCGCAACGCACCGGTCGCGTCGTAGTAATTGCCGCGGCGGCCGACGGTCAGCGATTCAGCGACGGTGATCTGGACGTGGTCGATGTGATTGCGATTCCAGATCGGCTCAAAAAGCCCGTTGGCAAAGCGCAGCACCATGATGTTCTGGACCGTCTCCTTGCCGAGATAGTGGTCGATGCGGAAGATCTGGTCCTCTTTGAGAATGCCGAGCAGCTTTTCATTGAGCGCATGTGCACTCGCCAGGTCGGTGCCGAACGGCTTTTCGATGATGACGCGCCGCCAAGGACCTTTATCCGCGCCCGGACCTTTATCCGAGCCGTTTTCCCGCGCCAGGCCGGATTGACCGAGATGACGGCCGATCGGCGCGAAGCCGGCCGGCGGCGTGGCAAGATAAAACAGGCGATTGCCGCACGTTGACCGCTCGCGTTCGATGCGCGCGAGTTCCTGGCCGATCTTCGCATAGGTTGAGTCATCGTCGGGGCCGCCTTGCACATAGGCGACGCAGCCGAGAACCTGCTTGAGAACTTTTTGATCGATCGGCCGCCCGGCGAATTGCGGCAGGCTCTTCGCCAGATCCTCGCGAAAGGCTTCGTTCGACGATGGACTGCGGGCGACGCCGATCAGCCCGAACGCATCCGCCAGTAAGCCGGCCGCGGCGAGGTTGTACAGCGCCGGCACCAGCAAACGATGCGTAAGGTCGCCCGAGGCGCCGAAAATAACCAGGCAGCAGGGATCGGCGGGGCGCGCCGTCGTAGCGCCCGTCTTCGGTGTCATCACGGCTTGGCCTTGTGGTCTTTGGGTTCGACATGCGCGCCAAAACCCTTGCGCATGGCGGAAAGGATTTTTTCCGCAAAGGTGTGGTCGCGGCGCGAGCGGAAGCGGGTATAGAGCGCGGCCGATAGCACATCGGCGGGCACCGCTTCTTCGATCGCGGCCATCACCGTCCAGCGGCCCTCGCCGGAATCCTCGACTACGCCCTCAAAGCCTGAGAGTTTCGGATCGGACGCGAGCGCGCTTGCGGTCAGATCGAGCAGCCGTGAACTGATGACGCTGCCGCGGCGCCACACCTCGGCGATGTCGGGCAAATCGAAATCAAAACGCGCGTCGTCGGGCAAAACCTGACTGCCGGCATTCTTCAAGATGTCGAAGCCCTCGGCGAACGCCTGCATCAGACCATATTCAATGCCGTTATGGATCATCTTGACGAAATGACCGGCGCCGCTCGGGCCGCAATGAAGGTAGCCGAGCTCCGCGCGGGGGATCATCATGCAGTAGCCGCGCCCAAGGCCCCAGACGCCGCCGGCGGTGCCGACATCGACGTAGTGCATTCCGTGCTCCTTGAGCATTTTGGCGCGCCTGACGTCGTCTTTCCAAAACGTATTGCCGCCATCGATAATAATGTCATCCCGCGCCAGCAGCTTGGCGAGCTCGACAATCGTGTCTTCGGTAAGCAATTGCCTGACAAATGTGTCCAGACCCTCGGCGCCGACCGCGCCGTCGCGACCCAGCGCCGCGACGGCCTTGGCGTCACGATCATAGACGACGGCCTCATGGCCATTTTCGATCAAGCGGCGCGTGATGTTGCCGCCCATGCGTCCGAGACCGATCACGCCGATCTGCATGTGACAACCCCACTCAGGCGAGCGCGCGTTCGAATGCCGCATGCAGTGCTTTCAGCCCCGCCGCGAGCTCGCCCTTGATATGGATGCGCAATGCGCGCCGGCCGCGTTCGAGCAGAACATCAAAATCGCCGCGCGCCTGCGCGTTCTTCACAACGCCGAAACTGGCGCGATGTCTGGGAATGGCGAGGTCCTCGCCGTCGTCGGCGGTGATCTGCAGAAACACGCCGCTGTCGGGACCGCCTTTGTAAGCCTGGCCGGTCGAATGCAGAAAGCGTGGCCCGAATTCGAGGCAGGTTGCGACGTGACGGCGGTCGCGAAGCGCCAAGCGCAAGTCCTGCAGCGCGGATGTGTTTTCTCCGTTGCGCGCAAGATAGGCCAGCATTGCGAAATAGTCGCCATTGCCGATGCGGCCAAAATGCGCCGCAAGCCAGCTCACAACGTCGTCGCCGGCTCCGGCTTTGCGCAATGCGGCCGCATTCGCCCCGTCGGTAAAGACCGCGAGCGATTGTTCGGAAACGACCGGCGTCTCGCGCGGCAATTCGCCGGACTTTTCGAAGGCGCTCGTCAAATCGCGCGTTTTAATCTTGCTCGCCTCCACGTCGGGCTGGTCGAACGGATTGATGCCAATGACGGCGCCGGCGACCGCGGTCGCGATTTCGAAACGAACGAATTCCTGGACGATATGCGCGAGGGAACTCTGCGTGATGCGAATGACGGGATGATCCGCCGTTTCGAGTTTCTTCAGTTTGGCCTCGTGCTCGGCATCATTTTCGCCCTTGAGCGCGAGATCGATAAAGAGCCGATCGTCGCCATAGACTTCGGG
>DATAYT010000096.1:0-2446 GCA_036272395.1 Xanthobacteraceae bacterium
ACAGCGGCAACGGCTTCTCGTGGATGAAACGCGGCTACGAATATGTGCTGCTCTGGGGCCTGTTGTGCTTTGCCATCGCGCTGCGCGGCGGCGGGCCGTATTCGCTCGACCGCAAGCTCGGCCGCGAGCTGTAAGCGGAAATCACAAAAGCGAGGAGTTCTGGCGAAAGGTGGCGGAGAGGGAGGGATTCGAACCCCCGATACGGTTGCCCGTATGCCGCATTTCGAGTGCGGTGCATTCAACCACTCTGCCACCTCTCCGCGAGGCGAATACGCTCAAGTGGTCCCGCGGTATTTAGCGGTGGGCGGTCACGGAAACAAGCGATACGGCAAGACGACGCAAGCCGGCTATAGCCGGCTCGCACCCGGAGGCGTTATCGGCGCTTACAGTTCGCGGCCGAGCTTGCGGTCGAGCGAATAGGGCCCGCCGCCGCGCAGCGCGATGGCAAAGCACAACAGGCCCCACAGCAGCACATATTCGTAGCCGCGTTTCAGCCAGGGGAATCCATTGCTCCAATACGTGACGGTGATGAACAGCATCTCGATCGCGGCGGCCGCGGCGAAGATCCGGGTGAACAGCCCGAGGACGAGCGCAATGCCGGCAAAGGTCTCGATACAGGTCGACGCCCAAAACCAGAAAGCCGGCGGCGTGTAGCCGAGATCGGCGAAAGCTTTAGCGGCGCCGTCCGTGAATCCGCTCAAGAATTTCGGATAGCCGTGCATGAGCAGATTCCAACCGACCGCGACGCGGATGATCAGCCACGATAACGGAGCGACCGCCTCGTAGAACGGTTGCAGGAACGGCAGGAAAAGTTTCGGTTCAGTCTGTGCTTGCGCCATTGTCCCGTCCCCTTATGCGCTACCCAAGCCTAATCGCAAATGGACCGCAGTTCACGCGCTTTTATTTGGCCGGCACGATCAGCGAATAACGCTCATCGGCGGCGAGGCATTGCGCTTCCGGCACGCCGAGCTCCTTGCGCACCATGTTGGTGCCGAGTACGAGCGACACCATCTTGTAGAAAGCGTGCCGCCGGCTCATGCCTTCGCGGCCCATGCCGCAATCCGACGAGATCACCAGCCGCTCCGGCGGAATGAATTTCAGCGCCGCCCGAATCTGCGACGCGACTTCATCAGGGCTCTCGACCTGCAGCGTGTGATGATCGATGACGCCGATCGTGATTTTCTTCCCGGTGATCGTCTTGCCGATCGCTTCGAGATCGATGCCGCCGGAGCTGGACGATTCGAAGGTGATGAGGTCAGCATCGACAGTGTTGTAGGTCTCGAGCGCCGGCTTGTAACTTTGCACTTGCGCGAACATGCGCTGCTGCGAAGGATTGCCCCAGCAGGAATGCGCCCACACTTCGGTCTTGGCGCGCAGGCCTTTGACGGTGCGGTTGAACACTTCGACCATCAGCTGCGGGTTGATTACTTTGTCCTGAATCTTGCGGACCGCGATCAGGTGGATCTGCGGCTCCTCGATCTGGATGACCGGGCAGCCGGCATCGGCGAGCTCGTGGTATTCCTCGTTGAAGGCGTCGGCGATCGCGAACATGCGCTCGGGCACGCTCTTGTAGTGGTGGTCCTGCAGCGCGAAGGCGACGATCTCGGCGGACACGGCGCCGAATTTCACCGGCCGCGTGGTGAAGCGCTGCGCCGCCTTCCACATCGCGGTATATTGCAGATTGCCGCGCCCGACCGGCCCGGTGATCACCGGCATCACCCGCGATTCGAGATAATCGTGCAGAATGTGACCGCGCGGAAACCAGATGCCGCCGCGGCCGGCCGGCGTCGCCTGCGGATGCGCGATATCGAGGCCGCTCATGTGGTTCGGCGGATAAGCAGTCCAGCTCTGGCCGCCCACATCGTCGTCGAAGCGGCAATCGCCGTCGGTGAGAATGTCGAGTCCGGCGACCTCCTGATCGCGTAAATAACAGGTCAGGGCGTCTTCGTATTGCTCGCGAAACCGGCGGCTCACCATCGCTTCAAGAAAGTGGCGCGTGCCGAGATTTTCGGTGTACCAGCTCGGCCGCGGCAGCGAACCGGTGATCGTCGTCGGCAGCGTAATGTCCTTGGTGGCCCGATACATTGTCAGCACTCCCCGACTTCGCGCCGTGCTATTCGCGCGACTGGCTTGCTAATTTAGCAAGCCAGTTCGACCGCTGATAAGGGGCGATTGTATTCTTTGTCCATGATCAAAATTTCGGAGTGGGCAAAAGTGGGCAGCAATCCCACCGGCTCAGCTGCCGGTAAATACCGGTTTGCGTTTTTCCATGAACGCGGTGCGGCCTTCGGTGTAATCGCGGCTAGCGAAACATTGCTCGACGAGTTCGGCGGAACGCGCCAAGTCGCGTTTGGACTCGTCCTTGAGAATCTCGCCGACCGTGAATTTCACCGCCTTGATGGTGAGCGGCGCGTTGGCGCAAATCATATCGGTGATGTTCTTCACG
>DATAYT010000097.1:0-2761 GCA_036272395.1 Xanthobacteraceae bacterium
GATGTCGCCGGGCGCAAGCTCAAGCGCCGCCGGCACGCGATAGGAATAGGCCCGGTCCAGCGCGACCGGCACCAGCACATCGACCACCCGTCTGGTCATTTCCCGATTCTCGGCCGATTCTCACCGATTTAGGAAGGGTAAAGGCGCGTAAGGCTATCTTGCATCCTCCCCCGTGGAGCGTAGCGGAACGGGGGAGGGGGCATTGGGCGGCTATTTGGCCGCCATGTGCTTAAAGACACGCCGACGCGTAGCGTCGGCTACGGCGGAGCGCGGTGGTGGTGGCATTGCTCAGTAATCGCCCCCTCCACCATGCTGCGCATGGTCCCCCTCCCCCGCTTCGCGGGGGCGGATGAAGATCGCAAAGCGCGAAGAAAGATGACGAAGGAACCGAGCGCTATCGCTTCCAAAGTCGCGGCGGAGATCGACGCGTGGCTGCGGCATCTGCGCGTCGAACGAAATCTTTCGGCGAAGACCATCGAGGCCTACCGCCGCGACGTCGAGCAGTTTCTGCATTTTCTCGCCACGCATCTGGGCGGCGCGCCGTCCTTGAAAGACTTGGCGGCGCTGGCGCCGGCGGATGTGCGCGCCTTCCTGGCGGCGCGGCGCGCCGACAATATCGGCAGCCGCTCGCTGATGCGCGCGCTCGCCGGGATCCGCGCTTTCGGCCGTTTCCTGGAGCGCAGCGGCAAAGGCAGGCTCGCCGCGCTCGCCGCCGTACGCGGGCCAAAACTTGGCAAGACCTTGCCGCGGCCGCTGCCGATCGATGCGGCCAAGCGCATGGCCGATCCGACCCTTGCCGCCGGCGACGGCCGCGACGCGTGGATTCACGCCCGCGACGCCGCGGTGCTCGGATTGCTCTATGGCTGCGGCTTGCGCGTTTCCGAAGCGCTCGGCGTCAAACGCGCCGAATTCGACGGCCGCGACGTCCTCACAGTCACGGGAAAAGGCCGCAAGCAGCGCGTGGTGCCGCTGATCGCACCGGTGCAAAAGCTCGTTGCCGATTACATCGCGCTCTGCCCCTTTGACCTGCCCGCCGACGGTCCGCTGTTCGTCGGCGCCAAGGGCGGGCCGCTATCGCCCCGGCTCGTGCAGCTTGCGATGGCGCGGCTGCGCGGCGCGCTCGGGCTTGGCGCCAGCGCCACGCCGCACGCCTTGCGGCATTCCTTCGCCACGCATCTGTTGGCCGGCGGCGGCGATTTGCGCGCAATCCAAGAATTGCTCGGCCATGCCTCGCTCTCGACCACGCAGATCTACACCGCGGTGGACGCCGAGCGCCTGATCGAGGCCTATCGCAGCGCCCATCCGCGCGCTTGACATCAATTCGTGCTACTGCACCGTCATCCTGAGGTGGCCGCAACGTGAACCATCGCGCAAAGCGCGATAGGTCACGGGGCGGCCCTCGAAGGATGGACAGCCAAGGTGCCGGGCCGTCGCCCTTCGAGGGCCGCTTCGCGGCCACCTCAGGGTGACGGAACAAAATCCGGGTTAGGGAAATCAATGTCCGAAATTCACGAGACCATCGAACAGGCGAAAGAAGGCGAGCATGCGCAATATTTCAACCGGCGCATCGCGTTGTTGATTGCGGTGCTCGCGCTGTTTCTTTCATTTTCGGAAACGCTCGGCAAAAGTGCGCAGACCGAAGCGATCGGCGCCAATGTCGAATCGTCCGACCTGTGGGCGTTCTTTCAGGCCAAGAGCATCCGCATGACGCAGGTCAACACGGCTGTGGAGGCAATGCTGGTCGCGGCCGAGGCCGCGTCCGACCCGGCCGCGAAAGCTTCAATGCAGAAGCAGATCGACGCCTGGAAAAAGACCGCGGCGCGCTATGACTCTGAGCCGTCGACCGGCGAAGGCCGCAAGGAGCTCGCCGAACGCGCCAAAGAAGCGGAAGCAAAACGCGACCTTTCGCTCGCGAAATACCATCACTATGAACTCGCCTCGGCGGCGTTCCAGATCGGCATCGTGCTGGCGTCGGCCGCGGTGATCACCGGCATGGTGGCGCTGGCCTGGTTCGGCGGCGCCCTCGGCGTCGTTGGTCTTGTCCTTACGCTGTTCGGATTCTTCGCGCCGCATGCGCTGCCGCTGATAGCGGTGTTGTAGCCTGTCATTCCGGGGCGCCACGCAGTGGCGAGCCCGGAATCCATAGCCCCTACGCCGGGATTATGGATTCCGGGTTCGGCGCTTCGCGCCGCCCCGGAATGACTAAAAATTAATCGCGCGCTTGGCGACCGCGAGCGCCGCTTCTTTGATCGCCTCGGGCAAGGTCGGATGAGCGGCGCAGGTGCGCGCGATGTCTTCGGATGAGGCGCCGAATTCCATGGCGATGGCGGCCTCACCGATCAAATTACCGGCATCCGGTCCGAGAATATGCACGCCGAGCACGCGGTCGGTCTTGGCGTCGGCGAGAATCTTGACGAAGCCTTCGGTGGTCAGATTGACCCGCGCGCGCGGATTGGCTGCGAAGGGAAATTTGCCGACATTGTAGGCGATGCCGGCCGCTTTCAGCTCCTCTTCGGTTTTGCCGACCGAAGCGATTTCCGGATAGGTGTAAACGACATTAGGGATCACGTCGTAGTTCACGTGGCCGGCCTGTCCGGCGAGAATTTCGGCGATCGCCACCCCTTCCTCTTCGGCCTTGTGCGCCAGCATCGGGCCGGCAATGACGTCGCCGATGGCGTAGATGCCTTCGACATTGGTGCGGAAATGCGGATCGACCAGAATCCGTCCGCGATTGTCCTTTTTGACGCCGAGCGCTTCGAGG
>DATAYT010000098.1:0-4625 GCA_036272395.1 Xanthobacteraceae bacterium
ATGGTGAAGGGCTCGCTGGGCTCGCGCATGGCGCCAATCGTCAAAGCCTTGCAGCGCGCCTATCCGCGCCACGAGACGATGGCAGACGCTTCCGTACAAGGTTGATGGCAATGCTGTATTGGCTGGTCGATCTGTCGGACAAGCTGTCAGTGCTCAATGTCTTTCGCTACATCACCTTTCGCACCGGCGGGGCGGTCATAACGGCGTTATTTTTTGTATTCCTGTTCGGGCAAAACATCATCGACCGGCTGCGGCTCCTCCAAGGCAAAGGGCAACCGATCCGCACCGACGGTCCAAAAACGCATCTCATCGCCAAGGCCGGAACCCCGACGATGGGCGGATTGATGATTCTGTCCGGGATGTTGGTTTCGACGTTACTGTGGGCAAACCCCACCAATCCGTACGTGTGGGTGGTGCTTTGGGTGACACTCGGCTTCGGCTTGGTGGGCTTCTACGACGATTATCTGAAGGTCACCAAGCAATCGCATGAAGGTTTTCGCGGTCGCACCCGGCTCCTCATCGAGGCCTGCATTGCCGGCCTTGCCTGCTTCGCGCTGGTGCGCCTCGGTCATGCGCCGTTTTCCACCTCGCTGGTATTTCCTTTCTTCAAAGAACTGGTGCTCAACCTCGGTTGGTTTTTCGTGCTGTTCGCCATGTTCATCATCGTCGGCGCGGGAAATGCGGTGAACCTCACCGACGGACTCGATGGCCTCGCCATCGTTCCAGTCATGATCGCAGCGGCAAGCTTCGGGATGATCTCATACCTCTCCGGAAACACCGTCTTTGCCGATTATCTGCAAATTCACTACGTCGCCGGGACCGGCGAGCTGTCGGTCCTGTGCGGAGCCGTGCTCGGCGCCGGTCTCGGCTTTCTGTGGTTCAACGCGCCGCCGGCGTCGATTTTCATGGGCGATACCGGCTCGCTCGCGCTCGGCGGCATGCTCGGCGCGGTCGCTGTTGCCACCAAGCATGAGATCGTGCTGGCGGTGATCGGCGGTTTGTTCGTGCTGGAAGCGGTCTCGGTGATCGTGCAAGTGGTGTCATATAAACTGACCGGAAAGCGCGTGTTCAAGATGGCGCCGATCCATCATCATTTCGAGCAGCTCGGCTGGACCGAGCCGCAGATCGTGATTCGCTTTTGGATCGTATCGGTCGTGCTCGCCCTTGCCGGACTTTCCACCTTAAAGCTGAGATAGGCGGCGTGATTCCGATCACGACCTTTGCCGGCAAAAAAATCGCGGTGTTTGGGCTCGGCGCTTCGGGCCTGGTCAGCGCCAGTGCGCTGTTGGCCGGCGGCGCTGACGTCATCGCGTTCGATGACGATACGGCGAGCATCGCCAAGGCGAATGCGCGCGGAATTCCCACGGCTGATCTGCGCCAGGTCGATTGGTCGAGGATTGCCGCGCTTGTGCTCGCGCCTGGTGTTCCGCTCACCCATCCGGCGCTGCATTGGGTTGTACAGCTCGCCCGCAAAGCGAATGTCGAGGTGATCGGAGACGTCGAACTCTTCTGCCGCGAGCGGCGGCACCATGCGCCAGGCGCTCCCTTTGTCGCTATCACCGGCACTAACGGCAAATCGACCACGACCGCGCTGATCGCTCATCTGACGGCCTCGGCCAGCATGGATACGCAGCTTGGCGGCAATATTGGCACCGCCATCCTCTCTTTGCCGCCGCCGCAGCCCGGTCGTGTCCATGTGATCGAATGCTCGTCGTATCAGATCGATCTCGCTCCCTCGCTCGACCCGTCGGTCGGGATCCTGATCAATCTCAGTGAAGACCATCTCGACCGCCATGGCACGATGGCAAACTACGCCGCGGTGAAGGAGCGCCTGGTCAGCGGCGTGCCCGCCGACGGCACCGCGATTATCGGTGTTGACGACGCATTGTGCGAGAAGATCGCGGCGCGGCTTGCGCAAGCGGGAAAACGCGTGGTGCAGATTTCGGTGCGGCGCAAACTAAACGATGGTTTGTACGTCGAAAGCGGCCGAATCCTGCGCGCACGGGGTGGCCAGTCCTCGCTCATAGCCGAACTCGGCGGCATCGGCTCTTTACGCGGATTGCACAACGCGCAGAACACTGCCTGCGCAGCAGCCGCTACGCTCGCGCTCGGCCTCGCGCCGGCGGCGATTCAGGCGGGACTGCGATCGTTTCCCGGACTGGCGCACCGGATGGAAGAGGTCGGCCAGCGGGGCGCCGTTCTCTTCGTCAATGATTCCAAGGCCACCAATGCCGATTCGGCGGCCCAGGCGCTGGCCTGCTTTCACGACATTTTTTGGATCGCCGGAGGGCGGCCCAAGACCGGAGGAATTGAAAGCCTAAGATCTTTTTTCCCGCGCATCCGCAAAGCCTATCTGATCGGCGAGGCGGCCGATCAGTTTGCCGCCACGCTGGCCGACACGGTGGCCAACGAGACCACCGGTACGCTCAATGGGGCGCTGGCCGCCGCCGCGCGGGATGCCGCTGTCTCGTCGGCCAAGGAGCCCGTCGTCCTGCTGTCGCCCGCCTGCGCTTCGTTCGATCAGTATCGGAATTTCGAGGTGCGGGGCGATGTCTTTCGGGCGCTGGTCCAGGCGCTGCCCGGGCTGCAGAAAAAATAAGGCACGCCGGTCACGATCCGCGGCCGGACACGATCTTAATGGCCTGGAAACCATGTCCGATGCAGGACTGGGTGGGGAATTTTGCGAAACCGACATCGCTTCATCATGGCTTCGCGCGCGCAACCGACCTTGTTCAGCGAGTGGTGGCGAACCGTCGACCGGCTGACGCTGGCCGCGCTCGGGGCGCTGATGCTCGGCGGCATTGTACTGTGCCTCGCCGCAAGTCCGCCGGTCGCGGCGCGGATCGGGCTTGATCCCTTTCATTTCGTCAACCGCCAAGTCCTGTTTCTCATCCCCGCGGCGCTGGTGCTGATCGCGGCCTCATTCCTATCCCCGCGCGAAATCCGCAAAGTGGCGCTGGTCGTATTCGCGGCAAGCTTGGTTCTGACCGCGCTGACGCCCTATTTCGGCGCTGAGATCAAGGGCGCCCGGCGCTGGCTCGTCATTCTCGGCGTGAATATCCAGGCCTCGGAATTCCTCAAGCCCGCTTTTGTCATTCTCATCGCCTGGTTGTTCGCGGAAAGCGCGAAGCGGCCCGAAATGCCGGCAAATTCGATCGCGCTCGCACTGCTCATCGTCGTCGTTGCACTGCTGGTGCTCCAACCCGACTTCGGCCAGACCATGCTGATCGCGCTGGTCTGGGGGGCGCTGTTTTATATCGCCGGCATGCGTATGATCTGGGTCATCGGATTGGCGGGCGCGGCAGGTGCCGGTCTGATCGCGGCTTTCTTCACCGTCCCGCACGTCGCGCAGCGCATCAACCGCTTCCTCGATCCGGCATCGGGCGACACTTTCAATATCGATATCGCCACGGAATCATTTATTCGCGGCGGCTGGTTCGGCCGCGGCCCGGGCGAAGGCACGATCAAGCGCGTGCTCCCGGAAGGTCACACCGATTTCGTCTTTGCGGTCGCGGCCGAGGAGTTCGGCGTGGTGCTTTGCCTCATTTTGGCGGCGCTGTTTGCGTTTATCGTGATTCGCGCGCTGGCAAAGGCTATGGCCAGCGACGATCCGTTCATTCGTTTTGCAACCGCCGGGCTCGCCATGCTGTTCGGGTTGCAATCGGCCATCAACATGGCGGTCAACCTTCATCTGATGCCGGCGAAAGGCATGACGCTGCCGTTCATCTCCTACGGCGGCTCATCTTTGATCTCGCTTGCCTATGGGATGGGCATGCTGGTGGCGCTCACCCGCGAGCGGCCGCGCGCCAAACTTGCCAGCGCGCATGGATTCGTTGCAAGTCCGGCCTGATGCACAAATCGCAATCGCCGCCGGTGCTGGTCGCCGCCGGCGGCACCGGCGGTCATTTATTCCCGGCAGTGGCGCTGGCTGGCGTGCTCGCCGAACGCGGCTTCGCAGTCCATCTCGCGACCGATCGTCGCGCTATACGATTTGGCGAAACATTCGCGGAGGAAGCCGTCCATGTCGTCGCCAGCGCGACAATTCGCTCGCGTAATCCAGTCGCGCTGACGCAAACGGCAGCCGCACTCGGACTCGGCTTGTTGCAGGTTTGGCGGCTGATCGGGCGGTTGCACCCCGCGGCCGTGATCGGCTTTGGCGGCTATCCGAGCCTTCCGCCCGTGCTTGCTGCGGCGTGGCGGGGGGTACCTACCGTGATCCACGACGCCAACGCGGTCGTCGGCCGCGCCAACCGGCTCCTAGCGCCGCGCGTCACCGCCATCGCCACGACTTTTCCCGACACCTTCCGCGACGCGCCGGATTTGGCGGCCAAGGCGACGCTTACCGGCAACCCGGTCCGAGCCGCGGTGATCGCGGCGGCGGCCATACCTTACAGCGCGCCTTCTGGCGTGCTGCGGCTACTGACATTCGGCGGCAGTCAAGGCGCGCGCGTCATGGCGGATATCGTGCCGGCGGCGATTGCGCTGCTCGAAGGCGGTGTGCGGGCGCGCCTGCAGATTGTTCAGCAGGCGCGCGAGGAGGATCTCGCCCGCGTGCGCGACGCTTACGCAAGACTCTCGGTTGCTGCGGAGGTGGCGCCGTTCTTTCCCGACCTGCCGGCGCGCAT
>DATAYT010000099.1:0-5752 GCA_036272395.1 Xanthobacteraceae bacterium
CACGCGGCGTCGTTGCGGTGAAGGAATGACGGAACCAAGGATCAAGGGCGATCTGCCGTGAATGATATGCCCCGCGCCGTTCGCATCACCGAGGAAGGTCCGCGCGAAGGCTTTCAGATCGAGAAAGGGCCGATTGCCACCCCGCGCAAGATCGCGCTGATCGATGCGCTGTCGCAAACCGGCCTCAACCACATTCAGATCGTCTCGTTCGTCAATCCCAAAGCAGTGCCCGGCATGGCGGACGCCGACGATGTGGTGCGCGGCATCACGCCGAGAAACGGCGTCGCCTACACCGCGCTGTGGCTCAACAAAAAAGGCTTCGAACGCGCGCTGCAATTCTCCGATCGCCTGGCCAATACCGGGACAATCCAACTGTCGGCTTCGGAAAAATTCTCGCTGCGCAATCAGAACCGCAGCGCGGCACAGCAGCTTGCCGAGCAGCACGCCATCGTCGAGAGCTACAAGACCGCCGGCGTTGCGGTGGAGCGCGGCAGCATCATGGCGGCGTTCGGCTGCAATTTCGAGGGCGATATTCCAGTCGCGCATGTCGTGGCGCTGGTCCGGCAAATCCTCGACGTGGCGTCCGAACACGGCGTCACCCTCAAATACATCACGCTTGCCGACACCATGGCTTGGGCGACCCCGCTTGCCGTCAAGCGCGTTGTCGGCGCTTTGCGCGAGCGCTGGCCGGACCTCGACATCGCGCTGCATCTGCACGACACCCGCGGCATGGCGATCGCCAATGCCTATGCCGGGCTGGAAATGGGCGTGCGGCGCTTTGACTCTTCGGTCGCGGGACTCGGCGGCTGCCCGTTCGCCGGCCACCAAGGCGCCGCCGGCAATGTCTGCACCGAAGATCTCGTGTTTCTATGCAATGAGCTCGGCATCGAAACCGGCATCGATCTCGATGGCTTGATCGAATGCGCGCGGCTTGCCGAAGACATCGTCGGTCATCCGCTGCCCGGCTCGGTGATGAAGGGCGGCACGCTTGAGAGGTTTCGGGGGTGATCTTTTGTTGCTGCTCATCCCCGCGCAAGCGGGGATCCAGCAACTGGATTCCCGCGTTCGCGGGAATGAGCGGAATGTTACCCCTCCCCTCTAATCTTCCAAATCCCGGTTGCGTTGGCCACCGTTCGGATGCCGACCGCGAGTCGGCACTGCATGAAGATGATGGCGCGCGTGAGCCGCACCACTTCGCAATGCGCTTCGACGAATTCGCCGATCCGCACCGCACCGATGAATTGCATATTCAATTCGATCGTGGCGTGCGGCTTGTTGCTGGAAGCGCGCAGCGCGGTCATGCCCATGGCCTGATCGGCGAGCGTGGTGAGCATGCCGCCATGCACGATATCGGCAAAGTTCAGGTGCTTGGCCTCGACGAGAAAGCCGAACCTGGCGTCGCCATTTCGCCAGATGGGGCCGATCAGCTCGCCAAAGCCGATCGGCTTGACGATTTTCCACCCCGCCCGCGCCGGATCGAATGCCGCGGTCTCCGTCGCTGCAGGCTTGTCGTTCATGCCGGTACCTTGGCCGCCGACGCCCGCGCGGCAAGCCGGCGTTTGAGGTCGGGAATGAGTTTTTCGGCATTGGCGCCAGCGGCGATGGCGCGGCCGCTTTCGCCGAGCCCGCGCACGGCCGCGACATAGGCCGCGACCTTGTTCGGCTCGCGCACGGCTTGCGGATAATCGCTGGCGAACACGAGCTGGGACAGCGGAAGTTCCTGCAAGCCGAGGCGCACCCAGTGTTCGCCGAGTTCAGCGGCGCGGTCCGGACCGGCCCAACCGGCAATGTCGTAATACAGGGAATGATCGAGGTAGTGGTCGAAGGGTTGCCGCGGGCGGCGGCCGTGGCGCGGGATCTGCGCGGTGCCAAATTGCTCGCGCGCTTGAAAACCGAGGATGCGACCGCGATAGCGGCCGATGCCACCGGCGAAATGCGAAAATAGAATCTTTAAGCTCGGCAGATCGTCGAGCAAGCGGGAATTGATGAGCCGCACGGCCGCCGTCATCAGCGAAAATTCCCAGCCGAACATGCGGCCAAGATCGTCGGCATCCATACGCGCCCAGCGGATGACGCGCGGCAAGGGATGAATAAAAACGTAAAGATTGAGATCGGCGCAGGCTTTCCAGAACGGCCGCAGCTCCTCGGCATCGAGCGGCAGATCCTGCAATTCCGAGGCGATCACGGCGCCTGGAAATCCGAGCTCGACGGCGCCGCGTTTTAGTTCGGCGGCCGCCTCCGCCGGCTTAAGCGCCGGGACATGGGCCAAGCCAATGAAGCGGCCGGGATGGGCGTTCTCGGCTTCGCGCAAGCGATCGTTGATCAGGCGGCAGATCGCGATGTCGGGCTGATCGAAGCCTGAGCCGCAACTGAGCACGCCGGCATCGATGCCGCTTGCGTCCATCATGCGCACATGCGCGGCGAGATCGGCGAGCAGCGGGTTGAGCAGATAATGCGGATTGCCGTCGCCATCGAGATCGACGGTGATTTTGCCGGGTTCGCCTTTGAGCAATTCCGGCGGCGTGTAGTGCTGCTGAAAATCGATGAGCATGCGCTTCTCTGTATCGTCATTCCGGATTGCCGCAAAGCGGCAAGTCCGGAATCCAAAGTCACCGGTTGTGATTATGGATTCCGGGTTCCGAGCCGCGCTCGGCCTCGGAATGACGCTCGATCACATAATGGCAAATTCGCTATTGCGCCGGTCGGTCACCAGCATGGCCCCAGGATAATGCGTGATACAGAAATCCGGCCGCACCGCCATGATCACCGATTGCGGCGTCACTCCGCACGCCCAAAATACCGGAATTTCGTCCTCGTGCACCGGCACGGCGTCGCCCCAATCGGGGCGGCCAAGGTCCTTGATTCCGATCAATTCCGGCTTGCCGATATGCACCGGCGCGCCATGCACTGAAGGAAACCGCGTCGTGATCTGGATGGCGCGGATGGCGTCGGCGGGCTTCATCGGGCGCATGGAAACCACAAGCGGGCCGTGGAAGGGTCCGCCGGGGACGGTTTCGACCGAGGTGCGGTACATCGGCACCGTGCAATCGCAGGTCATATGGCGCAGTTCGATGCCGGCCTCGAGCAAAGCCTCCTCAAAGGAGAACGAGCAGCCGATCGCGAAGGTGACGAGGTCGTCGCGCCACCATTTGAGGACATCGGTCGGCTCGTCGACCAAAGCGCCGTTGCGCCAGATCCGATAGCGCGGCAGGTCGGTGCGAATGTCGAGATCCTCGCCGAGCGCCGGGACACGCGGATCGCCCGGAGCCGAAACTCCGATCAGCGGACACGGTTTCGGATTGAGTCGGCAAAATTGCACGAAGTCCTGGGCGAGCGCTTGCGGCAGGATCGCGAGATTGGCCTGAACGAAACCGGGTGCTATGCCCGAGGTCGGACCCGCATGCGCATTGCGCCGAATCGCAAGCCGCGCGGCGCGGCCGGTCGAGAACGCCTCGGGTTTTTCCGCACGCACGCGCGCCGTCGTCAACGTTTGCTCTTGCATGTTTGCCGTCACTAAATTTTGCCTATTTTTGCACCAACCGCAGCGCAAAAAACCACTTCTGGCGCGACGATGTTACACGCATTTATGCACTTGGCGACGGCACATCGACAACCGAATCCGGTTGAAAGTGTGGGCAAGATCGCGTTTGCTAATGGCCCAAATCAACTCGCCAAAAGCCCGTTAAGGGACCAGCCCCGTCGAAATTTCCAGGGGACGGAACAGGAAAAGGAACAGCCAATGACGGAGAAGTGGAAAGAAGAGAAGTGGGCGGAAGACATCTGGTATCGCGGCAAGCTCACGCGCCGGCGGCTCGTCGGCTGGGGCGGCGGCGCGATTGGCGCCATGATGCTGGTGCCGGCCCCGTGGCGCGCTGCGTTCGGCGCCGCCAAGCCCTACAAGATCGGCTCGGAGCAGCCGCTGTCCGGTCCCGGCGCCGCAGGCGGCAAGACCGCCGTGGTCGGCTTGCAGATGGCGATCGACCGCATCAACAATTCCGGTGGCATCAACGGCCGGCCGGTCGAGCTCGTCGTCGTCGACGATGAAAGCTCCCCGGCGGTCGCGCGCCAGAAGACCTCGAAGATGGTGCAGGAGGACAATATCGACGTTCACGTCGGCGGCTTCCTGTCCAACATCTGCCTTGCCTGCATGCCGGTCTGGGAGGACGCCAAGATCGTCAATATGATCAGCGTCTGCCTTGACACCACGCTGACGACCAGCAAGTGCAATCGCTACAGCTTCCGGCCCTACGACTACGCTCCGGCCCAGGCGGTCGCCTTTGCGCCGACGCTGACCAAGATGGGCAAGAAGTGGCACATCGCCTTCGCCGATTATTCTTGGGGTCAATCGACCCGCGACGCCTATGCCGGCGAAATCAAAAAGAACGGCGGCGAGATTGTCGGCACCACCGGCATTCCGCTCGGCACTGCGGACATGACCCCCTTCCTGTCGAAAATCTCGGGCGACTTCGACGGCCTGTTCGGCATTTTCTTCGGCAAAGACGGCGTTACCGTCGCGACCCAGGCCTACGATCTCGGCCTGACCAAAAAATACCAATGGGCGGGCGACGGCTCGATTTCCGAATCCACCAACCTGATCGCGATCGGCAACAAGATCGACGGCTTCACCGCGATCAACCGCTACATCCCAGTGTTCCAGGGTCCCTTGGACACGCCCTATCACCATGAGTTCTTTAACGAAGCCAAGGCGCGGCTGGCCAAAATCGATCCGTCCGGCCCGTTGCCCGACAAATATGTGCAGTCGAATTACGAATCGATCAACGCGGTGAAGCTCGGCATCCAGAAATCGAATTTCCAGGGCCGCGACGACACCATGAACCTGATCGAAGCGCTCGAAGGCCTTGAGATGAAGGCTGGCCCGGATTTTCCGCAAGGTGACAAGACGCTGCGCAAGGAGGACCACCAGGCCTTCCCGCAAGAATTCATCTTTGAGGTCAGCGGCGGCACCTATCATCTCAAGGAGACAGTGCCCGGCGCCAAGACGATAGTCCCGCCGGCCTGCAACTTCACCGCTTAGGTGCGCGCGCAATCCGCGACCGAGCCACGCTCCCCGGCCAATGGCCGGGGGCGAATGTGGAATTGATGCAATAAATACAACAGCATTAGCGGAAAGTCGGCGTTCGTGGCAACGCCGATGGCAACATCATACTCACTCCCGCTCGACCGCCACTTGCCGCAGATCGCATGGATCGAATGAACGCCGCCTAATCCTTCACCCGACCTGTGTAATAAAGCCAGCCGTGGACGGTTGCCCACTTGTCGCCGCCAACAGCATGGAAATCCAGAAGGTCCGTTCTTTCCTTTTGCAAATACGTGAAAAAGACCACGCCGCCCCTCTTGGTGGCATCGTCAGGGTGATCCTTGGCCCACTTGTCGTATTCCCTAAGTAGCGTCCGTCTTGCCTCTTCCCTCACCATGTCCGGCCCCCTCAAGAATCAGATCCCAAAGGGTACGCCTAAAAACCAGCGCCCAAACACACCTATCCACGATTAAGAAACGCCCCCATAAGCGCTGTCCCGCCGCGCTCAGCAAGGATGAGGCGCGAAGGATTTGGGTGAATATCGCCAAGCTGCCGGAAATGCGGCGATAGATCCAGATGCTCCAACGAGACGCCTTGGCGGCTTGTTTAATGCATCTCTGGAAGTGGCCGATATGCAACAGGACAAACAAATCAACTGGCCGTCCTAATTGGCCCTTTCGCGCACACAATTCGCGATGAGGATTGATCGAGGGG
>DATAYT010000100.1:0-3107 GCA_036272395.1 Xanthobacteraceae bacterium
CGGCTTTTGCCTGATCGAGCCTTGCCTTGGCTTGATCTTGCACCGCCTTCCATCGCGCCAGCGGCTGATGCTTGGGTGATGTTCGATTTTGAAGAGCTCCGGGCATAGGCCGCCAGCGCCGCGGGATGGCTCGGGCGCTAATGACCCGAATGTATGGTCCGGCCGTGCGTTGCAAGAGGGTTTCGTCGATCTGGCGGACGTGCGGTCTTGCATCAATGTATCCGGCTTCTGATTGGAGCGTGTTGTGCTCCGAGCCATCATGGATATCAGCGCGCGTGCGGTCTTATTACCGGACCGGCCTCGAATGGGCCATTTGGGTCACCAGTGTTCGCATGCGCCGGTAAGACCGATCCTCCATCTCGTCTCATCCTCTCGCAGACCTCGGCGGGAAACAGGCTGTAGGGGTTATGTCATCGATCGCTCCTTATCTTTATGCAGTTCCTTTGTTCGTGCCTGAAGCCCGTTCCTTCGTCCCGGCCTGCGCATGTGCTGGCGCGCCACGCGCAAGGGGCCGTCAAGGCTGGCCGTCGCGTTTGCTTTGCCTCTTGCTCCAGCCTCGCCAGGCCACGCCTTGACGGGTCCGAGCACGGCGCGACACTCAAGCAGCTCGGGGCGACATCTTGTTTGTCCTGATGCACTCGAATTTGCGCTCCTTGTTGAGAACCGCCCAGGCGATGCGGGCAAGCTTGTTGGCGAGCGCGATCGCCAGCACATTGTGGTGCAGACGTTTTTTGGCAGCCTCGATCCAGGACTTGAGCCCATAGCGGTCCCAATGCTTTGGCCCGACCCTGACCAATACGACCCAGGCTGCCTGCACGAACAGAGAGCGCAGATAGCGATTGCCGCGCCTGGATATCTTGCCGAGGATGGTACGGTCTCCCGTCGATATCTGCTTTGGCACCAGTCCGAGCCAGGCGCCGAAGTCGCGGCCTTTGGAGAATGCAGCACCGTTGCCGATCGCGGCGACCGTCGCACTCGAGATGATCGGCCCGATGCCGGGCACCGTCATCAGCCGGTCGCATGCCGGGTCCCCACAGGCCAGCGCTCCGATCTCGCTGGACAGGACTTCGATGCGCTCATCGAGCCGGTGCCAATCGTCAGCCAGTCCCTCGATGAGGTGCAGCATGCGTGGCGACAGGACGTCTGTGCGTTTGGCAAGTATGCCGGGCAATTCGATGCGCAGGAAGCGTAGCCCCTGGCGCACCGCAACGCCGCGCTCCAACAGGAAGGCGCGAATCTGATTGATGATGCCGGTGCGCTGGCCGACCAACCGCTCGCGCACGCGGTGAAGGGCCTGCAAGTCGAGCTGATCGCCGGTCTTGGTGGCGACGAACCTCATCGTCGGACGTTGCACCGCTTCGGCGATCGCCTCCGCATCGCGGAAGTCATTCTTCTGTCCTTTGCTGTACGGACGGACGTATTTCGCCGGCATTAGTCGAGCGTCGTGGCCAAGCGCTTGCAGTTTGCGACTGAGATGATGCGCGCCGACGCACGCTTCCATGCCGATCAGGCAAGGCGGCGTGTTGGCAAGCCGCGCTTCCACCTGGCCGCGCGACCATTTCTGCCGCAGCACGATGGCACCGCGCTTATCTAGGCCGATGACGTGGAAAGAGTTCTTGCCAATATCGATGCCAGCTACGGCGATTGCGGTGTTGAGTTTCGAAGACATAGCGTGCTCCTTGTCTTTGGCGCCCCTTGCCAGCGTAACTTGCTGGCGGGGCAGGAGCACGGCCGGACCATTCCATTAGCGGAAGTCGGTCGGCGCAATTTGCCGTGGCGCACAAACGCTCTCAAAGGATGTAGTAGGATCCTTCCGCCCGACCTGAGGAGTGGGTGATGAGGCAGCGCGAATTCACGAATTCATTACTCTTCTCAGCGGCAACTGGCCGTTCGCAGAGCGCAACGGCCTAACTGTCTACCGTGCACCGCTTCGGCGCGTCATAAAAAGGCCGACCGTTGCGCTCGGCGGGATACTGTATCGATCAGCGCTATCCGAGCTTTCGACTCGAGTGGAATTTGCCCTACACGGAGGGAATGATCGCTCCAAGCAGTTCGAGCGCGCGCGTGGCGAAGGCCTCCATATTCTGACACCGCCCCGGGTTGCCGGTGCGCAACGTGATCGCCCGCTCGGTCGGACCGGCAATTGCAATGCATGTGTGTCCCGCCGGATCACCGTGCCGATTGCCGGTCGGTCCAGTTGCGCCGGTCTCGCCGACGCCCCAAACAGCGGCATGCCGATCGCGCACTCGCCGCGCCAGGAGCAGCGCGTAGGTCTCGGTCGCTGAGCGCAAGCCCTGCATCTCGGCATCGCCGATGCCGAGCAGCGCCGCGCGCGCCAATTCTGTGTACACCACCGCGCCGCCGAGAAAGTACGCCGAGGCGCCGGGCAGTGCCAATACTGCCGCGGCGATGAGCCCGCCAGTCGACGATTCGGCGGTGGCGATAGTCTCATGGCGGGCGATCAGACGCTTGGCGATGGTTTCCGCCGCAGGGAGCAATGCGTTCACGGCGCTCCCCGGCCTGTTCGTGTGATGGTCATGATGAAACCTTTCAGTTTTCCAAGTGTGAGGAGCCGTTCAATCTCTCGGCATCATTGTTGCCGGGGGCTCGATATGCGGACTTCTGAGCCAAAGCCACATTAGGCAGCGAGGGTCGGGTTCGGCATCAAACAAGTCAAATCCGCCGAAATCGCCGTGCCGACCAAACCCGTCTCTGAAACGGCCTGCGCAGCGCCCGGCAGCGTAACGGCTTCGGCAGTCAACCGCCGCGCCGCAGCGGGCGGAAGAACTCGCGCACCTCTTGTGCGAGCGCGTCGGGTTGCTCCATGGCGGCGAAATGGCCGCCTCGCGGCATCACGGTCCAGCGTCGGATATCAGTGTACATCCGCGCCGCCAGCGAGCGCGGGGGTCGTAACATTTCGTGCGGGAACTCGGCATAGCCGGTCGGCACGTCCACGGTCGCGCCGTCGGGGATCGGCCAGGGGCCGTGCATGCGTGCGTAATAGGGCCAGAACGATGAGCCGATTGCCCCGGTGAACCAGTAGAACGCGATATTAGCCAGCACATGATCGCGGCTGAACACCGACTCGATGTTCCCGTTGCAATCCG
>DATAYT010000101.1:0-4710 GCA_036272395.1 Xanthobacteraceae bacterium
GATCGTTCATCCAGTAATGCGGCGCGCCGGGCACGATGCAGGGCCGCACGAAAAAGCTGGCCTGTTTGAGCGCGAGCTGGAACGGTTCGGTCTGCGTTTTCGGGTCGACGAGATCGTCATTGGTGCCGGTCGCGAGCAGCACGCCGATCGCCTTGTTGGAGTAAGTCGCGTAGCTGACCGGTGAAGCGTCGAAATAAGTCTGCCGGTTCGCCATCGGCGGCGCGCCGATAAATTTTTCGACTTTGTTGTCGCTGTTGCGGCCGTCTTGCACCTGCAGCGAGCACCACATCGCGTGCATGTCGTAGACGCCGTAGACGCCGATCAGCGCTTTCACGCTCGTGTCGGTCGCGGCGAATGGATCGTGCGGATAGGCGCCGAGAAATTTCTTGCCGGAAAGCGCCGCCAGCGCCGCAAGGTGCGCGCCGGCCGAAGCGCCGAGAAGGCCGATGCGTGCCGGATCGATGCCAAAGGCGCTCGCTTTGCCGCGGACGAGTTGCACGCCGGCGCGCACGTCCTGCACTCGGGAAAGGTCTTGGTTTTGGTCGCGAGCCGATAGGAAATGGCAAAGACCGCGATGCCGCGCGCGGCGAGATAGGGGCCCCAATATTGAAAGGCGGCGCGCACGCCGGCGACCCAGCCGCCGCCATGAACCGCGACCAAAGCCGGCGCCGCTTTGGCGTCTTTCGGCAGGTAAAGGTCGCCCAAAAGCTCGACGCCATCGTGATTGGCATAGGCAATGCCGTTGTGGACCGTAACGCCGTCCGTCATTTCTTGGTCTCCTGGCTTGAACCGCGTGCAATGGTAAAACGTTTTTGGCGTGGTAGAACAAGATCGAAAAGGGTTGAGCAAATGCTGCAGAGGACCGACAGCGCGGCTGATTCACTTGTCGTCGAAGGCACGCGCATCGATCTGATCGAGCGCGGCAAGGGCCGGCCGCTCTTGTTTCTGCATGCCGAAAACGGCATCGAACCGGCCGCGGCGGCGATCGAGGCGCTGGCGAAATCGGCGCATGTCATCGCGCCGACGCATCCCGGGTTCGGCCGTTCGGACGTGCCCAAGGGCATGCACACGGTCGACGATCTGTCCTATTTCTATCTCGACCTTCTCGATCAGCTTGATCTGCGCGACGTTACGCTCGTCGGCGTGGCGTTCGGCGCCTGGATCGCCGCCGAAATCGCGGTGAAATCGACGGCGCGGCTCCATCGCCTGGTGATGGCCAATGCGGTCGGCATCAAGGTTGGCGAGCGCGAGACCCGCGACATCGCCGACGTCTTCGCGCTCACCGAACCGGAATATCTCGAAATCGCCTATTGCGATCCGAATGCCGGGCGACGCGATTACAAATCTTTGCCACCGGCCGAAGTCGTCGCCGCGGCGCGCGCCCGCGAAGCCACCGCGCGCTTTGCCTGGAGTCCTTACTTCCACGATCCGCGGCTGAAAAGTCGCCTCCACCGCATTCGCATTCCGACGCTGTTCTTGTGGGGTGCGCATGACCGCATGGTCGGCGAAGCTTACGGCCGCGCCTATTGCGCGATGATCCCCGGCGCGCGCTTCGAAACCGTTGAGCGCGCCGGCCATTTTCCGCATCAGGAGCAGCCGCATATTTTTGCCAAACGCGTCTTGGCTTTTATGGACGGGAAATAGGCTATGCGAGCTTATCAGTTCAGCGAACAGCCTTATTACCCGACCTGGAACGATCATTCCGGGTCGCTGCGCGTCATTCTCCCCAACCGCAAATGCGATCCGCACGTCGCCGCGGATTTGTTTCATCGTTATTACGACGAATATCAGGCCTGCGACGACATCGGGCTCGACATCATGCTCAACGAGCATCACCAGAGCGCCACCTGCATGTCATCGGCGGTCGTGGTCGGATTGTCGGTGCTCGCGCGCGCCACCAAGAAAGCGCGGCTCTTGGTGCTCGGCTATCCGATCGGGCATCGGCCCGATCCGCTGCGCGTCGCAGAAGAACTCGCGACCATCGACGTTATTTCCCGCGGCCGGCTCGATATGGGCTTCGTAAAGGGCATTCCCTACGAAATCGCCGCCTCCAATCGCAATCCGGTCGAGCTGATGGAAAGGTTTTGGGAGGCGCACGATTTCATCCTTAAGGCGATGACCACTCATGACGGGACGTTCAATTGGGAAGGCGAATACTTCCATTATCGCCAAGTGAACATCTGGCCGCGGCCGTGGCAGGAGCCGCATCCGCCGGTCTGGTCGACGACCGGCAGCACCACGCAAGCGCGCGTGCTCGGCGAGCGCGGTTACGTTATGGCGACGCTCGGCACCGGCTACGGCACGCGCAAGATCTACGACGCCTACCGCAAGAGCTATCTGGCGAAGTTCGGACGGGCGCCGACCGCCGATCGGTTCGCTTATCTAGGCCTCGTCGCCGTCGCCAAGGACAAGGAAGAAGCGCGCAAGCGCGGCCACCTGATCGCCGGCTATCTGCGCACCAGTTCGATCGTGCATCTGCCGTTTCGCAACCCGCCCGGTTATCTCCCAGCCGAGGACAATGCGCGGCTGATGCGCGGCGAAACGCCGCCGCGAAGCTTTACCAAGGACGGCCGCAGCATCAACATGCACGCCGCCACAGTGGAGGACCTGATCGCCGCCGGCATCCTGTTCTGCGGCACGCCTGATGAGGTCTACGCCCAGATCGTCGACTTCTGCGAACATTGCGGCGGCATGGGTAACCTCTTGATGATGGGCCATGGCGGCGAGCTCACGCATGCGCAGACGATCGACAATCTGACGCTGTTCGCGTCTGACGTGCTGCCGCGGCTCAAGGCCTATCGGCAGCCGGACGCCGAGGCAGCCGCTGCGGTGATGGCGGCTTAGTTTCCGCTCGGCCAGTCCCATGAATGTCAGGTAAGTTCCTGAAAATACAATCGCATTTGAGCTGTTCAAAAATTGGAATAAATCTTGATTTTGGTACAGTGTCGGCTCATTTCTGTCTCCGGAAGAACAACGGCAATGCGGCTCCGACCCGAGGATTTCCGCCGATGAACGGTGAACCGTTTGCGTCCGCACCCAACGTCGTCGGCAAGAACGCCGTGGCCGGCGACAGCACGGCCGCGCATATTCCGGCCGAGGAATCGCTGTGTCCGGTTCTGTCGCACGACTGGGTGAACGCCGAATACAAGCACCTCGTGGTCGAAGCTTCGCCCAAGGCAATCTCCGTCACGCCCGGCCAATTCTTCAATCTGTTGTGTCCGTCGCCCGACGTCGGCGAACTGTTCTTTCGCCGCCCCCAGAGCGTCTATCGCATCGACCGGCCGCGCGGCCGGATCGAATTTTTGTATAAGTGCGTCGGCCGCGGCACCCGCGGCCTGGCGATGATGCGCCGGGGTGACGACCTCAACATGGTCGGTCCGCTCGGCGTCGGTTTTAAGCTCCATCCGAGCTGGCGGCACATCGTCGTGCTCGGCCGCGGAGTCGGCATCGCCACGCTCGGGCCGATTTCGCAATTGGCGCGCGAACGCGATACCGGCGTCACCGCGATCCTGTCGGCGCGCAATCCCGATTTCGTCATGGCGGACGCCTTGTTCCGCGAGGCCGGCGAGGTGGTGAGTGTGCTTGATACCGACGGAACGAGCGCGGTCGAGAACGTCGAGCGGATTCTGCAAGACCTGATTGCGCAGAAGCGCGCCGACGCCTTCTTCACCTGCGGCTCGAACCGGTTGTTCCAGTTGATGAAGCGGCTCGGCCGGGCGCACAATATTCCCGGTCAGGTGGCGATGGAGCAGGTGATGGCTTGCGGCCTTGGGCCCTGTTACGTCTGTGTGCGCACTTTCGAAGTGAACGGCAAACAGGAGCTGCGCCGGGTCTGCATCGACGGACCGGTCTTCGATCTGCAGGAGGCGGTCGGATGGTAGATATGAGCGTCAAAATCGGCGCGGTGACGCTGAAAAATCCGGTGATGCCGGCGTCGGGTTGTTTCTCCACCGACCTCACCCAGGTGATGGATCTTAACCGGCTCGGCGCACTGGTGGCCAAAACCGTGTCGCGGGAATTTCGCGCCGGCAATCCGCCGCCGCGCGCCGCCGAGGTCGAAGGCGGCATGATCAATTCGATCGGGCTGCCGACCAAGGGCATCGATTATTTTCTCGAACACCAGGTCCCGGACTACAAACGTTTCACGCCGCCGCTCGTCGGCTCGATCTCGGCGACCACGATCGAGGATTTCGAAGCGATGGCGCGCGACGTCGCCACCTCCGCGATCGACGTGCTCGAAGTCAATATTTCCTGTCCGACGCGCGATCCCAAAGGCGGCAACTTCGCCTTGCACGAAGAGCATACGTATAATGTCGTGAAGCTCATCCGCGCCACGACCGACAAGCCGATGTGGGTGAAATTGTCCCCCAATGCCGGCGATGTCGTCGCCGTCGCCAAGGCCGCCGAGCGCGCCGGTGCCGATGCGCTGGTCGTGTCGAACACAATTCTGGGGCTCAAGATCAATACCGACACGTTCCGGCCCGCGATCGGCAATAAATTCGGCGGCCTGTCCGGCCCGGGCATCAAGCCGATCATCGTGCGCATGGTCTATCAATGCGCCAAGGCGGTGAAGATTCCGATCATCGGCTGCGGCGGTATCGTCAAAGTCGAAGACGTCGTCGAATATATGCTGGCCGGCGCCACCGCGGTGATGATCGGCTATCTGACTTTCCGCAATCCGACCGGCATGATCGCGATCATCGAAGGGCT
>DATAYT010000102.1:0-6200 GCA_036272395.1 Xanthobacteraceae bacterium
AATAAACCCGTGGCCGTCATCCGGTTGAGGTGTTTTTCATTGGCCGACCGCGCAAGGCGTGATGCGACGCGGCGCCTGAACACGCCGGTCAGGCCGCTTGTCGCATGGCCAGCGCCTGATCGACCGCGGCAAGCACCTGTCCGACCGTCAATTCGTCGAGACACTGGCTATGGCTGTCGAGCCGGCGTTCACAGCCTTCCAGCTGGCACGGCAGGCACGGCAGCGGATTTTGCACAAGCCACACATTGCCGCGCCGCTGGATCGTGCCAGTCGCCTGCCACGACGCTTCGAGGCCGCCGCACGGCCACGGCCCCCACAGCCGCGGATCTGTCGGGCCGTAAAGCGCAACGGTCGGCGCACCAGCCGCCGCGGCAAGGTGAGTAATCGCGGTGTCCGGACCGATATAGACACGCGCGCCAGCAATCAGCGCCGTTAGTTCCGGCCAAGTAAGCTTGCCGTCCAGCCGCACGACGCGCGCATCGCGCCATACCGCGTCGAGATAGCCACGATCGGATGCCGCGCCGGTGGCGGCCACGGCAAAGCCGCGTTCGCGCAAGCCGGCAGCGAGCGCGCCCCAGCCGGCGGCCGTCCAGCGCTTGTAGACGAACATTGGCGCGGCGTGGATGACCGCGTAAGGCTGCGCCGGCGCTAATTGCGCCCGCGGCGCGGGCGGAGGACAGACGACCTCGGGAAGGGTGGGAATGCCAATCACGTCGGCCAAATGCAGAATGTCGACAACGCGATGATCGCTGCGATCGCGAATATAGCTGCGACCGAGCAATACGCGCTTAATCGCGCTGGCCAGTCCCTCCGGCTCGACCGGCCCAACGCTGTGGCGGCCGGCGATGAGCGCAAACGCGATGGGCCGATCGCCGGTCTGTACCGACACCGCAAGATCATAGCGGCGGAACAGCCGCGCGGTGAGCGCCAGAGTGTCGGCAAGGCGCGGACCCGCCGGCATACTGATGACCTCGGCGAGGTCGGGGTTGCCCGCCAGAATGCCTTCCGTTCCGGCAAATACCAGTGCGTCGATCGTGGCTTGTGGATAGGCGCGTTTGAGGCTGCGGATAAGCGGTGTCGTCAGCAATACGTCGCCGAGGCGGCGCAAGATAACCACCAACACTCGCGCATCATGCCGCAACCCAAGCGGATTCATTGCTGCGCCATTGACGAATGCGGGGACATGTCGTCCTCCGTGGCAAGCGCGGACAGGCCACGCAAGGCAGCGGTGCGGGTACTGGTAATGGTCTCGTCTAGGCGCTCGCGATTGGCCGACAACCGCGCGCGATTATTCCATGGATGCCAAAGGTGAAAAACGCCGGTGGCGAATCGACCGTCTTTGCGGCGCGCGCCGGCGCGCATCAGACGCACCGCCAGATCCGAATCCTCAAATCCCCAGCCGACGAAGCTATTGTCGAAGCCATCGACGCGATCGAGATCGCTCCTTGCGACGGCGAAGTTGCAGGTCTGGGCGCCGCGCCAGCTCGTTTTTTGTAACTTGCGCAACGGTCCAAGCGGCAGATGCACCGCCGGGAGCAAGCGATTGATGCCACCGCTCAAGCGCTGTCGCGCAAGAGTGCCGAACGTCCACGTCTGCGGCGCCAATCCTCGCGCCAGGACGGCCGCGGTGAGTTCGCGCGATAGTAGGATGCGATTGCCGATCACGAACCAGCCCGGCTCATAGAGACGCCGGTGACTGGCGATGAAATCGGGCCTGGCCAGGCAATCGCCGTCAAGGAAGATGCAAAGCGCGCCGTCGCTCGCGCGAATGCCGCGGTTGCGAATCTCGCCACCGCGGAAGCCGCGGTGTTCGTGGCGGACATGCTTGAGCGGGATGGACAGGCGCGGCTTCCAGCTTTCGACCAGGCGGGCGGTATCGGGCCCTGAGCCGTCGTCGGCGATGACAATCTCGAAATTGCGGTCCGTCTGAGCGGCCAGCGCCCGCAATGCCACGTCGAGCGCGTCCTCGCGGTTGTAGGTCGTGATGATAACCGAAATGAGAAAGCTGCTGCTCACGTTTCGCCGCCGACCCGCAATAAGACAATGCTGCGCATTGCCTTAATCCTCCACCGGCTGCTTCACCGGGCGCGCCCGCTCGACCATGGCCGTAGTCGAGTGGCCGGGCACCAGATCAACCAGAACCACGTCGCCGCCGGCGCTTTCCACAACCTCGCGACCCACCACCTCATCACGGGTGTAATCGGCGCCCTTGACGAGCACCGCCGGCCGTACCCGTTTGATCAATTCGAGCGGCGTGTCTTCATCGAAGACGACGACAAGATCGACCGCTTCGAGCGCTGCCAGCACTTCGGCGCGCCCCTCCGCCGGATTGATCGGCCGCCCTTTGCCCTTGAGCCGGGCGGTGGACGCATCGCTGTTGAGACCGACCACGAGCCGATCGCAGGCGGCCCGCGCTTCCGCCAACAGCTTGACGTGTCCGCGATGGAGAAGATCGAAGCAGCCATTGGTGAATCCAATGCGCAGGCCATGGCGCCGCCATTCGCGCAGCCGCTCGTCGAGCATTCCCCAGTCAAACACGATTTTGTCCTCGGGCGCGAGCGAGGCCGCGGGCAAGATGCGGTGGCGCAATTCGGTCAAGGTCACCGTCGCGGTGCCGCGCTTGCCGACCACAACCGCGGCCGCGGCGTTAGCAGCCCGCATCGCCGCATCGAATGGCGCTTTCATGGCCAAGAGAATCGCCATCACCGCGGCAACCGTATCGCCCGCGCCGGAAACATCGCGAACTTTGACCGGATAAGCGGGGATATGAAGCGGTGCGTCGCCGGCAACCTGAAGGGTCATGCCCTGTTCGCTGCGCGTGACCAGTACAGCCTCGCTGCCGACGATCCGGGCAAGTTCGGCCGCTGCTTTGGCGATCTCGGCCTCGGTGGCAACCGGGCGATGCACGGCAATGCCGAGCTCCTGCCGGTTTGGGGTGATCAGCGTCGCGCCCCGATAGATGCTGTAATCGTGGCTCTTCGGATCGACGACCACCGGCTTGCCGAGCTCACGCGCGCGATCGATGATCGCGCGGATGACGCGCGGGGTAAGAACTCCCTTGGCATAGTCGGACAAAACCACCGCGCCGCAATGCGGTAGCGCCGCTTCGGCGTGCGCAATCACCGCCGTTTCGCTCGCCGCCGTCGCGGGCCGCGCGGTTTCCCAATCGGCGCGGATAAGATGCGCCGAATGATGTTCGGAGACGAAGCGTACCTTGCGCGTGGTGTGGCGCCCCGCTTCGATAACAAGATGGGGAGTGACCGAGCCGTTAAGCTTGGCGAACGCTTCCGACAGAGTGCGCGCCGCGTCGTCTTTACCGATCAGCCCGATGAATATGCATTGCGCGCCAAGCGCGCCGATATTGCGGGCGACATTGCCGGCGCCGCCGATCTCGATTTCGCTGCGCGCAACCGCGAGCACCGGGGTTGGTGCTTCGGGCGAAATCCGGCTCACATCCCCGTACACGAAATCGTCAAGCATGAGATCGCCGATGCAGAGCACGATCTGCTTCGGCACAAGCTTTAGCGCTTCATCAAAATCGAACATCTCTAATGCCGCGGAGCCCTTTGAACCCCCGAGCGTGCTCAGCGATAGCGATCGGCACGATCGAGATAACAATCGACGTAGCGCTTCACCGCTGCCTCCAGCGGCATGAAGTCCGCATTATAGCCGGCGCGCCGCAAGTTTGCGGTCTCCGCTTGCGTAAAATATTGATAGCTGTCGCGGATCGAGGCCGGCATGTCGATATATTCGATCGCCGGCGCCCGGCCGAGCGCGGCGAACATCGCATGCATCAGATCGCGGAAGCTGCGCGCCACGCCGGTGCCGACATTGAAGATGCCCGACACTGCCGGCGTCTCGACCAGCCAGCGCACGACCGCAATTGCGTCTTCGACATAGATGAAATCGCGTTTCTGCTCGCCGTCAGCGACGCCGGCGCGATGCGATTTGAACAGGCGGATCGGTTTGCCGTCTTTTGCTTCATCGAAGCGTTTGGCGACGAGACTCATCATCTCGCCTTTGTGATATTCGTTCGGGCCAAACACGTTGAAGAACTTCAGTCCCGCCCATTGCGGCGGCAGCTTGTCGCCGCGGCGAACCCGCTCGACGATCGCAAGGTCGAATAATTGCTTGCTCCAGCCGTAGAGGTTCATCGGCTTGAGCCGCTTAACGGCACCGTCCGTCCAGTCGTCGGAATAGCCTTCTTGTCCATCGCCATAGGTCGCGGCCGAGGAAGCATAGATGAAGGGCGTCCGCGTCGCCGTGCACCAGTCGAGCAGGCGCAGCGACAGCCGGAAGTTATTTTCCATGACTTCATCGCCATCGCGCGCCGTGGTCGAGGAGATCGCGCCGAGATGAATGACCGCTTCGAGCTTTCGCCCCTCAAGCCATTGCCGCAATTCCGCTGGCGGCACGAAATCGGCAATCTGGCGGCGGGCCAGGTTGCGCCATTTGTCGCCGCTGCCGAGAACATCGCTGATCGCGACATCGGTGCGCCCGGCCTCGTTGAGGTCGGCGACCACGTTCGATCCGATAAATCCGGCCCCGCCGGTGACCAGCAACATCGATAGTGCAAGACCGGTTTGATGGATGGATCGGCCCCTCCCGATCGCTGCCAAAGCTTTGCCCCAGACTGGCGCGGCGGGCAACTCGCGACTGGCAAATGGGTAAAAGTGAATTGTGATTCATGCTATTAATCAGTCGCTCTTGCCTGATTTTCCAGCGAAAAGGCTGATGCTCAGGGGAACTTATCAAGATACCAGTGGGAGGCGACGGCCTAGCGCGCCGACCGATGAGACGTGTTATCGCTGTCGCTCGCGCTGGGCGAACCGCCGTTAAACTGCAGCGCCCGTCGGCATGATGAATCGCAACGTCAGTCACGACAGCACTCCCATTCTCGTCGTCCCGTATATGTGGATCGGCGATTTCGTCCGCTGCCATTCCGTCATCAAGCTGTTGAATGCGCGCTTTCCCGATCGGCCGGTTGATGTCCTGTCCACAACGTTATGCGCGCCGCTCACCGACTATATGCCGGGGCTCCGCCGCGCGATCGTTGTCGATCTTCCCCGCAGCCGCATCGCTCTGAAAGACCAGCGGGCGCTGGCGCGGCGGCTCAAACGCGAAAATTACGGCAGCGCACTGATCATGCCGCGCACCTGGAAATCGGCCTTGGCGCCATTTTTCGCCGGAATTCCCGAGCGTACCGGGTTTGTCGGCGAGATGCGGTTCGCGCTACTCAATGACCTGCGCTACGGCGAGCGAAGACTGCCGCGCATGGTCGATCGCTGCGCCACATTGGCGCTGCCGCCGGCCGCCGAGTTGCCGCCCGAATGGCCGATGCCCGAGCTCAAAGTCACGCGTGCGGAGATTGAAAGCTGGCGGCGCGAGCGAGGATTAGCCTTCGAGACCAGACCGGTGATCGTACTCGCTCCTGGCGCGGTGGGGCCATCGAAGAGGTGGCCGGCAAGTGCCTATGCCACACTGACGCGGCGGCTGATGGCGGAGGGATTTGGCGTCTGGGTGGTCGGTGGACCCGAGGAGAAGTCGCTCGCCGCTGAAATCATCGGCGACATGACAGCACGCGATCTGACCGGCCATGACCTGCGCAACGCGATCCTCGCGCTCGCAGCGGCGGCGGTCGCGGTGTCGAATGATTCAGGGCTGCTGCATGTCGCCGCCGCATTGGGAACTCCCGCGATCGGAATTTTCGGCCCGACAAGCCCCTGGCATTGGGCGCCATTGAACCCGCTTGCGGCGACGATCGAGACGAAAAACAAAGTCGAATGCAGGCCATGCCACAAACCGGTCTGCCGGCTCGTGCATCACCGCTGCATGCGTGACATTCCGCCAGAGGACGTGTTGGCCGCGGTTCGCCAGTCGTTCCCACCGCTTGTTCCCGCGGCGTAGAGATGGCGGCCGAACCCTGAAATTCCCTTGAAAACTCCACACTATCGGGGCATGCAACGCTAAAGCGAAATGGGATTACTTTGAACCGCCATTTCGCTTTAGCTTGTTGTTTGAGCATGATCTTTTCCGAAAACCGGTATCCACTTTTAGGAATTATGCTCTAGACTGCGCGCTGTCGCCGCAACGGGGTTGGAACTGGGCATGACAATCGGCGTGACCGAGGCATCGCAGCGCTATTCGACCTATGCGCTGGTGCGGCGTCTCCTGCTCGACGAAGCGCTTCGCTATTGGCC
>DATAYT010000103.1:0-3024 GCA_036272395.1 Xanthobacteraceae bacterium
CGTGCCGCGCCTGCCGACCGCGCTCGATCCCAAACTTCTTGGCGAGGCCTGTCCGCGGATCGACGTCGCCGCCTATGACTTCGCGCTCGCCGGCAGCGCGGATCGTTTCGGCGACTACGCTGTCGGCGAGCGGATCGATCACGTCGACGGCGTCACGGTTGAGGAAGCCGAGCATCAGATTGCGACCCGGCTCTATCAGAACACCGCGCGCATTCATTTCAATCAATTCACCGAGGGCAACGGGCGATTCGGGCGGCGGCTGATCTATGGCGGGCAAACCATTTCGTTGGCGCGGGCGCTGTCGTTCAACGGGCTCGCCAATGCGTTTCACGTCGCCGCGATTAATGGCGGCCGCCACGTTGCGCCACTGTTTGCCGGCGGCACTGTATTCGCCTGGTCGGAAGTGCTGGCCAAAGCGGAATTGCCGGGGCGCACCGATGTCGGAGCGCTGCGGCTGCGGACGATCGCCACACGCGACCGGCCGTGCGCCGATCTCCCGCTCAAAACCGGTGACGACTACGACCCGGCAGTGCTGCTGGATTTAGATTATTGGGTGCTGATTCCCCGATAACAGGGAACAGGCATCAGGGATCAGCGTCTACTTGGTTCCCGATCCCTGACCTTCCTCATCCTTGACTTCCTGATCCCTGACTCCTGAGATGCTCCACCAGCTGCCGCGCATAGACCGGCAATTCGTCGCGGCTTTTGACGCAAATGGTGAGATCGCGCACCGCCCACGGATCCGACAGCGTTACCGCTTTGATCGCCATCGTCTTGGCGACGCGGCGCGCCGTGGTCTCCGGCACGATGCCGATGCCGACCCGGCACTCGACCAGCCGGCACACCGCATCGAAACTACGCAATTGCACCCGTAACCGCAGCGGCCGGCCGATGCGCGCGGCCTTGCTGGCGAGGAACCGCTGCAGCGCGCTGGCGCGATCGAGACCGATGAAATCGTGTTCGAGCACTTCCTCGAAGCTGATCCTTGCGCGCTTGGCGAGCGGATGGCCGCGCGCAACCACAAGCACAAAGCGGTCGCGGCGGAACGGATAGGTCTCGAGCGCGCCGGCATCGACCGTACCGGCGACGATGCCGAGGTCGGCAACCCCTTCCGCGATCAAGCCGACAATCTCGTCGCTAAGCCGCTCTTCGAGATCGATGCTGACATGCGGATGGGCGGCGAGAAACGAGCTCAACGCTTCGGGAAGAAATTCGGTCAGCGCATTGGTGTTCGACAACACCCGGATTTGCCCGCCAAGGCCACCGCCATAGGCGCTGAGGTCTTCGTGCAGCCGCTCCGACTGGCGCAAAATGGCGCGGGCGTGCTGCAATAGCGTCCGCCCCGCTTGCGTCGGCGTCACGCCCTGGCGGCCGCGCGTCAAGAGCGGCACGCCGAGCACGTCTTCCATATTGCGGATGCGGGTCGAGGCGGCGGCAAGCGCCAGATGCGCGCGTTCGGCGCCGTGAGTAATGCTGCCGGCTTCGACGACATGGCGGAACAGGCTGAGATCGGCCAGGTCGAAACGCATCGGCGAATGCCATCCTTCGATTTATGCGAAGTCAGGTTTCAAATATTGCTGATTGCGTTGATAAAAACGAGTACTATTTTCGCAGAATACGAAAGCTGGCCGGTTGAGCCAAATTCTACGCGCCCGTGGCCACGCGCGTTGCGGCGGCCGCGTGAATTCGATAGGAACTGCAATGCTGCGCGCGGCGGAGCAGCCCAAGCGGATGAGCATGATGGCCGACACACATTCGCTCGACCAAAACGCAGGCGCCAAGCGACCATTATCGCCGCATCTGCAGATCTACCGGCCGATGCTGACGATGATGATGTCGATCGTCCATCGCATCACCGGCTTTGGCAATTATTTCGGCACCTTGTTGCTGGCCTGGTGGTTCATCGCCGCGGCAAGCCCCAACGCCTATGGCCGTTTTCAATGGTTCGCCAGCTCGTGGATCGGTCGCCTGATCCTGTTCGGCTATACCTGGAGCGTGATCCATCACATGCTCGGCGGCATCCGCCACCTGATCTGGGACACCGGACGCGGCTTGGGACCGAAGGAACGCGAGTGGCTCGCGGCCGCCAATCTCATCGCGTCGATCGCGATCACAATCGTGCTGTGGCTGTTCATCATGCTGACGATGGGGATTGCCTAATGCCCGGGCCCTTGCACATCCGCACACCGCTCGGCCGCGTGCTCGGCCGCGGCGCCGCCAAGTCTGGCACCGAACATTTCTGGCATCAGCGGCTCACGGCAGTGGCCAATGTGCCGCTGACCATCGCCGCGATTGCCATTCTCATTACGCTGCTTGGCCGCAACCAGGCCGCGGTCGCGCAAATTCTGGGCTCTCCGGCGGTCTCCATCATCATGCTATTGTTCGTCATGTCGATCACGATCCATATGCGGATCGGCATGGCGGTGATCATCGAGGATTACGTCCACGATGATTCGCTTAAACTCACCTTGCTGATGGCCAATACCTTCTTTGCCTTCGCCGTCGGGCTCGCCTCGGTCTACGGCATATTGAAGCTGTCATTCGGATTGTGAGCATGGCCGAGACTGGACAAAACGGCGGCAGCGCACCGGCCATTAACGGCCGCGCTTATCCGATCGAGGATCATGCCTATGACGTCGTTGTGATCGGCGCCGGCGGCGCCGGATTGCGCGCGGTGGTCGGCTGCAGCGAAGCCGGCTTGCGCACCGCCTGCATCACCAAGGTCTTCCCCACCCGCTCCCACACCGTCGCCGCGCAAGGCGGCATTGCCGCCGCGCTCGGCAATATGGGCGAAGACGACTGGCGCTGGCACATGTACGACACCGTCAAAGGGTCGGACTGGCTCGGCGACCAGGACGCCATCGAATATATGTGCCGCAACGCGCCGGACGCCGTGTACGAGCTGGAGCATTGGGGCCTGCCGTTCTCGCGCCGCGACGACGGCAAGATCTACCAGCGCCCGTTCGGCGGCATGACCACCCATTACGGCAAAGGCACCGCGCAGCGCACCTGCGCCGCGGCCGA
>DATAYT010000104.1:0-19078 GCA_036272395.1 Xanthobacteraceae bacterium
TCGGATCGGTCGCTCAGCTTCAAGGTTCGCAGGCAATCCTCGTAGGCCGCGACGAGCGGAGCGATATCTTCGGGTGCAAAGGCTGAATTCTGCAAAAGCCGGTAAATGGCCATGGCGGCGCTCCATCGGAAAAGTTAGATCAGCGGGAGCGAGAGCCATCCCCATTGCCGCCATGCGTTAGATCAGCGGGAGCGAGAGCCATCCCCATTGCCGCCATGCGGCCGACAACGCTAGCTTATCTACACCGGGTCGATGAACGCCACCTGAACCCGGGTGGCAGTTCGATACGTCAAAAGACGCGTTTTGACCGCGACTGCTGTTGGGGGCCTGTGGCAACGAAGTGCGCGCAGGCCGATCGGCTGGAGCGTCCTGCGCTTTGTCGGCGACGCTCACAGCCGGTACGAAAACCGTTTAACGGGTTGCAAGCGCCGTATCGCTCATTCTCCGGACAGCATCGTCCGTCCGCTTGGCTCAGTAGCCGTACCATCGGCGCGGCGGACAACGTCGGCCTCTCTCGGGTCGATTTGCGCCAAATATGGCACGTAATCCGGAGTATTGAAGGGCGACCATAATTTTTTGATCACTCTGCCGCCATCGTCCTCAAAAACGGACTGGAAGCCGCCGACCTGCTCGTAACCGAATGCGAAGTCGTCGCCGGCGGTAATGGCCGCCTTCAGCTTCATTTCCTTGCTGGCGTAGTCGGCAAGCGGATAAAGGCACTGCGCCGAGCTGTCCGATGTTCGGACCTGGTACGGGTCGCGGTGCCGCTGGGCGAGATCCTCGGCGCCGCCAAATCCCACGGTCGGCATCTTGTGCTCGCCGAGATAATCTTTAATGGCGAGCCACTCAAAGGCGGCGAGCGGTCCCATAATAAGGTCGACCTTATCGCGCTCAACCAACTCGATCGCTTTAGCCTTGGCTGTCGCCGGAACGCCAGCGGTATCGGCCACAACAAGTTCGATCTTTCGTCCCGCCAGCGTGAAGTTTTTGTCTTTCAGAAAACAGGCGATCCCTTCTTCAAGATGAACGCCTCCGGCAGCGAGCCCGCCGGTTTTCACGGTTATCAGCCCGATCTTGACCGGGTTTTGCTGCGCGACGGCGGGTCTTGCCACCTTCGCGATTGCGGCAATCGCGCCGCTTGCCGCCAGAAATTTGCGGCGGCTTATCTTTGTTGCCAAGTCGTCCTCCTTTCGTCGGCGTCCGCTCCCGGTCCTCCGGGTCACCTCCATTTATTTTTCGAATACGCCAGCGAGCTTGTTGGGCGCCCGCTCGGGTCTACCATCAAGCGGCGTTCTCGGACCGGACCGCAGTTTTGGATTTTGCCCAATAGTCCGCTTGCTCCTTGGTGGATTTGAGATCGTCCGCGGTCTCAAATCCTGGCGCCATCGAAGCCGACGTGCCAGCCAGCACCTGATGATGCTCGATATTGAGAAGGCGCAGCCAACTCTGCTGGCCCAGCGTCAGTCCGATCATGCAGCCAAGTTCGACCAGTTCCGGCTCGGTGAAGTGGCGACGCATGCGCTCCCAGAAGTCATCGCCGGTGTCGAGCCGCCAAACGATGGCTTCGGCATAAGCGAGCGCTGCCTTCTGGCGCTCGTTATACTTCGCCGACTTTTCAAAATTCAAAAGATCGAGCACTTGCTCTTCGATCAGGGCGCCGTTGGTGGTTGCCTTCATCGAGCGCTGGTTGCCGCAATATTCGCAGGTCACTGAGCGGGAAACGTAGAGGCGGCACAGTTCCTTGATCCCGTGATCGAGCACGCCGTTGCGGAAAATGTTGTGCCAGGAGTCGGCGAAAAACCAGAAACAAGCGGACACGTGGGCGCGGATGGCCGAGCTTTCCGGCCGTGGCGTGCCTTCGCGCTGACAGCGCTCCATTTCTGCCCGCATCTTCGGGTCCATTTTCTCGAGCGGGACGTAGCTGATCCTTTGCTTGGACATTTCCTGACCCTTCTTTGGATATTCTCACGTTCACCGCTGCGGCGCGGCTGAATGGCCCAACATAGCATGGCAAAAATACCCCGGGGAACCGAGCTCAAGCGATGGCCTTGCCGCCGACCAACGTTCTGGGCAGCGCCTGAAAGGGTGCCGACATATGATCGAGATCAGGCGTGTTGGTTATCACCCGCAATCGATGAAGGCATTTCACCCAAACACGGTTTCAGAGATTTCGGGCAATCGGGCACAACTTTCCGGTTGCGGCTCCACGATTTTGCCGGTTCGATGAACCGGAATTAAACGCACATCTCACGGCCAATTCAGCATCGCCAGGACAAAGTCCCGCATGGGTCGAACATCTCTTGCCGACCGCTGAAGGAGGAAAAATCCGTGCGTGCCTTATCAAAGACTCTTGCTTTCGTTGTTTCGTTCGCCGTCGCCGGTACCGCCGTGTCGGCTGCTTTTGCCGAGACGCAGTGGGAGCGCAATCACCCGCGGCGCGATCAGGTCAATGACCGGCTTGCAAACCAGAACCGCCGAATCAACCGTGAACTGAAAGAAGGCGAGATCACAAAACAACAAGCCCACCAGCTTCACCGGGAAGACCACGCGATTCGCCAGGAGGAGCGCGACATGGCCAAAATCAACGCCGGCCATATCACCAAAGGCGAGCAAAAAGTGCTCAATCAGGAGGAAAACGACGTCAGTCACCAAATTGGGCGGTGAAGAATCTCGCGACGGCCGCTCGTCGCAACGAATACCATCTTACGTAAACGCTCCGGCTCTTGCCGGAGCGTTTGGCCTTCGACCTTTAAGACCGGTCGAGCCGGTTATTATTTTGTAGTGACCGCCGCAGAATAGCGCGTGTAGAACTGCGCCACGCGCTGCTGCCACATTTCCACGAAGGCGCCCGATGTCAGGTTTTCGACCGACTTCCAGATTTGTTTGATGGCTGGCAGCGTGTTCTGCCAAATGGCGCGCTTGCACCACTTCTCGCCTTTCTGCCGGCCCTCATCGGTCGCGCACATGGACTTCCACGCGACGCGCTCCGGATGGCTGACATGTTCGGCGGCGCCTTGGGTTCCTTGCTGATGAATCAAATAAAGATCGCTGAGTGTCGGCTTTTTATGCGTCTGTAGCTCAAACAGGATGGCCGCCGTCGTGAACTTATAGGCGGCGGCGATGGCATTGTCGCGCGGGCTGGTGATGCTTCCGGAGCCGTATCTATCGAACTCATAATTACTCAATTGGAATAGACCGATATAGGAACCGGTGCGCTGCTTCGGATCGAAATCGGATTCGATCTTTGCAACCGCCTTCATGAAAGTGAAATCGATGCCCAAAGCATCGGAGGCGCGCTTGATTTCCTCGACCGGCGTGCCGACCGGAATGTCCTTTAACGTCGCCAAGATTGTATCCGCCGGTTTTTGATCGGGCGGGACTTCCGAATAGGCGTAATCGGCGAGATATACCAAATCCTGTTCCATTTGGCTGTCATCGGACGAGTGAGTGAAGAACGGACGATCGTCCGCGGATTTTGTTTGTTCAGCCGGTGGAAGAGACGCCGGTTGTGCGGTTGGCGGCAGCGACGCGAGCACGATCTTTTCTTTGTCGGGCTTTTCTTCCTCTGCCTTTAGCTCTGCCTTTAGCGCCTGCGCGAGTCGGTCGGCTTTCAGCGTGCGCACGAAGCCGTCCGGCGCTGCCGTACCCTTGGGGAACAGCACCGGTTCGCGTCCGTAAAACGGATAGATGATCGCGATCGCCAGAATGATAAAGGCGAGCTGCAACGCCCTTATAATCATCCCCCTAGGTCCCCGACCGTCCGCGGTTCGTGCCTTCCGATTCGCCGCGGCCCGTTAAGTCAGCATAGCACAGCGGAAATGTGGCGATTGTCACCGGGCCGCCACAATGCAACAAAAATCGCCTCCGCACAGAAGCGATCCCGCAAAGTGGGCCAATCTCACATCAAATAGATGCAAAATCCCTTACAATCGGACCGAAACGCGCCGTTTAAGGGCCGATTCGCGCAGTTGTCGGTAAACGGACAGTTAGTCCCAAGACGCGCTGATTCCCTATTTTGCGCTGGCCTCGAGAAGCGCGAGCGGGTCGCGCGCGTGACTGATTCGGCGATAAGGGCAGCGGGCGTCCTGTCGACTGGCACGATGTGACACCGCCGGCGACGGCCACGTACCAAAAAATCCGCCATCCCCGGCGCACTCCTAACACTAACTGCAGACTGCGACCGGGGCACGGCCGCGATCAAACAACTCGAATGACGATCTTGCCGAAATGCGCGCCGGCCGCCATGTGCCGATAGGCGGCTTGTGCCTCGGCAAAACTGAAGACTTTGTCGATCACCGGCTTGATCGCATTCGCCGCGATGGCGCGGTTCATTGCTTCGAACATCTGCGTTGAGCCGACCGAAATACCCTGCACGTTGGCGCGACGGCCGAAGATCAGCGCCGGATTGAGCTCGGTGGCGCCGCCGCTTAGCCCGCCGATAAGCGTGACTTTGCCGCCGACGCGAATGGCGCCGAATGAGCGGGTAAGCGTGGCGGCGCCGCCGACTTCGACGACATGATCGACACCGACGCCGGCGGTGAATTCCATGGCCGCTTTTTCCCAGTCTGGCGTCGTTCGGTAGTTGATGCCGAACGCGGCGCCGAGCGCTTTCGCGCGTTCAAGCTTTTCGTCGCTCGAGGACGTGATGATGGCGCGGATGCCCATCGCGCGCGCGAACTGCAATCCGAAAATCGAAACGCCGCCGGTGCCTTGCAGGAGCGCCGTGTCGCCCGCCTTGAGCTTGGCGTGCTCGACCATGGCATTCCAGACCGTAACCGCGGCGCAGGGAAGCGTCGCGCCTTCTTCCAGCGACAGCTGCGCCGGAATTTTTACGACGCCGTCTTCTTCGAGCACGGCGTATTCAGTCAGCATGCCGTCAATGCCGCCGCCGAGCGCGCTCTTGTGCGCGTCGGCCGCCGGCGCGCCTGCGCTCCAGCGCTGAAAGAAATTTCCGGCAATGCGATCTCCGATCCTCACTCTCGTCACGCCGGAACCGATTTCAATGACTTCGCCGGCGCCGTCGGAAAGCGGAATGAGGTTTTCCCGCACCGGCATGCGATAGCTGCCGCGTGCAATGGCGAGATCGCGGAAATTGAGCGAGCACGCCTTGATCTTCACCAGCACCTGCCGATGGGCGGGCTTGGGATCGGGGCGATCGACCTGGACGAGCGCTTCGATCCCGGCGCCGCCTTTGGGCAATTGATAGGCGCGCATGATTTTCCTCCCTCACACGGCGTCAGTGGTTAGCGTCTAGGCTCGTTAAAAATATTCTTGCGCTGCCGCGGGCGTGGCTGAGTGGGCAAGCGCTGCGGCCGGTTGAGCGGCGGCTGCGGCGTCCGCTCACGGTTCTGACCGCCGCGCTGGCGCTGATTGTTCGGACCTTGCCGGCCGGGCCCACGTAAGCGCTGCCGCTGGATCAGCATCTGGCGGCCGATTGTGTGGGTGAGACCGAGGCGCTGCAGGGCGCCGCGATCGCGCGCTGCTTCCGCCGCGGGAATTTGATACGGCACTGCGGCGATCCGGCCGCCGGGACCAAGTCGCAGCGCAAATGCGCTCGCGCCTTGAGTGAGCGCGCCAAGATTCGCGCCTTGCCGATTGAAGACTTCGATGCGGCCGACATGCCCATCGGCGTCGGGGTAGAGCTTGACCGTCGGCGCCGCGGCCAGCGGCACCTCGACGATGCCGGTGGTGCCGCGGATACCGAGCGTTGCCTCGGGCGTCGCGATTTTCATGTCGCCGGTCTTGGCGACAAGGCTGGCGATGAAGGAAGCCGTACCGGTCGCCACGTTGAACGAGGCGAGATTGCCGTGCCCGCCCTCCTGATAGACGAAGGAATCGATCGTGATCCGGGTATTGGCGGAAAGGCTGAACGTCGTTTCGTCATCGAAAGTGATACCTAATGAGTCACATCGGTCTGCAAAATGTCTTTTGCATAGACGACGTCGGCGACCTTCAAAGCCGCGCGGGCGGCATTGCCGCGCGTCACCGTTGCGCTACCGGTCATGCTTGCGACTTGGCCGATCGAATTATCAGGGGCGGCCAACGCCGGCTGGTTCGCCGGTGGAGCGGCTTGAGCACGGCTCGCAAGCGGCCACAGGGCCGGAAGAGCCGCCGCGCCGCCGCGCCGCCGCCGGTTAGCCATGCGATGAATTCGCGCCGCTTCATTGCCCCGCCCTTGCGAGCGCGCATGGTAACGATCCAACGCGCGGTCGCAATGGCCTCGTGCGATCACTGCAAATATGCGTCAAGCTCGCGCGCACCGGGCTTTTTGATTTCTTCATCCATGCGCGCGTCAGTAGCTGCGATCAGCTTGGCGACGACGTTGTTGCGCTGGGCCACCGGATTGTCAGCATAGCCGCTCGGCCGGAAAAAATTCGCGGTCGGAACCTGGTCGCGCCACGAGAGCGGCATCGTCACCATGTCAAAACCGTTACCGTCGCCGGTCAGGTTCATCATTTCGAGTTCGGCTGCGGTCAGCGACCGCGAAAACCCCTTGCGGCGCGCGAAGACAATCGAATCCAGAAGCTTCTGCGTCTGCAGCATCGGTCCGACATCGAGATCGAGGTTAAGCGCGTGCACGGCTAATCCCTTCGGCGTGTTCGCCAGGATCTCGTGCTGACCCCACGCGTCCGGAACGCTGCGCGCGAATGCGACCATCTTGCGTAAGATGTCGATTTTGCCGTCAACCGGTTGATGCTCGGCGCCCGAGGCTAGGGCGGATTTGCTCTGGACCTGCCTGATGAGCTCGTCGCCCTTTTCCGCCAGGATTTCCACCGAATTGGTCGCCAACAACTGATTGTAGCCGAGCGCGGTGGTGATGGCGCGGCCATGTTTGTTGTATTCAAGCCCGGCCTCGATGTCGTAACTGCCGTTTCCGGTGGCCTCGAAGCCGTAGATCCGGACAATCTGGTCGCGCGTCAAACCCGCGGCCAGCGCGACCTTGGCATAGCCGCGCTTGAACTCGGTCTCGCTCTGCGGAAACCGCGGGACGAATTTGAATTCCTGGTGCGCCGCCGCGACAAAATCGGCAACCACCGGCACATAAATCCGGGGCGGCTTGACTTCCGGCTTGAGCGGATTTTGCGGCCTCGGTGGGCCGGTATAGACCGGCGGCTGCGTGAGCACATAATCGGAGATTGAAAGCGTCTCGCCACGCGCGCGCTTGGCATTGCGCAATTGCCGCTTTTCCGAAATCTGATTCCAGTACGCGCTCGAAACCGCGGTATAGCTTTGCCAAGCTCTATTATATTCTTCGAGTGCACGGCGATACTGCGCCACGGCCGCAGCGAGCTCCGGCTGCTGCGCCAGTGCGCCGGCGGGCTGACTGCTCTGGGGCGCGGCCGGCGATACCAAAAGCGCGGCAATCGTGATCGCCAGCAAGCCGACCGGCCAATAGCGCCGTTTAAGATGTATGACAGAACCCAGCATGGTTTTGGCGCGCACCCGGCATTGATTTCCGCCCGGTACGATCTTCATAACCGATTCTATGACGTAACGAGGGCGGCGCTGTTTGCCGCCCTCGCAGTATCGGAAGTGCGGGATCGCGCGATTAGAACTTGATCATGTCGACGCTGGTCAGCGTAATCTTCGGCGACAGTACGGGGGCGTGCGTCAGGGTGTAAGCGACAGCTTGCTCGTCATAGACAATCTGGCCGGTGCCCGACATCCCATCGACGGGCACGATCACATTGAAGCCGCGCAAGGCAGCGGCGCTGGAGGTGTAAAGCACAGCCCCATTCGTAGCAGTACCGACGGCGACGACCGTGGTGATGCCTTTATCCTTCAACATCTTCTCAAGGCCCGTATCCTTGTTGCCGAGAACAAATTTGTCGACAAAGGAGGTGATAACAGGCTCGTCGCCCTTGGGCGCGACGCCCGGAAGGGTATCGCCGATCACCGGTACTGGATTGCCCGGTCCTGCACTGGGAATGATGGTGTAGATCACAATCACACCGCTGGCGCGCGCCGCCGCGAGCAGCTTAGCAACTTTGGGAATGGAAGCGACGCAGCGCGGGCGCGCATTCTCGTTACAGATTTGTTTGATGAGGTCCATGACCAAAAGCGCCGTGGTCTTGGGCTCAAGCGTGACAGGTTTGAGTTCGGGCGGCGCCGGCGCTTTTATGTTAGCCCACTCGTCGACGATAGTTTGAGCCGGAGCCGGCGCGGCATAAATCGAAGCAACAGCAAGTGTGGCAACTGCTAATAGGTTGGGGATGCGCAACATAATTTCCTCCAGGTGGTTTCTTTCGCATAAGGGACCAGTAACTGCGCGCATGGTCAAGCGAGATAGTGGCCGACGCTTTCGGACGCCAAACGCGCTAGGACGGCGCGTTCCCACTAGGCGGCAAGCGACGGGCTCTTTAATATCGCAAGCGAAAATATGAAAATTAACGTCGGAGGAACATATGGTTCGCATGTCATTGGTCACCGGGGTGCTGGGAGCCGGTTTATTGTTCGGGACTCTTGCTCATGCCCAGCAACAGCCGTCCTCGCCGCCTCCACCGCCGCCCGGTTATGGCACGCCGATCACGCTCGAGCAGGCAAGAGCGGCGATTGCCGCTGGTCAAGCGGAAAGCAAGAAGAATGGTTGGAACCATGTTTTTGCCGTTGTCGATGGCGGCGGCACTCTTATCGCATTTGAGAAAGCCGATCTCGCTAGCAACTCTTCTAGCGAAATAGCGCAGGCGAAAGCGAAAACGGCCGCCACGTTCCGGGTACCTACGAAGGTCTACCAGGATCGTGTCACGGCGGGTGAGACCTTTTTACTGGGATTACCTGGCGTGGTACCGGCCGCCGGAGGCGTGCCGATCATCGTCGGCGGAAAAGTCATCGGCGCCATCGGTGTGAGCGGCGCTACCCCGTTGCAAGATCATCAAGCTGCAGAGGCGGGCGTTGCGGCCGTGAAGTGACGGGCGCGCAATCGAAACGTTCCGTCAACTATGGAACCAAAAATCTCGAAATCGACATGCGGCTTTCACCACTAAGAGCGCAGCAGAAAAACGAACGGCCTTAGCCCGAGGGAGAGAGCTAAGGCCGTTCTGATGTCGGTTTGGTGCCCCATTGATGCCCCACCCCGACACTGTGGGCACTATGCCGAACCGAAGTTGACCGATCGTTGACGTAGGGTGACTGGAGCTAACCATCGGCGCATCGCCACACCGCACGTGGTAAACAAGCTCTTTAAATGGGTGACGCTCCGCTGACCCACGCCTGCGCTTTAGCGCCAATCCGTTAGTTATGGCGTTTGCGCCGCGCGCGATAGGTTCTTGGCGGCGAGATCGGCAAGATAGCGGCGCCAATTCTCCTCGTGATCGCGGCCGAGCTCGAACAAATAGTCCCAGCTGAAAATTCCAGTCGAGTGCATGTCGTCGAAGACCAGCCGCACCGCGTAATTGCCGATCGGATGCAGTTCCAGAATCTCGACATTCTGCTTTCCGGCAACGGTCCGCCGTTCGCTCGGGGAATGACCTTGGACTTCGGCGCTCGGGCTCGATACGCGCAAGTATTCGGCCGGAAGATCGAACGTCTCGCCGTCATCAAAGGCGACCGTCAACACTTTCCGATCCTTGCGCAGCCGCAACTCGGTCGGCCAAGGACGCGACGAGGAATTCATGGTGGACTCCGCAACGCCGCTTCACCGCTTTCGGAACACAAAACGCGGCACGGAATCAATCAAGCGTGATGTGCCCGTCGTCGATCACTTTCTTCCATTTCTCATATTCGGATTTGGTGAAAGCGGCGCCCTCCGCGAGTGTCGTCCCGCGCGGTGTCAAGCCGAACGTCGCGAATGAGGCCTTGAGCTGATCGTCTTTGAGCGCCTTGGCGACCGCGGTGTTCAGCTTCGCCAGCACATCGGGCGGCACCGTCGCGGGCGTATAAAGGCCCAGCCAGAGATCCACGTTATAGCCGGACAGCCCCGCTTCTGCGACGGTCGGAAGATCGGGATAGACCGGAGAGCGTTGGCTTCCGGTCGTTGCAAGCGCAACGACGTTGCCCTTGCTGGTGTAGGGCAGCGCGCCGGCGATGCTGGAAAACAGCATCTGTACTTTGCCGCTGAGCAGATCGACATAAGACGGGCCCACCCCCTTATACGGCACATGCACCGCGTCGATGCCGCTGCGCTGTGCCCACATTGCGGCAGCGAGATGCGGCGTCGTGCCGACACCCGCGGACGCGTAATTGAGTTTGCCTGGATTCGCTTTGCCGTAGGCGACAAGCTCCGCATAGGTCTTGATACCGAGTTGCGGCGAAACGACGAGGACTTCGGGCGAGGAATTGACGATCGAAACCGTCGCGAGATCCTTGAAAATGTCGTAAGGCATCGACTTCTGCATGATCGGATTGATGACATATGCAGGATCCATGATGACCAGGTCGTAGCCATCCGGCGCCGAATGGGCGACATATTCGACCCCGACAATGCCGCCGGCGCCCGGACGATTCTCAGCCACAACCGTTTGTCCTAAAACCTCGCCCAGCTTCTGCGCCACGACGCGGCCGGCAAAATCAACGATCCCGCCGGGAGCATAGGGCATGATCAAGTGAATGGGCCGGGACGGAAACGTTTCCGCGCGCACAGGCGCGCCAAGCGGCGCCAGGACTGCTGCCCAAACCAAAAGGCGCATCCCGAATCTCAAGCAAGTCATTAGGCGTTCTCCTCAATCGGAAGCGAGTGTGCTCTGCCGAACGGCAAGCGTCAAAACCTTATACCGTCGCACCCTTGGGCCCGACCCTTGCGCGAGCAATCAGCTCAGCAAGCCTGGGCGGCGTGATCGGCATCTGCGCTATGCGGACGCCGAATGGCGACAGCGCGTCCTCGATCGCGGATATGATCGCGGCGGCGGCCGGAATGACGCCGACTTCGCCGACGCCTTTGACCCCCAACGGATTATGCGGCGACGGCGATTCCTTGTAGAGCGTTTGCAGTTTCGGCACGTCGGCCGCCGTCGGTAAAAGGTAATCGGCAAAGGTCGTGGTGATTGGCTGACCGGCCTCGTCATAGCCCATCCATTCGAATATTGCATTGCCGATACCGTGGGCGACGCCGCCGTGAACCTGGCCGTCGACGATCATCGGATTAATCAGCCGGCCGGCATCTTGCATCGCGAGATAACGGAGAATGCGCACGGCGCCGGTTTCGACGTCGACCTCCACTTCGGCCACGTGGCAAGCGTTCGAGTAAGCCAGCTGGTCGACACGAAATGTGGCGCTTGATTCAAGTCCCGGCTCGATGTCCTTGGGAAACGGGTAGCCGGGCGCACCCTTGAGAACGCGCGCCAAGTCGCCGAGCTTCACGGCAAGCTGCGGCGCGCCGACAACACGGACCTCGCCGTCGGCGATCTCGAGGTCCTCCTCGGCGGCCTCCAGCATCTGACTGGCGAGCTTACGCGCTTTGGCTGCGACCGCGGCGGCGGCGACCTTTACCGAAGAACCCGCCGTGACCGTTTGCCGACTAGCGAAACCGCCGAGGCCGAGCGGCGCTGCCGCCGTATCGCCGGCGATTACCGTCACATCCTGCGCGCGCACACCGAAGGCCTCCGCGCAGATTTGCGCGAGCGCCGTACAAAGCCCCTGCCCCATCGGCGCCGCGCCGGTTGAGACCGTAATCTGTCCGGTCGGCGAGACGCGGACATTGCCGAACTCGAACGGCCCGCGGCCGGTGCCCTTCATGCCGTGCGCCAGGCCAATGCCGATGTAACGGCCTTGCGCGCGCGCCGCCGCCTGACGGCGCGGAAAGTCCTGCCATTGCGCGGCGCGAACGATTTCGGCTTGGCAGCCGGGATAATCGCCGCTGTCGTATTGCACCTGCTCGCCGGCGCGCGATTTTAGCGGTTTCAGGTAGGGCATCTTTTCCGCCGGGATCAAATTGCGGCGGCGCAACTCCGCGCGATCGAGCCGCAACGTCTGCGCCAGGCGATCCAGCATCCGCTCCATCGCGAAGGCCGCCTGCGGATAGCCGGCGCCGCGCACAGAAGAGACCGGCGCTTTGTTGGTGTGCACAGCGGCAACGTCGATCGCCAAAGCCGGGACGACATACGGGCCGGTCAAAGTGGTCGCTGAATTGTAGGGAATGTTGACGTCTTGGAGAGCATAGGCCCCGACGTCGTGAATAAGCCGGCCGCGAACGCCGCGCACGCGCCCGTCACCGTCGGCGGCAAGCGCGATCGTCCAATATTGGTCGCGCTCTTGCGCCGCGTTGGTGAAATGCTCGCGGCGGTCCTCGATCCATTTGATCGACCGGCGTAGCAAAGTCGCCGCGGCGACGACCGCGACATCCTCGGGATAGACGCACAGCTTCGGTCCGAAGCCGCCGCCGACATCCGGCGTCGCCACACGCAACCTGCTCTCGTCGAGCGCAATATAGTCGGCCAAAGCGGTGCGCAGATCGTGTGGCTTCTGGGTTGAAGCCCAAACCAACGTCTCGCGACCGGAAATCTCGGCGAGAATGCCGCGGCCTTCCATGGAATGCGCCGCCCCGCGATGCACCCACAGCTCTTCGCGCACGACGTGCGCAGCTTTCGCGAAGGCGGCTTCGATGTCGCCGTAGCCGACTTTGTATGAAATGACGCGATTCGACCGCAGTTCGCGTCGGACCGGTGGCAGTCCTTCGGCGCGGCAATCGATCGCCGCGGCAAGCACCTCATAATCGACGTCGATGAGTGCGGCGGCGTCTTCGGCGACGTAGCGGTCGGCGGCGATCACGATCGCGATCGGCTCACCGACAAACGAGACCTCGGCGTCGGCCAGCGCGAACGGCCAACTCTGCGCCAGATTAGTGCCGGAATTGGAAACGCGATTCATGCGTCGCCGCTTCATCACCGGTGCGAGATCGTCGAGCGCGAGCACCGCGATGACGCCGGGCGCCGCGCGCGCGGCACTCAGATCAATGCCGCGAACCAAGGCATGCGGATGCGGACTGCGCGCGAAGGCCGCGGCCAAAACGCCGGCTGCCGGGATGTCATCGACAAAGCGGCCTCGGCCCGTCACCAGCGCCTGATCTTCGAGGCGAAGAACACGCGCGCCAATCGTGCTCGCGCTCACTGGCCGGCGCTCGATATCGCCTTGGCCGCCCTGCCGAGGACGTCTTTGGGCGTGGCGTAGACCTCGGTGAGCAAGCTGTCGATTGTCGCCGCGCTCACCGGATGGATTTCAAAATTCAATTTCTGCGCCTCGGCCAAAAAATCGGCGTCGTGCATCGTGGCATCGAAAGCCGCGATCAGCGCCGATTTGCGGTCTGGGGCAAGCTCGGGCGGCGCCGCGAACGGACGCGCCATGGCTTGGCTGGCCAACAACAGCCTGATGATCTGCAGTTGTTCGGGGTTGCTCACGAGGTCGGTCGCGAGCGGCACCGCGGCAATCTCGGGCTCTTTTTTAAGCGCTGCTTGCACAATGATATTTACCGAGTGGCCGCTTAGCCATTCCGCGTGCCGGGTCCTGATCGTGCTCCATGACAGTCCGCACAGGCCATCGACTTCGCCGCGCTCCATGGCCAGAACGACGTCGTTGGTTCCTGGATAACCGCTGACAAGCTGTACCTTAGCGCCGAACACGTTCTTATACAGCAGCGCCCAAATATCCGGATCGGCGTCGGCGCCGAGACCGCCGAGCTTGGATGGCTTACTTAAGAAGTCGGTCCAGTTCTTGATCGGCGAAGAGTTCCAGGTGACGCAGGTGGTGTCGTCATCCGTCATGCTGCCGAGCCAGGTGAATTTACGGCTGTCGAATTCGGCCTGGCCAAGGAGCGGCGCGATTCCGATGCTGCGTGAGAACGTGCCCAGCGCCGAGCCGTCCTTCGGCGCCACCGAAAAAAGATAATTGGCGGCGCGCAAACTGCCGGCGCCGGCCATCTGTTGCGGCACGATCGAAGGCTCACCCGGAATGTGCCTGCCGATATAGTGTGCCAAGAGCCGTGCATAAGCGTCGTAGCCGCCGCCGACGCTGTAGCCGATGATCATCGAAATGCTACGGCCCTTGTAGAAATCCGCCGCGTTGTCCGCCCGCGCGATGTTCGCCAACACCGCAACCGCAGCGACGATCAAAAGCGATTTTCCGGCAATGCCAGGCTTGTGCATGAAGCTGGGCCGCTGTCCCGATCCGCTACACCCGACTGACCCCAATCATATCCGGCGCGCCGATCCTGTCCCAAATCCAGCGCGCGCAAGCGAACAGGCGATCGTCACCATAGCGTTGCGCGACCAATTGAATGCCGACCGGCAGATTGTTCGGCCCGCGATGGGTCGGCAACGTCATGGTCGGTGTATGCAAAGCGGTCCACATCGCTTGCATGCTCGGATCGCCAGTCGACGCGAGGCCCTTCGGCGCTTCGCCGGGCACGCAGGGCGTCAGCAACACATCGATGCCGTCGAAAACTTTCAGTAATAGTGTGCGGCATTGTTCGACGCGCCGCCAAGCGGCGACGTAGTCCACGCGTGACGTCTTCAGTCCATTCTCGATGTAGCGCCGCATCTGCGGCGACAATGCCCCGCGATGATTGTCCCATTCGAATGCCATGCAAGCGGCGCGCTCGAAATGATTGATGGTGCCGCGCGCCAGCGCAGGCAGGCCGGTGAACTCACCCGGCAAATCGACATCGCGAACGACAGCGCCGGCCTTGCTCAGCGCCGCCGCGGCATTTTCGACCGCACTCTTGGTTTCCGGCTGCGCGGCATCCCATAGTTCGGTGCGGCAGAGCCCGATGCGCGGCGCCGCACTTATGCTACGCAGCGGCTGCGGCTCGTCCATGCCCAATACGGCGGTCAGCAGCGCGATATCCTCGATCGAGCGGGCGATCCACCCGATGGTGTCGATGCTTTCGGCCGCGGGCTTGAGCCCGGCTTTGTTGAACGTGTTGTAGGTCGGCTTATAGCCGAACACGCCGCAGAACGACGACGGCCGCAGCACCGAACCGCCAGTTTGCGTGCCGAGCGCGGCCGGGACCATGACATCGGCGACCGCGGCCGCCGATCCGCTCGACGAGCCGCCTGGCGTATGGGCGGGATCGTGCGGGTTGGTGGTCGCGGCCGGCGCCATGCCGGCGAGTTCGCAGGTCGCGGTCTTGCCCAGGATCACGGCGCCGGCGCGGCGCAACAGCGCAACGCAAGCCGCATCCGCCGTCGGCCGGTAGCCGCGATAGATCGGCGAACCCATCTCGGTCGGCATATCGAACGTATCGATGACGTCCTTGATCCCGATCGGCACGCCGTGCAGCGCGCCGCGGCGCGGTTCGCGATCGAGCGCATGCGCTTGCGCAAGCGCCAATTCCGGATTGAACTTCACCCAGGCTTTGACGACAGGCTCGCGCGCGATAATACGTTCGATGCAATCGCGCGTGACGGCTTCGCACGTCATCTCGCCCGCGGCGATCTTCGCCACGATCTCAGTGACGGTTAATTCGTTGAGCCCGCGCCTAGCCTTTGCGTCCATCGCCGGTGCTCAATTCTTGCCAGCGCGCCCGGCGGCTGTGCCGGCGATCTTGCCGAACACGGTGCCCGACATCAGGCCCGAACCGCCCGGATAATTGAAATAGAACAAACCGCCGACCAGTTCGCCGGCGGCATAGAGGCCGCGGATCGGCTGATAGTCGGTGTTGAGCACTTCGGCATCGGTGTTGATGCGCAACCCGCCGAAAGTGAAGGTGACGCCACAGGTCACGGCATAGCCTTCGAACGGCGGCGCATCGATGGTGTTCGCCCAATTGCTCTTATTGATCGCCAGACCCTGCGTGCAGCGTCCATCTTTGACGTTGGGATTGAACGGCACATCGGTTTTCACCGCCGCATTCCATTCTTTGATCGTTTTGATGAATTCCGCCGCGTTTACCCCTTCGAGTTTTTTGGCGAATTCTTCGATCGTATTGGCCGTGACTTTCGTGATCTGACGAATGCGGTATTCGTCGCGCTGCAGGTGTTTCACTTTCTGATCGAAAATCTGCCACGCGAACTGGCCGGGCTGCTCCAGCACGACGCGACCGTATTTGGCGTAAGTGTAATTGCGGAAGTCGGCGCCTTCGTCGACGAAGCGCTTGCCGCTCGCATTGATCATGATCGAGAACGGATACGAATGTTTCTGAAATTGATCGCCGACCGCAAGGTCGCCGAACTCCGGCGCATTCATTTCCCATTGTACGGCATGGCAGCCTGACCAGTTGCCGCGCGGCGCGGCGCCGATATCAAGCGCCATGCGAATGCCGTCGCCGGTGTTGTAACGGGAACCGCGCACCTTCGCGAGATCCCAACCGGGCCCGAGATAGCGCGTGCGCCATTCCGGATTGGCCTCGAAGCCGCCGGAAGCAAGCACGACCGATCGGGCGCGCAGCTCGCGGACTTCGCCGTGCTCGCGCGCGCGGACACCTTCGACGCGATTGCCGTCGAACAACAGATTGACGCCGCGGGTGGCGTAGCGAACCTCGATGCCGCGCTTTTTCGCCGCTTCGGTCAGCATCGCGATCAGACCGGGTCCGCCGCCGACCGATTCAACCGTCAGGCCGCCCCAAAACTTGAACTTGCCGTCGATCTTGAATGCCTGGCGGCCATAAATCGGAATAAGCCGCACGCCCTTACTGCGCATCCAGTTGAGCGAGTCGAAACTTTTGGTGACCAGAAGCTCGACCAGATCGGGATCGGCATGATGCTGCGTGACGCGCGCCATGTCGTCAAAAAACTGATCGGCGGTGTAAGTGCCGAAGTCGGTGGTTTCAATCTCTGCCGGCGTGAGATCGGGGACGAGCGTCTTGATGTCCTCGACGCCGTTATAGACGACCCGGATCGAGCCGGCGGTGAAACGGCTGTTGCCGCCGGATTCTTCCTCAGGCGCCGCTTCCAGCATCAGTACTTTGGCGCCCTGTTCCTGCGCGGCGAGCGCCGCGCAGAACGCCGCATTGCCGGCGCCGACGACGATTACATCTGCGACTTGCGTTGTCATCCGCGATTACTCCGCCGCCTGCGCGGCGCCGCCATGCGCTTTCGACCAGGCCGCGGGATCTTTCATGAACTTTTCGACCTCCCGCAGCTTGCCTTTGTCGAAGGTGCCGCCCTTCTTCGCCGCCTCCAAAACGTCCCACCAGGTGGCGAGCGCGTGCAGCGTCACGCCAAGCTCGCGCATGATCTGCTTTCCCTCGGGAAAGATATCGTAGAAGAAAAATACGAAGACGTGCTCGACGACCGCGCCGGCCTCGCGCAGCGCCTTGCAGAAGTTCACCTTGCTGCGGCCGTCGGTGGTCATGTCCTCGACCAGGAGGACGCGATCGCCGGGCTCGATATGGCCCTCAATCTGCGCATTGCGGCCGAACCCTTTCGGCTTCTTGCGCACATATTGCATCGGCAGCATCAGGCGGTCGGCCATCCAGGCCGCGAAGGGAATTCCCGCGGTTTCGCCGCCGGCCACAGCGTCGAACTGCTCGAAGCCGACTTCGCGCATCAAGGTCGCTACGCCGAAATCGATCAGCTGCTGGCGCACGCGCGGAAAGGAGATCAGGCGACGGCAATCAGTATAGACCGGGCTCGCCCAGCCGGACGTGTAGATGAAAGGCTTGTCCGCCATAAAGCGGACGGCCTCCACTTCGAGCAGCATTTTGGCCGTCAGCTCGGCGACGACCGCTTTATCGGCGAAGCAGGTCATAGTGCGCTCATTTGGCTCGCTAGATCTTTATCCGTCACCCTGAGGAGCAAGCGAAGCGAGCCTCGAAGGGTGACAGCCAGCATGCTTGGGGGTGCATCCTTCGAGGCCCGCGCTGCGCGCGGGCACCTCAGGATGACGATTTAATGGCGCTCGATCAACTCACTATCTTCCAGGTGATGGTCTCGCCGCCGCGGTAGATCAGCGCGCGCTCGTCGGGCCCGACGACCTTGACCTCTTCCGGCGCCGTCCACGGCGTCTTTTCCAAAGTGATGCTCTCGTCATTGAGCGGCATCCGATAATGCTTGGCGCCGCTGAGCGAGGCAAAGGCTTCGAGCTTGTCCAGCGCGCCCTCCTCCTCGAAGACTTGCGCGTAAGTCTCGATGGCGACCGGTGCATTGAACATGCCGGGGATACCGCTGACCGAAACTTTCTTGGCGTAAGGATGCGGCGCCGAGTCGGTGCCGAGGAAGTAGCACGGCTTCCCCGAAGTCGCTGCTTGCCGAAGCGCCGTCTTGTCACGCCCGGTTTTGATGACCGGCATCACATACATGTACGGCTTCAAACCGTGGCCGAGCCAGTCGGTGCGCGTAAGCATCATATGATACGGCGTGATCGTCCCGCCGAGCTGGGGCGCCGCGCCGGCGACGAAATCGACGCCCTCCTTCGACGACAAGTGCTCAAGCGTCATGCGCAGGCCTGGAAACTGCTTGAGCCATTTCGACAACAGCCGATCGATGAACACCGCCTCGCGATCGAAGATGTCGACGTCCGGCGCGACATATTCGCCATGCATGAGAAAGGGCATGCCGATCTTTTCCATGCGCTCCAAGACGCGCGGCATCTTGGCATAGTCGGTGACGCCGAACGCCGAATTTGTCGTGGCATGTGCGGGATAAAGCTTCACGGCGGTGAATAGTCCGTCGCGAAAGCCGCGCTCGACATCGTCGGGATCGGTGTCGTCGGTCAGATAACAGGTGATCAGCGGCTTGAACTTCGAACCCTTCGGCACCGCCGCCATGACCCGCTCGCGATAGGCCTTGGCGTCGGCGGTGGTGCGCACCGGTGGCACCAGGTTCGGCATCAGGATGGCGCGGCCGAAATTCTTCGCCGTGAACGGCAATACCGCTTTGAGCATTTCGCCGTCGCGAACATGCAGGTGCCAATCATCCGGCTTGCGGATCGTTATGCGCGTGGTCATGGCAGGCAGGCCTATCCGATCGGCGCTGCGGCGGCAGCGAATGTTTCCATCGGCGGCTCATCGATCATGGCGCCGGTGAGATCGGCGACACGGGCAAAGCCGCGCTTGCCGCACCATTGCTCGAGCCCTTCGATGATCGCGATCATGCCGGTCGGATTGCGGAAAGTCAGATAGCCGATCATCACCGCGGTGGCGCCGGCCAGCATATATTCGACGACGTCTTCGACTTTGACGATACCGCCGCAGCCGATGATCGGAATCTTC
>DATAYT010000105.1:0-3189 GCA_036272395.1 Xanthobacteraceae bacterium
ACATTACCGTTCGACACGATCAGGAAACGCGCTATTTCGCTCATTAGCATGCCGTCCGGCTTGCGGTAGAGCGCCGCCATGACGTCGAAACGCGGCAAGGTCATTTCAAACTGCGCCTTAAACCGCTCCCGCGTCACGCCCTCGATAAAGCGGCTTGCCCGCAAAAGCCTGATCCACAGCCGCAGCCGCGCCTTTCGCTCGCTCGTTGCGCCGTTGTCCTTGTGCGCCGCCACGGCGGCCGAGGTCACCATGTTTCGCCTCCCGAAACCGATATTGCCTGGCCGGTGATTGCCGCGCTGTCGCCGGCGCAGAGCCAGACCACGGCAGCGGCGACTTCCTCCGGCTTGATGAAGCGGGCTTGCGGATTATTGGCCGCGAGCGCGCCGCGCGCCTCGGAATTGGTCCGTTTTGTTGCCGCGGCGATGCGATCGACGGCCCGCTCCAGCATCGGGGTTTCCGCGTAGCCCGGACAGACGGCGTTTACGGTAATGCCGGCTTTCGCCGTCTCGATGGCCAGCGCGCGGGCAAGACCGATCACGCCGTGCTTGGCGGCAACATAGGGCGCGACATAAGCGTAGCCCTTCAGCCCGGCGGTCGAGGCAATAAAGACGATGCGTCCCCATTTTTGCTCACGCATCGCTGCGAGCGCGGGCTGCACCGACAGAAAGGCGCCAGTCAAATTGACCGCGATAACGTGGTCCCACGACGCGAGGCTGACCTTCTCCGCGGGCGCGCTCTCGGCCACGCCGGCATTTGCAACGACGATGCCGAAGCTGCCGCGCGCGGCTTGCGCGTCGCGATAGAGCTGCCGCAGGGACTCCCCACCGGTAACATCGGCCGTTTGCGGATGAATGTTTTTGTGACGCGCGGCGCTTTTTTGCAGCTCCGCGTCACGGCGGCCGCAAATCGTCACCGCGGCACCGCACTCCGCCAACGCCAGTGCGATCGCGGCGCCGATCCCGGTGCCACCACCGGTGACCAGCGCGTGTTTGCCGGCAAGGGTGAGCGCGCCTGTCATGATCAGACCGCGCTCGGCGGCGGCTCACTGCTGCCGGCGAGCCGGTACAGCTGATCGCGCCCGGCAAAATAGGGCGGCGGCCAGGCTTCACCGCGATCACCAAGCTTTGCAGCTGCGTGCAACGTCCAGTAGGGATTGGCGAGATGCGGGCGCGCCAGGCACACGAGGTCGGCGCGGCCGGCCATCAGGATCGAATTGACGTGATCCGGCTCGTAGATATTGCCGACCGCCATGGTCGCCATGCCGGTTTCGTTGCGGATGCGATCGGAAAACGGGGTCTGGAACATGCGGCCATAGACCGGCCGCGCCCTGACCGAAGTCTGTCCCGCCGAGACGTCGCAGATGTCCACGCCCGCCTCCTGCAGCATGCGGCTGATCCCAACCGCGTCCTGCGGCTCGATGCCTTCGGCCCCGACCCAGTCGTTGGCGGAAATGCGCACAGAAATCGGCTTCTCCGCCGGCCAGACCGCGCGCACCGCCTCGAAGATCTCCAGCGGATAGCGCATGCGGTTTTCCAGCGAGCCGCCATATTCGTCGGTGCGCCAATTGGTCAGCGGCGTGATGAACGATGAGAGCAGGTAACCGTGCGCGCACTGGATTTCGAGCATGTCGAACCCGGCGCGCGCCGCCATTTCGGCGGCGGCAACGAACTCTTCGCGCACGCGATCCATATCGGCGCGGGTCATGGCGCGGGCGCGCTGATTGCGTTCCGACCAGGCGACCTCTGACGGCGCCATCACTGGCCAATTTCCGGACTTCAGCGGCGCGTCCATTTCCTCCCAGCCGAGCTGGGTCGAGCCCTTGGCGCCGGAATGGCCGAGCTGGCAGCAGATCTTCGCATCCGTTTCGGTATGCACGAAATCGACGATGCGCTTCCACGCCCGCTCATGCTCGGGCGCATACATCCCCGTGCAACCCGGCGTGATCCGCCCTTGCGGACTGACGCAGGTCATTTCGGTGCAGACCAGCGCCGCGCCGCCTTTGGCGCGTTCGCCGTAATGCACGAGATGCCAATCGGTGGGGCAGCCATCGACGGCTTTGTATTGCGCCATCGGCGAGACCACGACGCGGTTCTTCAGCCGCATATCGCGCAACCGGAACGGTGCGAACATCGGGCGGCGGATCGTATTGTCGCCGGCGCCGGCGAGCCGCTGGAACCAGGCCTCCGCGCCTTCCAGCCAGTCGCGATCGCGCAGTCTTAAGTTTTCATGACTGATGCGCTGGGAGCGCGTCAGCAGCGAATAATTGAATTGCACCGGATCGAGATGCAGATAGCGCTCGACATCCTCGAACCATTCGAGCGAGTTGCGCGCCGCCGATTGCAACCGCAAGACTTCGGTGCGCCGGGCATCCTCATATTTGTTGAACGCTACTTGCAGCCTCGGCTCGCTGACGAGATAGTCCGCCATCGCGATCGCGCTCTCCATCGCGAGCTTGGTGCCAGACCCCACCGAGAAGTGCGCGGTGGCAGCGGCATCGCCCATCAGCACGATGTTGTCATGCGACCAGGCCTCGCACAGCACGCGCGGAAAATTCAGCCAGGCCGAACCGCGCAAATGCGTGGCGTTCGACATCAACCGATGGCCGCCGAGATACCTCTCGAAGATCCGCTCGCAGGTCCGGCACGATTCGTCCTGGCTCATGGTCGCGAAGCCGAACTTGCGCCAGGTCGCCTCCGAACATTCGACGATGAAGGTCGCGGTATCGGCGTCGAACTGATAGGCGTGCGCCCACACCCAGCTGTGCTCGGTCTCCTCGAAGATGAAGGTAAAGGCGTCGTCGAATTTCTGCCGGGTCCCGAGCCAGACAAATTTGTTTTTGCGCGTTTCTATTGCCGGCTTGAAAGCGTGCGCGAAATCGTTGCGGGTCCTTGAGTTCAGACCGTCCGCGGCGATAACGAGGTCGTAGTCCTTGGCGAGTTCGCCGGCGCTGGCGATCTCGGTTTGAAACTGCAACTTCGCGCCGAGCTCGCTGGCCCGCTCTTGCAACAGCATCAGCAGCGTCTTGCGCGCGATGCCGGAGAAGCCGTGCCCGGTGGAGACAATACTTTGCCCGCGATAATGAACGGCGATGTCGTCCCAATAGGCGAAATGCTCACGGATCGCTTGCGCGCTGGCGGGATCGTTCGCGGCAATGTTGTCGAAGGTCTCGTTGGAGAACACCACGCCCCA
>DATAYT010000106.1:0-2061 GCA_036272395.1 Xanthobacteraceae bacterium
CCAATGCTTGCCGCGGATAACAATTTCCGTCGATTGATCCTGCTGCTCGACGACGTCGACGCAGGTTCCGCGCCTGACCACAATGCAGCCCTTCCACTTTACCGGGTAAGGCGGACGGCCATGGTTGAGACTGGCGAGCGACCGCTCATGGGCTTCCGCCCAGCTCGGGCAAAATCGCATGTTGTAGGTCAGCACCGTTATGTCCGCGAATGCGGGCGCGATGCCGAGGTACGTTGAAATCACAACAATGAAGTGAAACCCACGCCGTGAACCCATCTTTGTTACCTTAGGCACGTCATCGATTGCGTTCTATCGGGGGACAGGGTCATGGTCAAAGCCAAGCGAAAGTCGGCGCGTCGGCGCGCTCTCCGCGAGACTGCGTCCGGCATCAGTCGTTTACCTGGAACTTGCCTGGAACCGGCCCACGCGCGCGGAACAAAGCTGTCGTCACATCGATCATTCGTAGAATACAGAGGAATCTTTTGTTCAATCTTTGAAAACGATTTTTGCGCGCTTCGCCGTAGGATTTCGCTGCCGGGCGAAATCACGAGTAAGGCATGCATAATCTGATCGCGCCGGAGCTTCTCTACGCGGTCTCCGGGTTTTGCGTCGGCGCTCTGGTCGGCATGACCGGCGTCGGCGGCGGCTCGTTGTTGACGCCGCTGCTCATCCTGCTGTTCGGCGTCCAGCCGACGACGGCGGTCGGCACCGACTTGTTGTTTGCCGCCTCGACCAAGGCGACCGGCACCATCGTTCACAGCGCGGCGCGAACGATCGATTGGCTCTTGGTCGCCATGCTGGCGATCGGCAGCGTGCCGGCCACGATCGCGACACTTTTTGTGCTGTCGCAGTTCGATCTCGAAGGCGCCACCGCGCAGCACGCGCTCACCGTCACCCTCGGCGCCGTGCTCCTCGTCACCGCGTCGTTTCTGCTCGCGGGCCGAAAGATTCGCGAACGCTATGCCGGCCGCCTCAATGGCCTCGATCCGCGCAATGCGCGCCTGCTGACCGTCGCGCTGGGTCTGGCGATGGGTGCGCTGGTCACCGCCACATCGGTCGGCGCCGGCGCCATCGGCGTGACGGTGCTGTTGATCCTGCATCCGAAAATGGCGCCCGGCCGCGTCGTCGGATCGGACATTGCGCACGCGGTGCCGCTGACGCTCCTCGCCGGCGCCGGCCACTGGTATCTTGGTTCGGTCGATTGGACGCTGCTCGGCAATTTGTTGATCGGATCAATCCCGGGAATCATCCTCGGCAGTTACCTGGCGACGCGCGCGCGCGACGCCGTGGTGCGTATCGCGCTTGCCAGCGTGCTGGTGATTGTCGGCGTCCGGCTGCTGGGCTGAACAGATTTTCGTTGGCTTCAACTAGTACCGGTTCCCGCCCCGGATCAAGTCCGGGGCGGTCTTTTTCCGGATCGTGCTCTCGATTTTTACTGGAGCATGATCTTTTCGGAAAACCGGTTCCCACTTTTCCGGATCATGCTACCCGCGCACCAGCCAGACGATGAGGACGCCGATCACGGCCGAAACGATGCCGGCGATGCGCAGCTGACCGTTCGGCGTGACAAGCACGGTCTTCATCATGTGTTTGGCGCCGCCGGGAAACGCGGCAAGCACGAGGCCTTCAAGCGCAAAGAACAGACCCAGCGCGACGATAAAGTCCGACATCGAGGGTGCGTGCCCGGCGGCTTACCGTTATGCGTCAGCGCTGCGCGCGCGGCGGATTGGCGGCGGATGGGGCCGCCGCGCCCGCCGGCGCTGCCGCCGCCGCGCCGTCCGGCGTCGCCTTGCCGGTCGGATCGCCGAAGAAACGGAAGAAATCGCCATCCGGGCGGAGCACCAGATGCGTGTCGCCGTGCTGCATGCTGCGCTCATAGGCCTGCATGGTGCGATAGAAGCTGAAGAAGTCGGCGTCCTTGCCATAGGCATCGGCAAAGATGCGGTTGCGCTCGGCATCGCCCTGGCCGCGAATGTTTTCCGCTTGCGAAGTGGCCTCGGCGAGCAGAACCGTCACGTCGCGGTCGGCCCTGGCGCGGATTTCCTGAGCCTTCTGGCTGCC
>DATAYT010000107.1:0-9809 GCA_036272395.1 Xanthobacteraceae bacterium
TCGCTCGCCAGTCTCAACCATGGCCGTCCGCCTTACCCGGTAAAGTGGAAGGGCTGCATTGTGGTCAGGCGCGGAACCTGCGTCGACGTCGTCGAGCAGCAGGATCAATCGACGGAAATTGTTATCCGCGGCAAGCATTGGATCACGGACGAGATGCCGGACGTCATCCCGGGCCGTGCCTGCCCGAAGACAGGCTCCGCGAGACAAGGCGTCGCCCCGGAATGACGGCGCGCTGCTCGATACTGTGTCGACTACGCGCTTTCGTTCGGCCAGTCGCTATTCCGCCCCAATCCGAACCCTAATTGATCTTTGGCATTAATCCTTCGATCCGCTGCGGCCTTGCGTCCCAGCCGCGACAGGAGCACCTTCCCGAAACGTTATTTCCAATGCCTCGCCTGACCAGGAGCCCCGGCCTCCATGCCGTTTGATCCATTGAATTTGCATCGCTTTTCCGCTCGCTTGTTCGACCGCACTCTGCCGATCCGCTTGATGCCCGCCGCGGCGCTGGCGGCGGCACTTTGCTTGACGGCGGCGCAGCCGGCGGCGGCGCGCGGGCCGGAGAATATCGCCGACGTCGCCGAGCAGGTCATCGACGCGGTGGTCAACATTTCCACCTCGCAAAAAGTCGACCCGCGCGTCACCGAAATGCCCGACCTGCCGCCCGGCTCGCCGATGGAAGAATTCTTCGATCAGTTCTTCAAGAACCGGCGTGGCGGCGGCGGCGGCGGCAACGAGCAGACGCCGCGGCGCATCAACTCGCTCGGCTCCGGCTTCATCATCGATGCGTCGGGTCTGGTCGTGACCAACAATCACGTCATCGCCGATGCCGACGAGATCAATGTCATTCTCAACGACGGCACCAAGCTGAAGGCGACGCTGGTCGGCAAGGATAATAAGAGCGATCTCGCGCTGCTTCGCGTGCACTCCGACAAGCCGATCAAGGCGGTGAAATTCGGCGACTCCGACAAATTGCGGCTCGGCGAATGGGTGATCGCCATCGGCAATCCGTTCAGCCTCGGCGGCTCGGTCACGGCCGGTATTGTCTCGGCGCGCAACCGCGACATCAATTCCGGGCCCTACGACAACTATATCCAGACTGACGCCGCGATAAATCGCGGCAATTCCGGCGGGCCGTTGTTCAACCTCAACGGCGAAGTAGTCGGCGTCAACACCGCGATCATTTCGCCGTCGGGCGGCTCGATCGGCATCGGTTTCGCCGTGCCGTCGAACAGCGCGGTAGCGGTGATCGATCAGCTTCGCCAGTTTGGCGAAACCCGCCGCGGCTGGCTCGGCGTGCGCATCCAGCAGGTCACTGACGACATCGCCGAGAGCCTGAACATCGCGCCGCCGCGCGGCGCGCTAGTTGCCGGCGTGGACGACAAGGGCCCAGCCAAGCCGGCCGGCATCGAGCCGGGCGATGTCGTGGTGTCGTTCGACGGCCATGACGTCAAGGAAATGCACGACCTGCCGCGTGTCGTCGCCGACACGCCGGTCGGCAAGGTCGTGGATGTGGTCGTCATTCGCAAGGGCAAGCAGGAGACGCACAAAGTCACGGTCGGCCGGCTGCAGGACAACGAGAAGGTCGCCGAAGCCAGCGTCAAGCAGGAAGCGCCGCCCGATAAATCGGTGGTGCAGAAAACGCTCGGTCTCGAACTCTCCGAACTGTCCGACGACCAGCGCCGCAAGTTCAAGATCAAGAGCGCGGTGAGCGGCGTCCTGGTCACCGGCGTCGATGCCAGCGTGGCCATGGCCGATCCCGACAAGCGGCTGGCGCCGGGCGACGTGATCGTGGAGGTGCAATACCAGACCGTCGCCAGTCCCGCCGATATGCAAAAGCGCGTCGATCAGCTCAAAGGACAGGGCAAGAAGATCGCGGTGCTCTTGGTCTCCAACGGCAACGGCGATACCCGTTTCGTCGCGCTGAATTTGCAATAGCGCACTTTCGTCGCCGCACCGCCGCGCCGAAACTAACTATTTTTCTTGCGCAACGCTCGGGCGTCGTCGCGTGCCTGCGCTAATAACCAGTCGCGGAATGCGACCAGCTTGGGCAGATCCGCGGTCGCCTTCGGGCAAACGATCCAATACGACTTGGCCAACGGCAATTCGACCGGGAACGGCCGCACCAGGCGCTTGTGGATGAGATCCCATGCCGCGAGCGTGGTGCGGGCGAGCGCGACGCCATGACCGTCGATGGCGGCGTCGATCAGCATGCTGGCGCGATTGAGCACCGGCCCGTGCAGCGCATCGCTATTGGCGACTCCCGCCGCTTCGAGCCAGGCGATCCAGGGGCCCCGGTCGTCGAGGTGCAATAGCGGCAGCTTGAGCACGTCCTTCGGCCGCTTCAATTTGGCCCCGAGCGCCGGACTGCACACCGCGAACAGTTGTTCGCTGCATAGCCGCGTCACGTGCAATCCTGGCCAGTGGCCGTCGCCATGGCGGACGGCGAGATCGACATCCTCGCGCGCGAAATCGACGTGATGCATGGCCGCGGAAACCCGCAGGTCGATCGCGGGATGCGCCTCGGCAAAGCGGCCGAGCCGGTGCACGAGCCATTTGGCGGCAAAATCGGGCGAGGTGCTCACGGTCAGCATGCCCGAACTCTGCCGCTGCACCAGGCGCTCGGTGCCCATGGCAATGCGATCGAGCGCGTCGCGCACGACGGCAAGGTAATCGCGGCCGGCGTCGGTGATGATCAGCTGCTGCCGCTCGCGGTTGAAAAGCTTGACGCCAAGCTCGGCTTCCAGCGCCTTGACCTGATGACTCACCGCGCCTTGGGTGACGCAGAGCTCCTCGGCGGCGCGGGTGAAGCTGACATGCCGAGCCGCGGCCTCGAAGGCTTTCAGCGCGTTGAGCTGGGGCAGGCGCCGCGGCATGGGGCGGTTCTACGCTCTAAGGTCATTAGAAAAACTCAAAGGAGATTACGGCGATTTTTGATTTTCTCGCAAGCCTACGTGAGAATGGGCACCGGGCCATCATTAGAAAAACTAAGGCAGGCCCGAAAAATGATGCTTTGTCGCCCACCCCTCTCCGCGCCTAGATGACCAAGCGTCGGGCTCCCACGCAGCCGCCCGGCTTCTTCAAAGACGCGTCGTCCAAGCGCTGCTCCAGCCCTGTGAAGGGACCGGAGCGCCATGACGAACGCCAGCGCCTCAGTCGTTCAGCCCGCAAGCACATCCACCGTTACCGAACCAGCGGCTGCTGCCCGCACCCGTCTTCTCCTCGAAGGCCCAATCGTGGCGACGCTGTTGCGCCTCGCCGCGCCGAACGTTGTCGTCAATGTCGTGCTGATTGCGGTGACCGCGACGGTCGACGCGCATTTCGTCGGCCGCATGGGGCCACAGGCGCTGGCCGGGCTGTCGCTGGTTTTTCCGCTGATCATGCTGATGCAGCAGATGGCCAATTCCAGCATGGGCGGCGCGATCGCGTCGGCGATCGCGCGCGCCATCGGGGCGGGCCGCCATGGCGATGCTTCGGCGCTAGTCGTTCACGGCATCATCATCGCTGCGGCAATGGCCGCCATTTTCACCGCAGTTCTGCTGTTAGGCGGGCCGGCGATTTATCGACTGATGGGTGGCAGTGGCGACACGCGAGCGGCCGCGCTTGAATATTCGAATGCGATCTTCGCCGGCGCGCTCGCCTATTGGCTGCTCAGCACGCTGACCAGCGTGGTGCGCGGCGCCGGGCAAGCCGCCGTGCTGGCGTTGGTCTACATCACAGCCGAAGCCCTGCACATCGTGCTGGTGCCACTTTTGATGTTCGGCATCGGGCCGCTGCCGCCGCTCGGCGTTGCCGGCGCCGGAATCGCCACGGTGACGTCGTTTACGGCGTCGAGCGCGATCCTGTTTTGGTACATCGCCTCGGGACGAACCGCGATCCAGCTGACGCTGCGCGGCGTGCGTCTCGACCGGCGGCTGTTCATCGAGATTCTGCGCGTCGGCGCGCCGATGTCGCTCCAGCCCATCCTCAACAATCTGGCGCTCGCCACGCTCACAGGTTTTGTAAGCGCTTTGGGCGCAGTGCAACTCGCGGGCTTCGGCGTCGCCGTGCGCCTTGAATATCTGCTCTATCCCTTGGCGTTCGGCTTGGGCGCCGGCGTGCTGGCGATGGTCGGGACCAATATCGGCGCCGGCAAATTTGCGCGCGCCGAACGCATCGCCTGGATCGCGGCCAGCCTTGCGGCGGCGATCACCGGATGCATCGGATTGTTCGGTGTCATGCTGCCCAATGTCTGGACCAGCCTGTTCACAACGGCGCCAGACATTTACGTCCTGGCCGCGCACTATCTCGCCATTACCGGCATCGCCTATGTCTTTCTCGGCTTGGGGCTGACGCTGGCATCCTCATTCCAGGCCGCCGGCCGCCCGCTGTGGCCGCTCATCGGCATCGCCGGCCGCGCCGCGGTCGTCGCGGCCGGCGGCTGGATCGTCGTGCATCGCACTGGCGCGGGGCTTGACGGCCTCGCGGCGGTCGCGGCCGCGGGGCTGGCAGTCTATGGCGCGAGCCTCGCGATCGCATTCCGCGCCGGCTTTTGGCGCACGCCGCGGCCGCAGACGGCGCCAGCTGCGACCAAGTCTTGAGCAGTCCGGGATTTTGCGGAGGTAACAATGCCTGCGATGCGGACCTGTATGGTGGCGCTTCTGTTCGCGATGGTTGAATTCGGTGGAATTATCGGCGGAATCGCGCGAAATCTCTGCCGGCCCGCTTTGACGCTCAGTGAGGTGCAATTTTCGGCGATAAGAACGCCCAAGCTGCAGCGCAACTGGACCGCAATCGTAACGGCCAACACGTCGGAATGTGCGGTAGATTCCGGAGGATTCTTCGACATTGTGTTCACGCGCCTGAGCGAAAACGCACCCGATCTCGAGTTTCGGCAGCGTTTTGCCTGGTCACCGTTTGCGCGGAACATTGCTTTAGACTTCGCGGCGGATGAAGCGGTGGCGGAATACCGGATCGAAAATGTCACGCCGTGTGTCTGCCGCGATCGAGCGGCCGAAGACCGCGCCGCGGCCAATGGCGAATGGAGGAAGCAATGAAATGGATCACGCGTGAACGCGTCAAGGTCGATCGGGTCGCCTGCCCGTGGCTAATCAAACACTTCGTCGACAAGGATGCGGAATTCGTCTTTGTGCCAGCGGACAAGGTGATGGACGAAGCCGAGCGGCTCGACGCCATTCCCTATGACGTCAAGAACGTCGAACTCGGCCATCACGGCAAGGAATGCTCGTTCGAAGCGATCTTGAAGAAGTACAAACTGACGGATAATCGCGCACTCGTGCTCCTCGGCAAGATCGTCAATGGCGCCGACACTGATAACACGCTCTATCAGCAGCCCGAAGGACCGGGTTTGGAGGCGATCGCCCAAGGCTTTCGTCATCTCGACTATAAAGACGATCACGCGCTCAATGCCGCGGAATGGATTGTCTACGACGCGCTTTATGCCTATTGCCAGGAAATGGTGCGGCAGGGAAAGTCGGACGGCATGTTTGCCGGCCAATGATTTTCCGGTTACGCCGCCGTAAACAAAAAATGCAAACACTGGGACAGGGCGGAGATGCAGGTCGCGCCCGCGGCCCAGGCGTTCCATCGCCCGACGCGCTGTAATTCCGCGGCTATGTCGTCGAGCCGGTCCGGCATGCTGACCGTCGTCGAACGAAACCACAATCCGGCGGCGACGAGGGCTGACAAGGCGCCGATGAGATTGAGAACGAATCGCACAAAGGTTGGATCGAACGCGTTCATTTTCGACCTCCGAAAGAACAGCGGTTGACGGAATTATACCCTCGCGATCGCGCTAACCGATCGAATAGAGCACCTGAAAACCGGCAATCGCCAGTTCGACCGCGATCAAAATCACGATGATGAGCTCAAGCCGCAGCGACCGCCTGGTGTCGATCGTGTCGGTGAGGATCTCGGCGGTGTTGGCAATGACGGCAAGCTTGCGGGACAAAGCCTCGGCGCGTTCTTTCAGCTCGTATTCGTCTTCCAGCCGGGCATAAAGCCGATCGAGGTCTTGCCGGTCCCAAACCACGTCGGGTTTCTCGGTCACCGCCACCCGTCCCGAGAGGCGGGACTGCACCAGAAGGGCGTTGCCGATATGCCTCAAGATGGTCCGGCGGCCCTCATAGAGGCGGCCGCTTTCGGCAAGCTGGCGCGCGAACGGTTCGACGATGTCGAACACGCCGGCGACCTCGCGCTCGTCGCGGGCGAGAACGACGCTCTTCGACAAGGCATCGGCGATGACGACCAGATGCTCCGGCGTAATTTGTTTGAGCAGCAGCGGGCCGCCCGGCAAAATCTGATCGTCCTTATCGGGCGCCTGCTCGACCAATAATGTCTCTTCCTCCGGCGGCGTGATCGGACGTACCAGGCGGGGCTCCAGCGTGCGGAGCACTTGTTGTTCCTCCTCGGGCGACAGACACATGGTCACCGCAACGCCGTAGCGAAACAAAGTGACAAAGCCATCCTTGCCGAATTTGTAGGTAACCGGGGCAGTCGAGACCACGCCCTCATGCTCGAGATTGGCAGTGTCGATCCGATCGCTCAGCAAGAACGCTCGTACGCGTCGCCGGTTGGAAGCCTGGGACTGGTTGTTCATTGGTGCACGGGGGCAAGCCGGTCCCGTTATCCAAATATGTATTAAGCAAGCTCGCTGTCAGGCAAGCTGACAAAAATCAATGCGGCGAGCATCGTTCCGGCGATGCGGAAGGCGCCGTCCTGACCGTTCCAAAGCTTCGACTGCCACATCGCAAAATATTCGCCGCCGATCACGACAAAACCGAAAAACCATAGGCAAAACCCGAGTGTCAGCCCCGCCACCGCCCAGAGTTTCGCGTGATTGTAGATTTTGGCACTCGCCCGCAACCGGCCGAGTAAAACGACCGCGCCCAGCGCCAGCAGTAGACCGGTCGAAGCCTCGGTGGCGATGACCGCCGCATAGGCCGCGCGCCACATTGTTTCGCTATCGATGGCGCGCGACCGCAAAACGCTGTCGGGAAATATCGTATCCATGCTCAAGACATGCCGCACGAACTGGTAGTTCGAGTTGTAATCGAACACGTTGTCGTAAGCGACGATCAGCGCGAACGCTGCGAGCGCCGCGATCACTACGATCTTGGCCAACCGGATCATGACCGTCGGACTCCAATTTCCATCAGATCTGTGTCTGCGTATAACCGCCCATCCTATGGCGGCTAACCGCGAGAGCGGAAGACCCTAAGCGCCTGCCACAAAATCCTCACGCCGATAGCCCTGTGCGTAGAGAAGCGCGGTGAGGTCGCCGTGATCGATGCAGACGCCGGCTTTTTCACGCAGCGCCGGCTTGCCGTGAAAAGCGATGCCCAGCCCGGCCGCCTCGATCATCGAAATGTCGTTGGCGCCGTCGCCGACCGCGAGGGTCTCTTCGCGCCGGAGCCGCAACTGCTCGCGAAGCGCCAGCAGAGTGTCGCGCTTGGCTTCGCGGCCAAGCATCGGCTCCGCCACCTCGCCGGTGAGCCGGCCGGCGGCGTCCGTCAATAATGTATTGGCGTGGTATTCGTCGAAACCGATTGTCGCCGCCAGCGGCGCCATGAAGGCGGTGAAGCCGCCAGTCACCACGCAGGTATAGGCGCCATGCGCCCGCATGGTTTGCACCAGCACTGCCGCGCCCGGATTCGGCCGGATGCGTCCGGCGATGACTTTATCGATCGTCGATGTGGGAAGCCCCCGCAACAGCGCTACCCGCTCGCGCAGCGCGGGCGCAAACGCGATCTCGCCCGCCATCGCGCGCGCGGTGATCGCCGCCACGCGGTCCTTCAATCCAGCATAATCGGCGAGCTCGTCGATGCATTCCTGGCCGATCATGGTCGAATCCATGTCGGCAACCAGAAGCTTCTTGCGCCGACCGTCCAGCGGCTGGACGACGACATCGACCGGCGCGGCGCCGATCACGCCGCGCAATTCGCCACTGAGCTTTTTCAGCGCGCCTGCCGTGGCGCCGGGTCGATCCGCCGGATCGCCAAACACGATGTCGACCGCGACGCCGACATGGAGCCAGGCGCCGCGACGCGCTTGCGGCAGCTTTTCGGCGACGCGCACCGCCAAGGCCTCGGTTACCGCCGGGCGCGTCGCCGCCGAGATAAGCGTTGCCACGTAAGACATGTCATGCGATCCGAACGGGCATGTCGACGGTCATTCTCATTGCAGGCCCAACGGCAAGCGGCAAGTCGGTCTTGGCGCTCGAGCTCGCGGCGAAGCTCCGCGGCATCATCATCAATGCAGATTCCATGCAGGTTTATCGTGATCTGCGCATCATTACCGCGCGGCCGTCGCCGGATGAGGAGCAGCGCCTGCCGCACCGGCTCTACGGCCATGTCGATGCCGCGGAAAATTATTCGGTCGGTCGCTGGTTCGGCGAAGCCGCCACGGCGCTGGCTGATACGCTCGGCCGAGGCCAACCAGCGATCGTGACCGGCGGCACCGGGCTTTACTTCTCGACACTGACGCGCGGCATCGCCGCGGTGCCGCCAATTCCGGCGGAGATTCGCCGCGAGGTCCGCGCCCGGCTTGCCGCCGAGGGCGTCGCGGCGCTGCATGCCGAACTCAAGCGTTGCGATCCCGCGACCGCGACGCGGCTTAAACCCGGCGACCGCGCCCGCATCACGCGCGCGCTGGAAGTGGTGCTGGCGACCGGACGGTCGTTGACGGAATGGCACGCGGACAATACGCCGGCGGGCGTCGATCTCGCCGGCGCGGCGAGGGTGTTTCTGATGCCGAACCGCGATGAGCTCGCGCAGCGGATCGATGCGCGGTTCGATGCCATGATGGCGGCCGGCGCCTTGGTCGAAGTGCGGGCACTCGCCGCGCGTAATCTCGATCCCAGCCTGCCGGCCATGAAGGCGCACGGCGTGCCGTGGCTGATCCGCCATCTTAAAGGCGACATCACGATGGCCGAAGCGGTTGAACAAGCCAAGCGCGACACCCGCCGCTACACCAAACGGCAGGCCACCTGGTTCCGCAGTCAGCTGCCCCAATTTGAATGGGTCGAGCCGCAGCACGCGGCCGCCGCGGTCGAGGCGCAGTTGGGGCGACTGGAAACCAAATAAAGAAGACTCGCGTCTCCTTACCCCCTTTCGAGCTTCCGTAATTTACTGAAAATTAATGGCGGTGCGCCGCAGATCCGGGATCGTTTCAAATTCTGAGTTTGCAAAGGTCCCGGTTCACCAGCGCACCATTTCATGCTGCGCTGCGCCCGGGACACGCGGCGATTCCCCGGGAATGACCACTAATGCGTCATGTATTGCAGGCCGGCGGTGTAAGCGGCGCCGCCGAGCACGCAAGGTATTCCCAATTCGATCTGGCCGGTGGCCGCGGCTACGACGCAGCCCATTGACAGTGCGCCCTGGCCGATCTGGCCCCAGCCCGAGAGTTCGCGTTTGGAATTCGGGCCCTTGGTCTTGAGCTCCTCGATCGCCGCGAGCGACTCCTGACGCATGTGCACGGTGTCGACCGTTTCCGCGGTCTCGATCACGTCGTCGAGCACGACTTTGACTTCCTTGGGCTGGCTCTTGTCGGCCCATTTCAACATCGCCAGCAAATCGGAATCGCGCACCGCATTGCTGGCGAGCGTGAACTTGGCGGCGCTGCCGGTGGTCAGACTGTCGACATTGTCCTTGTCGTTGGCGAGCGGCAAAAGCTTGATCACGCGCTGGATCGGCACGTAGCTGCCGGTGGCGAGGTAGTAGCCCCACAATACGTCGATCAATTCCGGCGTCGGCTCGAGCGTCACGGCTTTTTTCTGATCTTTGCCGATCTGCAGCGTCGACTTGATCTTA
>DATAYT010000108.1:0-5985 GCA_036272395.1 Xanthobacteraceae bacterium
GCGGCCGCTGCCGGACTGGGCACAAGGCTTCGCCGGCAGCTGGGCGCAATTCTTTCTCAAATATCTGCTCGGCGATCAACGCGTGACCGCGGTCATTCCGGGCACCGCCGACGCCGCCCACATGACCGACAATCTTGGCGCGATGCGCGGACCCCTTCCCGATCCCGATCAGCGGCGGCAGATGGTGCAATTCATAGAGACGCTATAGGCCCCTCGATCTGCGCAGTCCCCGCACAAAAATGCGAAAGCCGCAGGACGTCTCCTGCGGCCTTCCTTTCCGCCCGCTGCAGGGAGGGGAATCAGCGGGCGCGCGAATACGCTGCGATCTGGAAATCGGCTAGCCGTCGCGCCGGTCCTCGCCCCAACCGTGACCCCCGCGCATATGATGCGGGCGCAGCATACGCGCGAGTCTGACGAAACGGCTTTTCTGGTCGTCGTTGAGGCTCTGATAAAGCGGCGCGCCGGCGTCGGCGATCTTCTTCAGAGTGGCACTGGTCTTGGCCATGTTGTCGGCCCGCTGCGACAGTCGCTCAAAAGGCGTGCCCGGAGACTGTTGATCGCTGGCTTGGCGCTCCTGCAGCCGCTGGATGCGCAATTGAACGAGATCGCGAACAGCCTGCTCAAATTGCGGCCAGTTCTTGGTCTGGTCGGGCGTGAGCTGGAGTCCGGCTTTCAAGGCGGCGATCCGCGCGTCGGCAAATGCGGACACATCCGCAGCACTCAACCGATGGCGTTGCTCGAAGCGCGGTTGGTCGTCCGTGAACCCGCCGCCACTGCCAAAATTGTGTTGCGCATAAGCGAGCGAAGAACCGGCGAGCGCAATGAGTGCGGTCGCGGTGATCACTGGCCTCAACATGGCGATCCTCCTGAAATTCTAAACTTGCCTCGAGTAGATGGCGCGGCGGGCCGCGGCACAAGTTAAAGTTTGGAAATGGTCTGCGCCGAAGATTACGAAGGCGTAATCTTTTCGTCTGCAAATTGACAAATTGAGCTTTCTATCAATGCAGAATTTGCCGCAAGAACAGTCGCGTGCGCTCGTGCTGCGGATGTTCGAAGAACGCTTTCGGCTCGTTGATTTCGACGATCTGGCCGTCGGCCATGAATATGATCCGATTGGCCACTTGACGCGCGAAACCCATCTCGTGAGTGACGACGAGCATGGTGATGCCGTCGCCGGCGAGCTCGACCATGGTGTCGAGCACCTCCTTGACCATTTCAGGATCGAGCGCCGAAGTTGGCTCGTCGAACAACATGATATGCGGGCTCATGCACAAGGCCCGCGCGATCGCGACGCGCTGCTGCTGGCCGCCCGACAGCTGCGAGGGATATTTGAGCGCTTGATCCGGTATCCGCACGCGCTGGAGATAACGCATGGCGAGCTCTTCAGCGTCTTTTTTTGGCATGCGCCTTACCCAGATCGGCGCCAAGGTGCAATTTTCCAGAACGGTCAGATGTGGGAACAGGTTGAACTGTTGAAACACCATTCCGATATCGCGGCGTACAGTCAGGATCTGCTTGGCATCGTCGGTGAGTTCTTTGCCGTCGACGACGACGCGTCCGCGCTGCCAGTCCTCCAGACGATTAATGCAGCGAAGCATCGTTGACTTGCCGCTGCCGGAAGGGCCGCAAATGACGATTCGTTCGCCGCGGGCAACTGTGAGGTTGATGTCGCGCAGCACGTGAAAATCGCCATACCATTTGTTCAGGGCGATGATTTCGACCGCCCATTGCGCTTTTCCGCCGCCGCTCTCATTCGCCGGATTTGTCATGGCCGTATTTGTCATGTCCCGTATCTTTTACCGCCGATGCGCGCGCGCCAGTCGCGCTTCGACGTTTCGCGAATAGCGCGACATCCCATAACAGCACACGAAGTAGAACACCGCCGCAAAAGCATAGCCCGTCACACTGGTGACCGGCGTCGCCCAGTGCGGATCGCCGCGCGCGGCTTCGATGGTGCGCAGAAAGTCGAAAATCCCGACAATGAAGACCAGCGTCGTATCCTTGAACAATCCGATGAAGGTGTTGACGATGTTCGGCAGTGTCACCCGCAACGCTTGCGGCAAAATGACGAGAACCATCATGCGCCAATATGACAAGCCCAGCGCCTGCGCCGCCTCAAATTGGCCGCGCGGAATCGAAAGCAGTCCACCGCGCACGACCTCGGCCATATAGGCCGAGGCGAACAAAGCAACGCCGATAAGCGCACGCACAAGCTTATCCGGCGCAAAGCGATCGGGCACGAACAATGGCAACATGACGCTCGCCATGAACAGGACCGTAATCAGCGGCACACCGCGCACAAATTCGATGAAGGTGATTGAGGCCAGCCTCACCGCCGGCATTGCCGAGCGCCGCCCCAGCGCCAGCAGAATGCCGAGCGGCAGCGAGGCCACGATGCCTACTGTTGCAACGACGATGGTGACGAGAATGCCGCCCCACAGCGAGGTCGGCACGTCGGGCAAGCCGATCATCGGCACCCCGCTCAGCAGAATGTAAGAAAGGATCGGCAGCACGATGAAGAAATAGATGGCGCCGAGATCGCGGCGCGGCGCACCGAGCCAGGCTAGCCAAGCGATTCCGAGCGCGAGCAGCCCGAAGAACAGATCGACGCGCCACCGCTCGCTTATTGGATAGAAGCCATAGACGAAATAGGAGGACCATTCCCGCACGAAAGCCCAGCACGCGCCGGGTTCGGGGTGTTGCTCCGACGGTAGGCAGGCCTCACGATCGGCGCCTGACCACACCGCATCGAAGATAAAAAAGCGCAGTAACGGCGGCACGATCCAGACAATGGCGGCGAAACAGATGATAGTGAGCGCGATATTCGCCGGGGACGAGAACAAGTTGGCACGCAGCCAGCCGAGCATGCCGGCGCTCGCGACCGGCGCCGGCAAAAGTTTCGCCGGTGCGTCGCGCAGATAAACCTGGTCGGCTACCGCCATGGTTCATCGCTCCGCGATGGCGACTCGGCGCCCGTAGAGATTCATCAAAAACGACGTGGCCAGGCTGAGGAAAAGATAAACCGCCATGGTAATGGCGATCATCTCGACCGCCTGGCCGGTGATATTGAGCACGCTGCCGGCAAATACCTGCACCAGATCGGGATACCCGATAGCGACCGCGAGCGAGGAGTTTTTGGTCAGATTGAGATACTGGCTGGTCAGCGGCGGCACGATAACGCGCATCGCCTGCGGCACCACCACCAGCCGAAGCGTCGCGCCCGAGCGCAAGCCGAGTGCCTGCGCAGCTTCGGTCTGCCCGGGCGCCACGGCAAGAATGCCGGCACGCACAACCTCGGCGATAAACGCGGCGGTATAGATCGTCAGCGCAACCAGAAGCGCCGCGAATTCCGGCAGGATCTCGATGCCGCCGCGGATATTGAAGCGGGCCAGTTCCGGAAAACTGAAGGACAGCGGCGCACCCGCGGCGAAGAACACGACAAGCGGCAACAGCACAATCAGTCCGAAAGCGTAATTCAACGTGCGCGGCAGTTGCCCGGTGCGCTCTTGGCGGCGGCGGCCCCAAATCCGCGCCGCCATCGTGGCCACGATGCCCAAGACAAGCACGGCGACGACGTAACCAAAGTTTGAACCGAACAGCGGCTGTGGCAGAAACAGGCCGCGATTATTGAGAAACGCGCCGCCTGGAATCGCAATGCTGCCGCGCAGGTCGGGCAGCGATTTGAGAACGGCGTTGTACCAGAACAGGATCTGCAACAGGAGCGGAACGTTGCGAACCAGTTCGACATAGCCGCCGGCCAGGTGCGACACCAGCCAATTGCGCGACAGTCGTGCGATCCCGATGGTGAAACCGAGCGCTGTCGCCAGCACGATGCCGAGCGAAGCGATGAGAAGCGTATTGAGAAGGCCGACCCAGAAGGCGCGACCGAACGTCGAAGTGCTCGACGAGTAGGGGATCAGCGTCTGGCTGATATCGAAACCGGCGGTGTTGTCCCAGAAGCGAAAGCCGGAAGCGATCCCGGCTTTCGCGAGATTATTCGCCGCGTTGACCGCAGCTGCATAGATCAGGCCGCCGACCACGACCACAAGCGCCGCCTGAAGCGCAATATTGGTCCATTGCTGTTTGCTGCGAACCGGGAATTGCAGCATTTTCGACATGGCCGGCGGCGACCGCGACAGCCAGCCGGATTACCGCACGGGCAGTCCGTATTGCAGACCGCCTTTGGTCCACAACCCGTTAAGGCCGCGCGCAATCTTCAATGGCGAGCCTTGACCGACGTTCCGCTCGAAGATTTCGCCGTAATTGCCGACGGCCTTGATGATCCGATACGCCCAATCATTGGTCAGGCCGAGCGATTGGCCAAATTGACCCTCGACGCCGAGCAGACGTCGCACATCCGGCGCATTGGATTTCATCATATCGTCGACATTGCGCTGAGTGACTCCGACCTCTTCCGCATCGACCAACGCCATGTGTGTCCAGCGCACGAGATCTTCCCAGGCATTGTCGCCCTGCCGCACGGCAGGAGCGAGTGGCTCCTTGGAGATGATCTCCGGCAGCACGATATGCGCGTTGGGATCGCTCAGCCGAAGGCGCTCACTGTAGAGCTGCGATGAATCGGTGGTGTAGGCGTCGCAACGGCTGCTGTCATAGGCCTTGACCGCTTCATCGGCCGTCGCAAAGGTCACCGTCTTCAATGACATGTTATTCGCGCGGAAATAGTCCGCGAGATTGAGCTCCGTGGTGGTGCCCTGCTGCACGCAGACCGCCGCGTCATTGAGTTCAAGCGCCGAATTTACTTTCAGCGACTTGCGGACCATGAAGCCCTGGCCGTCATAAAAATTCACGGCGGCGAAATCGAGCCCGAGCGTAGTATCGCGCGACATCGTCCAGGTGGTATTGCGCGCCAACACGTCGACTTCGCCGGATTGCAGCGCGGTAAACCGGTTTTGCGCCGTCAGTGGCACAAATTTCACTTTGCTGGCATCGTTGAAGATCGCCGCGGCTATGGCGCGACAGTAATCGACATCGAACCCAGTCCAATTGCCTTGCGGATCCGGAGCGCCGAAACCGGCGACGACACCGTTCGCGCCGCAGACGAGCTGACCGCGATCTTGAACCGCCTTGAGCGTTTGCGCGGATGCCGCCTGCGAGGCCAACGCAAGCATGGTTGCAATAGCGAAAGCCGTAGCTAAACGTTTCATGACCAGCCCTTTCGAGGAAGCGCGCAGGCCCCCGGCCCCGGCGCGCGTGGCTTGTTAACCGTCCACGATCATCTGAGAACGATCGCATTATGAGGTCAAGGGGTTGACGAACCGGCATAATGGCCGGAAATGGCCGGCCAGCCGCCAAACGTGACTTGCCAGGCAGGCGGGTGGCCGAATTCGGCGGACAAAGCACACGAAGGAAGCGGATGAACGACAAATCGAAAGAGACGCCGCGGCCGCGGCAGCCCGACACCAAGATCGTTACCGGCGGCCGTGACCCGATGTCTTATCACGGATTCGTCAATCCGCCGGTCTATCACGCTTCGACCGTGCTCTATCCGAGCGCCGAGGATTTTCTCGCCCATCGCGCGCGTTACCAATATGGGCGACGCGGTACGCCGACCACGGAAGCGCTTGAACTCGCGTTGCAAGAGTTGGAGGGATCGCAATGCGCCGGCGTGTCGCTCTTGCCGTCGGGGCTCGCGGCAATCTCCAGCGCATTCCTGGCTGTCGTGCATGCCGGCGATCACGTGCTGGTCACCGATAGCGCCTATGGACCGACGCGTATTTTTTGCGATCAGATTCTGACGCGGCTCGGCGTCACGGTTACTTACTACGACCCGCTGATCGGGGCCGGCATCGATGAATTGATCCGTCCGAATACGCGCCTCGTCTACCTCGAATCGCCGGGCTCACTGAGCTTCGAAATGCAGGATACGGCCGCGATCGCCAAGCTCGCACATAACAAAGGCGCGCTCGTCCTGATGGACAACACCTGGGCGACACCGCTTTATTTTCGTCCGCTCGACCACGGCGT
>DATAYT010000109.1:0-3699 GCA_036272395.1 Xanthobacteraceae bacterium
CAAGCGGCCGCGGAAAACATGCTCACCGGGGCATTGCGGCAGCTCTTTGCAGTGGCCGAGGCCTATCCCGACCTCAAGGCCAGCACCAATTTCCAGCAATTACAGGCCGAGCTGTCGGATCTGGAGAACAAGATCGCCGCGGCACGGCGGTTCTTCAACAACGCGGTCCAGGAATACAATACCGGGATCCAACGCTTCCCCGCCGCCTTGTTCGCTTCCACCTTCGGTTTCGCGCCGAAAAACTTCTTCGATCTCGGCGACGAGCGTGCGACCGTCGGCGAAGCGCCGCCGGTCAAGTTCTAACCTCGATTCGGCGTAGTCGTTCATGATGGCCGCCTATGGTCTCTACAGCCATATCCAATCGAACCGGCGCCGTTCGATAGCGCTGCTGATCGGGCTGTTTTTTCTGGTCTATGTACTGGTCTATGCCGGCGCGCTGTTGGCGGCGGCGCTGTCATTGGACGCCGATCTCAACACGCTCCTCCAGATCGCTTGTATCGATCTCCTCAAGGCGGCGCCGTTCGCCACTATCGGCACCGCGATCTGGATCGTGATCGCCTATTATTTCCATCAAAGCATGATCGATGCCGTCACCGGCGGCCGCGAAATTCAACGCAGCGATGATCCGCGGCTCTATACCATCCTGGAAAATCTTTGCATTTCACGCGGCATTCCGACGCCGAAGCTGAAAGTGATCGACTCGTATGCGCTCAATGCCTTCGCGACCGGCATGAACGCCAAGCAATATTCGATCACCGTCACCACCGGATTGCTCGATCGGCTCGACGACGCCGAAATCGAATCGGTGCTGGGCCACGAGCTGACCCATATCCGTAATGGCGACGTGCGCATGATGGTCGTCGCCGTCATCATCGTCGGCGTTATCTCCTTTTTCGCCGAGCTCGTCTTCCGGCTGTGGTTTTACAACGGATTGAGCTTTCGCGGCTCGCGCTCGGATGAGCGCCGCGGCGGCGGCGCCGGCCTTGCCGTGCTTGTGGCGATCGGGCTCCTCGTCATCGCCTATCTGTTGTCGTTCCTTATTCGCCTGGCGCTGTCGCGCTCGCGCGAATTCCTCGCCGACGCCGGGTCAGTGGAGCTGACGAAGAATCCCGATGCCATGATTTCGGCGTTGCGTAAGATCGAAGGGCGCGGCGAACTGCCCGGCGCCACTTCCGCGGTCATGGAAATGTGTATCGACAATCCGCGCGAAGGATTTGGAGAGTTGTTTGATACTCACCCGAGCGTTGAGAGTCGCATAAGTTCTTTGGTGAAATTTGCCGGCGGACACGATCCGGGTCCGCTGGCGCTGCCGCCGCCGGCTGACGACGATGATGATCAATCGAACGACGAAGGTCGGTTGCAAACCACAGAAGAAAGTACGGAAACATCGGCAGAATCGAAAGCAATCGACGATCGCCGTCCGTGGTCGCAACCGTCGGCGGAACCGCCGCCCGCGCCCGGACCGTGGGGTCCGCATCGCAGTTAACCAAAACAACGGCAAATACTCCGCGGTCGCGTGGCGCAAACCGCGATCAGCCTTTCCAACATTCCGACGTCTGTGTACAAATTAATTCGGATGGAGCGTGAGTAGTTTTGTTGTGAGGGTGGGACCATGGCTAAGCCAGCATTGATTTTGCGAGCTGGAATTGCAGCTTCTGATCGGCGAGCTCGAATCGTCACTGCGCGGCGGCGTCAAAGGAAAGGTTTGGCAAATACCGAAACAATCTAAAATCGTTTTGCCTTAGTGACCTTCGAAGGTCACCAGCGTGCGCACAGGCACGCCGAGCTTTCTGATCTTTTCCGCGCCGCCCAGTTCCGGCAGATCGATGATGAAACAGGCGGCCAAGACCTCGGCGCCGATCTGCTTGAGAAGCTTCACCGCCGCCTCTGCGGTGCCGCCGGTGGCGACGAGATCGTCGACCAGAATGACGCGCTCGCCCTTGATCAGCGCGTCCTCGTGCATTTCCATTTCATCGATGCCGTATTCGAGCGAATAACCGACACTGACGCGTTTAAACGGCAGTTTGCCTTTCTTGCGGATCGGCACAAATCCGCACGACACCTGGTGGGCGATCGCGCCGCCGAGAATGAAACCGCGCGCCTCGATGCCGGCCACTTTGTCAATCTTGCTGCCGGCCCACGGCTGCACCAGTTCGTCGACGGCGCGGCGAAACGCCCGCGCATTGCCCAACAGCGTGGTGATATCCCGGAACATGATCCCAGGCTTGGGATAATCCGGGATCGTGCGAATAGCCGCCTTCAGATCGTCTACAAGCGTGTCATTCATCATCGTGGAAGCCGCCGCCGGCACCCCTCAGACTTTATACTCGGTCGGCGCGCGCGGCTTTTCCAACTCGGGATCGTGCAGGACTGCGTGCCAGACCCGCTTCTTGGTGAAATACAGGAGCGCGCTGAACACGATGAGGAACACCATGACCTGAAAGCCAAGCCGTTTGCGGGCGTTCAGCGTCGGTTCGGCGGCCCACATCAAGAACGCCGCGACGTCACGGCCGTATTGATCGACCGTGGTCGGCGTGCCGTCGGTATATTCAACCTGTCCGTCGCTCAACGGCTTCGGCATGCCGATGGCATGGCTGGGAAAATATTTGTTGTACTGCCCGCCCGGCGGCAGCACGAAGCCGGCGGGAGCGTCGGTGTAGCCGGTCACGATGGCGTGGATGTAATCCGGGCCGTTCTCCTGATACATCGTGAACGCGTCCAAGATGAACCACGGAAAGCCCGCTTCGAAGCTGCGCGCTTTGGCAAGGGTGGACATGTCCGGTGGCAGCTTGCCGCCGAGCGCGGCGCGCGCGGCCTGGTCGTTGGCAAATGGCGGCGGAAACAAGTCGGAAATCTTGCCCGGCCGCTTGAACATCTTGCCCGCATCGTTCGGGCCGTCCTGCACCTGAAAGGTTGCGGCAATCGAGGCCGCTTGCGCTTCGGTGAAGTCGGGTCCACCGGGCTCGGCGAGATTGCGGAACGACAGGAGCTTGAGGCCGTGGCAATTCGAACAGACCTCCTGATAGATCTTAAAGCCGCGCTGCAACTGCGCCGTGTCATAAAGACCGAACGGACCGGAGAACGACCAGCGCTCACGCGGTGGCGCGTCGGCCTCTTGCGCCATCGCCGCGCCGGCGCCGCACAGCACGCCCGCAAGCGCCAAAGCAAAGGCCAGCCTGTGATGACGCTTCATGCGAGCGGCTCCTTTACGCACGCGCGCCCGGAGGCGGCGCCGATGCTCCGGCTGGAACGCCGTGCCGCAACACCGATTCCGAGATCGAGTTCGGCAGCGGCTTGGTTTTCTCGAACAGCCCCAAGAGCGGCAGGATCACGAAGAAGAACGCGAAATAGTACACGGTGAGAATGCGCGCCGCGATCACGTAACCGCCGGTCGGCTCCTGCGAGCCGAGATAACCGAGCCCGATCACAGCGGCAAAGAAAATGAACAGGAACTGCCGGTATAGCGGCCGATAATTTGCCGACCGGACGCGCGACGTATCGAGCCACGGCATGAAAGCGAGCACGATGATCGAGGCGGCGAGCGCAGTCACCCCAAGCAGCTTGTTCGGGATACCGCGCAGGATCGCATAGAACGGCAGGTAATACCATTCCGGCACGATATGTGTCGGGGTCTGCTCTGGATTTGCCGGAATGAAATTATCGGGCGCGAGTAGATAGTTCGGGATGTAAAAGATGAAC
>DATAYT010000110.1:0-6069 GCA_036272395.1 Xanthobacteraceae bacterium
GCCGAAGCCGGCATCAATATCGCGACCTTCCATCTCGGCCGCGAATCGCCCGGCGGCAACGCCATCGCCCTGGTCGAGATCGATGGCAGCGTGCCGGCCGATGTCCTCGCCAGGGTGCAGCAGATTGTGAACGTGCAACAGGTCAAGCCGCTGCAGTTCTAGAGCGGCATGATTTGTTGTTAGGTCGTCATTGCGAGGTGCGATAGCGACGAAGCAATCCAGATCTTACGGTGAGCGTCTGGATTGCTTCGCTACGCTCGCAATGACGAGCTGGCATCATCCGGCACATCTGAACAGCCTACCGCCGGGTCGCGAGCGTAATGCCGGCGAGCACCAGCAGGTAGCCGACGGCGTGAAAAAATTGCAACTGCTCGCCCAACAGCGCGATCGCCAGTACCGAGCCAAAGACCGGGACCAGATGAATGAACGGCGCCGCCCGGTTGGCGCCAATGAGCTCGATGCCGCGGTTGAGGAACAGATATCCGAGCAGCGACGGAAAAATGCAGACATAGATCAGGCTGAGCGCGGTAACGGTGTCGAAAACCATCGATTGCCCGGCGGCAATCTCCAGCGCCAGCGCCGGCAACAGCAATACGGCGCCGCCGCCCATGCCGACGGCCAGAAACGACAACGGATGCAGCGGCGGCCGCACCCGCAGCATGGCCGCGTAAAAGGCGTAGATCAGCAGTGCAACGACGAACCACAGATCGCCGCGGTTGAACGCGATCGCCAACAAGATTTCGAGGCTGCCGTGGCAGACGATAACAGTGACGCCGGCGAGCGACAGCAAGATGCCGGCGCCCTGACGCAGCGACAAGCGATCGCGAAACAAGACAAACGACCATACCGCGACAAACAACGGCGCGACCGATTGCAACAACAGCCCGTTGATCGCGGTGGTGAAGTGCAGGCCGTAATAGGCCATCGTGTTGTAGGCCGAGAAGCCGGTCAGCGCGAGCAGCATCAGGAAAGCGAAATGCCGCCGGATCAGCGGCCAGTCGCGTACCAAGTGGCGCGCAGCAAACGGCAGCAAGATGAAGAAGGCGCCGCCCCAGCGGATCACCGACAACATGATCGGCGGGATATAGGCGGCGACAAAACGGCCGAGCACCACATTGCCGGACCAAAACAGCGAGGTGAGCGACAACAGCACATAGGCTTCGTGGAATAGCCGCGCGCCGGTGCGCGTGCGATCACGATCGAGATCGTGCACGCTATGAGCCGGATCGCCGCCTTGGCCAGACGATCGATCGCCGCTCGTTTTTTGATATTGAAACTGGCCCGGCGGGGTCATCTGGGTTCCGGCGGTGAATAGCAAAACACGGCTGAGCTACCGCGATGGGAACCAGGCGGCTAGGGCGCAAGCCGCATGACTGATCGGGCAAGGGTGCGGCGATGGGTGCGACGATGGGCGCGGCGCGCGGCGGCTATGGCGGCGCATGGGCTCGGTGGGCGCCGCCCGGGCTGCGGCGCGGCCGACCCGCGGAAGGTTTATGGCCAAAGTCAGTTAACGGGCAGCCGATGCGATTTCCATAAGTAAAACAGACAATTGCCGCGATTGACCGGCAGACTATGACAGCTAGTTTTTCTTGCTTCGCGGGGCATCATCCAGTATCGGAACGAGCGGCTGCAGCCGGAATCCGAACCATCCGAGTCGCGTGATCGGCCGTTTGAGGACGCTTCCCTCATGGCAAATGTCGTCGTGGTTGGCTCCCAATGGGGCGACGAGGGCAAAGGCAAGATCGTCGATTGGCTCTCCGAGCAGGCCGACATCGTCGTCCGCTTCCAAGGCGGCCACAATGCCGGCCATACGCTGGTGATCGACGGCACCACCTACAAGCTGTCGCTGTTGCCATCCGGCGTGGTGCGGCCCGGGAAGCTGTCGGTCATCGGCAATGGCGTGGTGCTCGATCCACACGCGCTGTTGGGCGAGATCGCGCATCTTGAGAAGCAGGGTATTGTCGTCACACCGGATAATTTGCGGATCGCGGAAAACACGCCGCTGATCCTGCCGCTGCACCAGGAACTCGATGTCGTGCGCGAACGCGCCTCCGGCAAGGGTGCGATCGGCACGACCGGCCGCGGCATCGGCCCGGCCTACGAGGACAAGGTCGGACGGCGCGCCATTCGGCTGATGGATCTCGCCGATTTGCAAATGCTCAACGGCAAGATCGAGCGCCTGCTCGCGCATCACAATGCGCTCCGGCGGGGTCTGGACATGAACGAAATCGCGCCCCGCGTGCTCTACGACGAGCTCGCCGCCGTCAGCCCGAAGGTGTTGCCGTTTATGGATTCCGTTTGGGCCTTGCTTGATGAACGGCGCCGCGAGGGCAAGCGCATCTTATTTGAAGGAGCGCAAGGCGCGCTGCTCGACATCGACCATGGGACCTATCCGTTTGTTACATCCTCCAACACCGTGGCGGCACAAGCGGCGACCGGTTCTGGTATGGGCCCCGGCGCAATCGACTACGTCCTTGGCATCTGCAAGGCCTACACGACCCGCGTCGGCGCCGGACCATTTCCAACCGAACAGACCAATGAGATCGGCAAAACGCTCGGCGAGCGCGGCAAGGAATTTGGCGTCGTCACCGGACGGCCACGGCGCTGCGGCTGGTTCGACGCCGTTCTGGTGCGTCAGGCCGTGCGCACCAGCGGCATTCAGGGCTTGGCGCTCACCAAGCTCGACATCCTGGACGGCTTTCAGGAGATCAAGGTCTGCGTCGCTTATCGGCTGGATGGCCGCGAGATCGACTATCTGCCCGCCAGCGAGCACGCCCAGGCGCGCGTCGAGCCGGTCTATGAAACGATAGCCGGCTGGCGGGAAAAGACGGCCCATGCCCGCTCGTGGGCGGACCTGCCAGCCCAAGCGATCAAATATGTCCGTCGTTTGGAGGAGTTGATCGGTTGTTCCGCCGCAATTCTGTCCACCAGTCCGGAGCGCGAGGACACGATCCTCATGCAAAATCCGTTCGAAGCGTAAGATGCAAGTTCAGCGAGCCGAGCGTAAACTCCCCGAATGGCAGATTATCATCCACTGATCACACGCGCCGTAGAAGGGCTCAGCAACAATACCGCTGAAGCCCGGCGCACGCTCTACGAGCGCGCCCGCGCGGCGCTCGTGGCGCAATTGCGCGGCCTCGACCCGCCGCTGTCCGAGGCCGAGATCACGCGGGAGCGCCTGGCGCTGGAAGATGCGATCCGCAAAGTCGAAGCCGAATCGGTGCGCAAAGCCCGTACCGAACCGCGGCCCGCTCCGGTAGCGCCGCGCGCGATCAATGAGCAAAACCGTCAGTCTATGAGCGGCGCTGCGGCGGCGACGCCGGCTGCGGCGGCATGGCGCGAGCGTCAGAGCGGAACGCCAGGCGATGCAGCGCCGCCGCGCGTTGAGGTAAAATCCGATCTGCCGCCACGAGAGCCGCCGCAGGCTGGCGCCGAAAAGACCGCATCGTCCGAGTCGCCGCGGCCGGCGGAGCAACCCACCAGCGCGCGCAGCCGGCTTCTTGGCGCGCGTTTCTCCGAGCGGCCGCCGCAAGACCTCAAGTTCTTTCGTAAGCCGATTGCCGCCGCGGACGAGTTGGATATGGCTCCGCCGCGAACGGCAGCGCCATCCCGCGACGCGCACAACGATTACCGCGGCGCCCAGCCGCACGAATTCTCAGACGGACGCCAGCCGACATGGGACCATGCCGAGCGGGCCGACTATGAAGACTCCCACGATCTGATTGAGGACGGCTCCGCGCCAATGCATGGGCTTGAAGAGGCCTATGACCTTGACGACGAGCAACGCATCCAACCGGGACGGCCGCCGGTGCGGCGTCCGATCGAGCCGGCGGATCATTACCGCGATCCCCGGCCGCCGCGCTCCTATCGCGGCCTCGCCCAGCTCGTTACCGCACTGGTTATCTTGCTCGGCGCCTGCACGGTGGTTTACTGGCAGTGGTCTAATATCAACAGCGTCTATCAATTCCTCTCCCATTTGCGCTCGCGCCAGAACCAAACCGCCCAGCAACCGGCGGGCGAACCGAAATTCGGCGGGCGGGTGCCGCAAGAGCAAGGGCGGCCGCAGGCGCCTGCCGCCACTCCCAACGCACAAAACGCGCCTGCCACCGCACAGCGCGTGGTGCTGTATGAGGAAGATCCGGGCAATCCGCAGGGCAAGCAATATATCGGCTCGGCGACGTGGCGAACCGAAACTGTCTCGCCCGGCAGCGGGCTTGCTCCGGAGCTCCAGATTCGCGCTGATGTCTCGATTCCCGAACGCAACATAACGGTCACCTGGTCGCTGCGTCGCAACACCGACCAAGCGCTGCCGGCCAGTCACACGATCGAGATCATGTTCAACCTGCCGCCGGATTTTCCCGGCGGCGGCATCTCCAATGTCCCCGGCGTTCTGATGAAGGAATCGGAGCAAGCGCGCGGCGTGCCGCTCGCGGGCCTGGCCGTGAAGGTCACCAACGGCTTCTTTCTGATCGGCCTTTCCGCCGTGGACGCCGATGTGCAGCGTAACTTGCAGCTGCTCAAAGATCGGCCCTGGTTCGATGTTCCCATCGTTTACAACAACGGCGGCCGCGCCATTCTTGCGCTCGAAAAAGGTCCGTCGGGGGATCGCGCTTTCGCGGATGCTTTCGCCGCTTGGGGTAAATAGAGGACGCCGGGCAAACAGACGCCGCCGAGTTTATTGTCATGGCGTTCGGCTGGGAGAAGCACAATGAGCGCGTCTGACGCGAGGAAGCCAAAACCGGCTTCGAACCCGTATCTCGCCTCCGCGTTTCGCACCTTGGATACGGAATCGGAGGGGCTCGCCGCGCTGACTGCCGCAATGGCCGACAGCCTTGCGGCGCCGTTCGCCGCTGCCGTTGACACTATACGGGCTGCGCGCGGGCGCGTGATCGTCACCGGGATGGGCAAATCCGGTCATATCGCGCGTAAGATCGCGGCGACACTGGCCTCGACCGGAACCCCGGCTTTCTTCGTGCATGCCGCCGACGCCAGCCACGGCGACCTCGGCATGATCACGTCCGACGACGTCATGCTGGCGCTGTCGTGGTCGGGGGAAACCGAGGAGCTGAAGGATCTCATCAACTATTCGCGGCGATTCCGCATCGCGCTTATCGCCGTGACGGTCAATCTCGAGAGCACGCTCGGCAAGGCTGCGGACATCGTCTTGGTGCTTCCCTCGGCGCGCGAGGCGTGTCCGCACAACCTGGTGCCGACGACTTCGTCATTGATGCAGCTTGCCCTTGGCGACGCCTTGGCGATCGCGCTTCTTGAAAGCCGCGGCTTTACCGCTGTCGATTTTGGAATCTTTCATCCGGGCGGCAAATTGGGCGCCGCATTGAAATTCGTTCGCGACGTGATGCACCCCGGTACTGCCGTGCCGCTGATTGCGCGCGGCGCGCCGATGTCCGAAGCGATCGTGGAAATGTCGGCCAAGGGATTTGGCTGTGTCGCCGTCACCGAGCCGAGCGGCAAACTCGCCGGCGTGATTACCGACGGCGATCTGCGCCGCCACATGGGCGCTGACCTGTTGCAAACGAAGGTGGATGCGGTGATGACCGCGTCACCCAAAACCGTCCGGCCAGATCAATTGGTCGGCGAAGCGCTGCAGCTTCTCAATGCTTCGAAAATTACCGCGCTGATCGTGGTCGACGCTGACCGTCCGGTTGGCATCGTCCACTTTCACGATTTGTTGCGCGCTGGCGTCGCCTGATCGCGCTAGTAGAGGCCACCGTTCACCACGCTGGAATCTTGCAAGCCGTCGTCGCCGGGGGCGCCGCTGCGGACCGGCGCCGCTGGCGCCGGCGCGGCCGACGCCGGCGCAACGGGAGCTTGCTGCGCGCCGCCTTGAACTGCCGCGGCCGTCGCCTCAGGCTCCTGCTTGGTTTCCGGCTTGGCGTCCGGCTTAGGCTGACCGTGAGCGACGAAGTCCGCATAGCCTGGGGTGCCCGGCCGCGGCGGCACATCGGCGGGCAGCCCACCGGCCCAGTGCGGCCAATGATCGGCGACAAAGCCGCCGCAGCTCGCGAGATTAAGCCCAAATCCGAGCAAAGTTGCCGCTGTAATGAGCCG
>DATAYT010000111.1:0-5326 GCA_036272395.1 Xanthobacteraceae bacterium
TGTCGCACCGCTACATCACCGACCGCTTCCTGCCCGACAAGGCGATCGATCTGGTCGACGAGGCGGCGGCGCGCTTGCGCATGCAGATCGATTCCAAGCCGGAAGAGCTCGACAATCTCGACCGCGAAATCGTGCGGCTGAAGATCGAGCAGGAGGCTTTGAAGAAAGAGCGCGACGCGGCCTCGAAGGAGCGGCTCAAGCGCCTGGAGAAGGATCTCGCGGCGCTGCAGGAGAAAGCCGATGCGCTCACGGCAAAATGGAAAGCCGAGAAAGATAAGCTGTCGTCGGCGGCCGAGCTGCAAAAGCAGCTCGACAAGGCCAAGTTCGATCTCAGCGATGCGATCCGGCGCGGCGATTACCAGCGCGCCGGCGAATTGCAGTACAGCGTGATCCCGCAGCTCGAAACCCGGCTCAAGGGAACCGAGAAGGCGGCCGCCGCGGCGAATGCCGGCGCCGCCGGCATGCTGGCCGAGGAAGCGGTCACGCCCAATCACATCGCGCAGGTGGTGTCGCGCTGGACCGGGATTCCGGTCGATCGCATGCTCGAAGGCGAGCGCGAGAAACTTTTGCGCATGGAAGATCAGTTGAGCAAGCGCGTGGTTGGTCAAGCCGAAGCCGTGAAAGCGGTGTCGACCGCGGTGCGGCGCGCCCGCGCCGGCTTGCAGGATCCCAATCGCCCGATCGGCTCGTTTATGTTTTTAGGCCCGACCGGCGTCGGCAAGACCGAGCTCACCAAGGCGCTGGCGCAGTTCTTGTTCGATGACGAGCATGCGCTCATCCGCATGGACATGTCGGAATATATGGAGAAGCATTCGGTGGCGCGGCTCATCGGCGCGCCGCCCGGCTATGTCGGCTATGAGGAAGGCGGCGCGCTCACGGAAGCGGTGCGGCGACGGCCTTATCAGGTCGTGCTGTTCGACGAGATCGAGAAGGCGCATCCGGACGTGTTCAACGTGCTGCTGCAAGTGCTCGACGACGGGCGCTTGACCGACGGTCAGGGGCACACTGTCGACTTCCGCAACACGCTGATAGTGATGACCTCGAATCTCGGCGCCGAATATCTGGTCGCCCAGCCCGAGGGCGAAGACACCGACAAGGTGCGCGGTGAGGTGATGGCCGAGGTGCGCGCGCATTTCCGGCCCGAATTCCTAAACCGCATCGACGAGATCATTCTGTTCCATCGGCTCAAGCGCGAGCAGATGGGCCGCATCGTCGATATCCAGATCGCGCATCTGCAAAAGCTCCTCGAGGAGCGCAAGATCGCGATCACGCTCGACGCCAAGGCGCGCGATTGGCTTGCCGACAAGGGCTACGATCCGGCCTACGGCGCGCGGCCGTTGAAACGCGTGATCCAGAAATCGGTGCAGGATCCGCTCGCCGAGCTCATCCTCTCCGGCCGCATCAAGGACGGCGAGACGGTGAAGATCTCGGCCGGCCGCGAGGGCTTGAGCTTCAACGGCACGCCGGTCGCCGCGGCGGCGTAAGGTCGAGCCATTACACAGCGCTAAGGATTATTTGTTCCCTCCCCCCTTGTGGGGGAGGGTTAGCGAGGGGGGTCCTTCAGAACACCCCCCTCCCGCTCGCTTCGCTCGCGACCTCCCCCACAAGGGGGGAGGTATCTTTTTAACGTCGTCCGGCCTCTGTCCTCTTCACTGGCGCGTCGACTGCACTACCGGGGCGACCTCGTTAAGCCGCGCGCGGACATGGTCGACGAAAGCGCGCGCCGCGGGCTTCGGCACGCCGAACACGCGCAGCGGATTAAGTCCACCCGAGCTCTCGACGCTGATGGCGTCCCAGAAGAAGCCGCGGATATGGGTGACCTCGGCGATGTGGGAGAGCGGCAGATGCTCGTCGACGCGCCGCCACGGGGTGAGCCAGAAATCGACATTGCTGGTGGAGACGCCGATTTGGTCGGCGCTCATGCTGGCGGGAAACAACAGCCGCGTCAGGTTGAAGTGAAACAATGCCCACGGCCGGCTCGAACGCACGGCGATGACCGCGGAGTTAGTGGAAGCTTGGGTCACGGCAATCACATTACTTGTTCCCCTCCCCCTTGTGGGGAGGGGTAGGGGCGGGGGTGGAGAGGTGATGAATCAATGTCACCGCCCCGGCGTGCGCTTGCTACCCCCCTCCCAACCCTCCCCCACAAGGGGGGAGGGAACAGAAAGTCTGGCGGCCGAAAATCTTCCGCCGCGCTTTGATTCGATTCGTCATTGGAGCGCAGCGAAGCAATCCAGCCTACAATCCAGATCCTGGATTGCTTCGTCGCTTCGCTCCTCGCAATGACGAGAATGCAGCAGCACTACCGCGTCGCCACGCGGCCGGAGGGCGCATGCGAGAGCACGGCGTCGAGCTGATCGCGCTCGTGCTCGAAGATTGTCAGCGTGGCGCCGGCGAGCACGCGGCCGCGCGGCAGTTTGATGCGCATCGGATCGACAAAGCGATCGTTGACGATGATTTCGAAATGCACGTGCGTGCCGGTGGAGAGCCCCGATGAGCCGACAAAGCCGATGATCTGGCCCTGGCGAACGTGGCTGCCGACGTCGAGGCCGCGGGCATAAGCGGTGAGGTGGCCGTAGGCTGTCTCGTAACCGTTGGCGTGGCGGATGCGCACATATTTACCGTAGCCGCCTTTTTCACCGATCTCCTCGATGTCGCCGTTGCCGGCGGCGAAGATCGGCGTGCCGGGCGGAGCAGCCCAATCGACGCCGCTGTGCAATTCGCTGACATGCAAGAGCGGATGCGTGCGCCAGCCGAAGCCCGACGTTACGATCCCGGTGGCGACCGGCTTGCGCACCAGGAATTTCTTGGCGCTCACCCCGCTGTCATCATAGTAGTCGTAGACGCCATCATCGGCGGTCTGGAAGTGATAGTAATGTTTGGTGTCGCCGCCCACCGTGAGCGAGGCGTAGCGCACCTCGTTGTGGCCTTCGCCGCTCTCGTCGTCGGAATAAAGCAGATCGAAGCTGTCGCCCGGCTGCGCCTTGCGCTGGAAATCGACGTCGTAGGAGAAGATGCGCACCAGCTCCGTGATCACCGGGCCCGGCACATTGTTGCGCAGCGCGGTCTCGTAAATGCTCTGATAGAGCCGCACGCCGCTGCCGTCGTCGGCCGATTGATCGTCGCTCGCTTCGGCGGTTGCGGTGTCGATGTTGCGGATATCGACCGGCACATATTTGCCGAGATCGGACAGCGCCACGGCGGCGGTGATGCCGTTGTCGCCGGCGACGATGACGCGGAGCGGCTGCATGTGGCCAAGGCCAGCCGCCGCTAACAAGGCGCGCACTTTCTGGCCTTCCTTGGCCGAGGGATCGACCGCGGCCGGGCCGATCACGGTGATGATGCTTTTGATCTCCTCGGGCGTGGCGCCGAGTTCGCGCAATATCGAGCCAACCGTCTCGCCGCGCTTGAGCGGCACCACGCGCTCGCTCCAGTCGGCGCCGCCGGGCACCGGGCCCGTCTTTGCCAACAGCGTGACGTTTTCCGGCACCACGCGCGGCACGAAACTGAAATAAGCGCCGGGATCGTTGTCGGCGGCATAGCTGAGCTTGATATTGGCGCCGCCGACATTGAGCGCCGGAATGGCGCCGGTCGCCGACCGCGCGATCGTGTCGCGCACGTTCGCCATCACTTGTTCGACCGGCAACAGCGTCGAGGGTTTGACCTTCGTCAACAGCGCATTGAGATCGCAGGCGCCGCTCGCCACTTTCGCAGCCTTCGCCGCCGACGTGAGATCGCAGGTGACGAATGTCACCTCGGCTTCGGGCTCCGCGGCGGGCGTCTTGTCGTCTCCCGCAACCGAGTCGGCGAGGAGCTTCTGCGGATTGTACGGAGGGATGTTGCCGGAGAGCTCGGTGACGGTGAGCGAAAGATTGCCGCTCACGCGCACATAAGGCCGTACATGGACGAGTTCGCGGTCGCGCAGCCGCGACAAGGTCGGCACGCGCAAAATCTGCCGCGCCACGCTCGGCTCGGTCAGCGCCGGGAGCCGGTCAGTCTTGCGCAACACGTTCAGGCGCTCGCCGATTGAGGAAATGGCGCCGCGTAGCGCGCTGCCGACGCGCTCGGGGGCGCTGGCGAAATTGGTTTCGCCGTCAAGCGAAGCGAAAACGGCGCCGCCCATCAGAGCAGCGCCGCATAGACCGGTCAGAATCGTTCCGCTAAACCATTGCACCGAAATGCGCCGGCGATCGACGAGACCGCCGGTGCCGCCATCGACGGAAAGCGGCGGCTCATTGCCGAGATCGATCGTATCGGCAGCTAAGCGACGATGATGCTTCGCGCCGCGTAGTTTCGCTTGGTCCAAGCCCGCTCCCCCGACCACTCCGCCGACCAAGGTTTTCGCTTCGGCCAAAGTCCCCTTCGGCTACAGTTTCCCTTGAGCGGAAGTCCCCTCACATTTTCGGTCGCGCCGCGATGGCCGTGCGCAACCATTCCCCGAAAGCAACTTCTCCGAGCAGCCGACCGCGCGCAAGCGTTAAACGCCAAGCCTCAAACGCCAAGCTTTAAACGCCAAGCCTTAAACGCCCAGCCTCACGGTCCTCGACGCATCTCGTGTTCCGGCTCACAGGTTGCCCGGCTCACGGACGGCGTGAATGCAAAAAGTTTAGGTGATGCTGCCGCTTACCCCCTGTTCGCGACACCCGACGGATTACGTAAGGATCGTTTCACGAATGTGGCCGCAGTACGGCGTTGCGGGCGGATTTAGAGCGAATTCGCCGGTAGTCCGCGGTCTTTCGCATGGCGTGCCGTTGCCGCAAAGTCGGAGGGCCAGGAAGAAGCAATGGCAAAAACCGGCAAGAATTGCCGCTTTCTTTCGATTCTTTGCGCTCGGAAAGGTTGACAGAAACCTTAGCCGAACCCTATATAGGTCCTCTTGGGTGCGCCGCCGCCTCGGCGCGTTGGCGCGTCCGCGAAGCCCCTCACTGTTTACACGGTGACCGAGCATCCGGCCATGCTCGTGGCCATGTTCGCGTCACCGCGTCGGATGCGTAGGGGCTTGGGCTGTTTGACAAGTGAATCGGAAGAAAGAGAAACGTGGACGGCGGAGTCCTCGCGGGCCGCTTTTCGCGCCGGCGCAAGCTTGCGTGGATTGTGGCCAGGACGAGACTTCGGCGGTCGACGTTTCAGGTCAACACTTGGTTGCCTAGGTGATGCGTCACTTAAGTGACGTGTCAGCAAAAGCGACCGGTGGGACCTCGTCAAACGTTGTGATCAGCCGGGAAAAGTTCTCATCCAACTTGAGAGTTTGATCCTGGCTCAGAGCGAACGCTGGCGGCAGGCCTAACACATGCAAGTCGAGCGCCGTAGCAATACGGAGCGGCAG
>DATAYT010000112.1:0-10852 GCA_036272395.1 Xanthobacteraceae bacterium
CAATTCAGTCGTTCCGTACCAAGCGATATTTGATTTTATCGATCACAATGCCAATGGCAGCGCGCTTGTCATCTCGACCGATCCGGTAATCCCATGGGTCCTGCGAAAGGCCGAAGACCGCTGCGCCGGTTATTTCTTCGACGTTCGCCGCTGTTTGCAATCGGGCCGCCGCTACGATTCGATTTTCGTTGTCTTCGGACACAATGATAGATCCGACGACGACGCCTTGATGGACCGATTCCGGACGCTCGTCGGTGACCTCACAGCGGACCGAATCAAACGCGTGAGCATGCCGGCGCGTCACGACGCGGACGCCGCATTGAAAACCCGCCTGACGGGCGTGCCGCTCGATCCGGTGATCTTGACGGTAGACTTCTATCGATAAGCGAGCGGCTGCGCGGGCTTAAGCGAAATAGTTTTGGCTTGTATCGCTATTTCGCTTTAGGCCGTTGTTTGAGCATGATCTTTTCCGAAAACCGGTATCCACTTTTCGGGATCATGCTGTAGCCTATGGTGCTTTAGCCGAGGCGCAGTCGATGGAAGTTGCCGATAAATTCGCGATCGCCGAACTCATCCAGGCGTGGGGTCTATATCGCGACCAGGGCAAGTGGAAAGAGCTGCGTGGCACTTTCACGCCGGACGGCCATATTTCAGTGTCGTGGTTTCGCGGTCCGTTCGAACAATTCGTCGAGCGCTGCCGCGCCGGCTTTGCCGCGAGCCGCAGCTGGTCGCGCCATCACCTGTTTGCCCCGACGATCAAGCTGGACAGGGACCGCGCGATCGTCGAGACGCCGGTGATTATCCGCGTGCGGCAGAAATTCGGCGCGGTCGAGGCCGATCTCACCTCGTTTTCGCGCTTTCTCGACCGCGTCGAGCGTCGCGGCGACGGCTGGCTGATCGCCGAGCGCGCCGCCATCTACGAGCGCGACCGGCTCGATCCGGTCGAGCCGTCGCCGGCATTCGACGCATTGTTCGAAGCGGCCGAGACGGCGCATTATCCCGAACAATACCGTTACATGGCGTTTCGGCTGGCGCACGCCGAAGGCCGCTCGCTGGCGCCCGTCATCTATCGCGATGGCGGCGCGGAAACGGCTGATCTTTACGCGCGCTATTTGCGGTGGCTCGGGGGCGGTGCGGCTTGAGCCGCAAGCGCGTTTCGCGGGGACCTTCATGGCAGTCTATACCGATGTCGCGGCGGAAGATTTGAGCCGGTTTCTTGCCAGCTACGACATCGGCGCGCTGCTCTCCTACAAGGGCATCGCCGAAGGCGTCGAAAACTCGAACTTCCTCGTCCATACCGCAACGGGCCACTTCATTCTGACGCTGTACGAACGGCGCGTCACCGAGCGCGATCTGCCGTTTTTCCTGGATCTGATGGAGCACCTTGCCAGCCGCGGCATCAATTGCCCGCAGCCGGTGAAAAACCGCGCCGGCAAGGTACTCGGCAAGCTCGCCGGCCGGCCGGCCGCGATCGTCACTTTCCTTGACGGCATGTGGATTCGCCGCCCCAGCGCGGCCCATTGCGGCGCGCTTGGCGAGGCGCTGGCGCGACTGCATCTCGCCGGCGCCGATTTTGCGATGCACCGCGACAATGCGCTCTCGGTCGCGGGATGGCGGCAGCTCTACGAGGGCTGCCGCGAGCGCGCGCACAAGTTCGACCGCAATCTGGAGACACTGGTCGGCGCCGAACTGGCTGTGCTGGAACGCGAATGGCCGCGCGGCCTGTCGGTCGGCGTCATTCACGCCGATCTGTTTCCGGACAATGTATTTTTCCTCGGCGATAAATTGTCCGGGCTGATCGATTTCTATTTCGCCTGCACCGATACCCTGGTCTATGACGTGGCGATCTGTCTCAACGCCTGGTGTTTCGAGACCGATCACTCGTTCAACGTCACCAAAGGACGTGCGCTGCTTGCCAATTACGCCAAAACCCGGCCGCTGTCGCACCAGGAATGGGAGAAGCTGCCGCTATTCGCGCGCGGCGCGGCGTTGCGTTTTCTGTTGACGCGGCTGGTCGATTGGCTCGACGTGCCGGCCGGCGCCTTGGTGCGGCCGAAGGATCCGCGCGAATACGCGCGCAAGCTTCGGTTCCATCAGAAGGTGAAAAGCGCGCGCGACTATGGATTGATTGAACCGTGAGCGCAGCGCCGCAGCATTCACCCTTGCCGCATGTCGTCATTCACACCGACGGCGCTTGCTCCGGAAATCCGGGACCTGGCGGCTGGGGCGCCATCCTCGCCTTTGGCGACCACGAGAAGGAGCTCAAAGGCGGCGAGGCGAATACGACCAACAATCGCATGGAGCTGATGGCCGCGATCTCCGCGCTTGAGGCGCTCAAGAAACCGTGCCGCGTCGATCTGCACACCGACAGCCAATACCTTCGCGACAGCGTGATGAGCTATCTGGCGCGATGGAAACAGAACGGCTGGCGCACGGCGGGCAAAAAGCCGGTCAAAAACATCGATCTGTGGCAGCGGCTCGATGCGGCGATGCGCCAGCATCAGATCCGCTGGCATTGGCTGCGCGGTCATGCCGGTCATGCGCTCAACGAGCGCGCCGACCTGCTCGCGCGGCAAGCGATCGCGGAGATCAGGGCCGCGGGGAAAACGGCGTAGCCGTAGCCGTCATTCCGGAGGCCGCGATAGCGGCTATCCGGAATCCATAATCAGGGTTGTGAAGCCAAAATCGACTGCTGGGAGTATGGATTCCGGGTTCGCGGGCTTTATACCCCGCGCCCCGGAATGACACGCTTACAGCGCCTTCAAAATGTTATCGGCGCTGGAAATTTCCGCCTTGCCCGGCGCGTCCTCGATGTTGAGCGCCTTAACCACGCCGTCCTGGACCAGCATGGCATAGCGTTGCGACCGCAAGCCGAGGCCGCGCTCGCTGAGATCAGCGACCAGTCCCACCGCCTTGGCCCAGTTGCCGCTGCCGTCGGCGAGAAATTCAATGGCCTCGCCGCCGGACGCTTTTTTCCAGGCGTCCATGACAAACACGTCGTTGACGCCGGTCACCGCAATCGTGTCGACGCCTTTGGCTTTGATCGCGGCGGCGTTCTTCACAAATCCCGGCAGATGATTGCGATGGCAGGTCGGCGTGAAGGCGCCCGGCACCGCGAACAACACCACCTTCTTGCCCTTGAACAAATCATCCGAGGTCTTCGGTTTTGGCCCATCGGCGGTCATCACCATGAAACTGCCGCTGGGTACGCGGTCGCCAACCTTAATCGCCATGATCCTGTCCTCTCGCTTGCGCAAATAAAATTCCGTCCGCTGTCGCGGGCGGGGCATAAACTAACGGCTAGTGCGGTGGATTTGAAGTTCCAATAGTTGGCCGGAAGCTCTCATAGGAACTTCAAATCCAAGAAACTAGACATTGCGGCGAATTAGTCGAGATGGGCGGTTATTTCGACGGCGTCGTCGCCGGAAACCGCGGTCAAGGTCAGCACCGCGCCTTCGGCTTTGGCGTCCGGCGGCAGACCCTCGAGCTCGAATTCGAAGTGCCGGACGGCGCCGTCGGCCGCGCCCTGTTGCGGCAGCGGCAGCGACCAATCGGGCGTAGGGCCTTCGACGAACAGGTCGACCGGCGCTCCCGCGGGCGCCTCAACATCGACGAGGACGCGATCATGCGCGTCGCCCGGCTGACGATGCACGCCGAGAATGGCAAGAGGCGCCCGGTGCTGGTCGGCGCTTTCCGCCGCGGTATCCTGACCGGCTCGGGCGCGCTCACGCACCGCTTCCGTGCGCACCCGCTGCCCGAGCGCGACCGGGCGGGGCACGCGAATCTCGGCCCGCGCGATCGCCGCGTCCTCGGCGCCGTCGCCGCTGAGGTTAAGCAGCAGATTGGACTCGACCGGAATGCAAATGTTGGAGCAGACATCGTATTCGAGCTTGAGCCGCAGCGCCGTTTGTTTCGCGCCTTCCATCGGAACGACATGGAGCGGCAGAATGACGTGATTGCGATAACCGATCGAATTGCCGCCGGCGCCGTCGGGAAATCGCTCGGGCGCGGGCCACAGCACGTTCAGCGATTTTACGTTTTCGGAACCTGAGAAATCGAAGATCGGCGGCGATCCGGAGTCGCCGGGATCGCGCCAATAAGTCTGCCATCCGGGATCGAGCCTGATTTCGATGCCGGCGCGCAAGAAAGCAGTATCGTGATTTTTGCCGGTCGCGCCCGCGATCAGACGCGCGGCGCTATGAGCCTGCCCGTCCCAGTTCGACGCGTCCTGCGCGAACGCGAACGGGACGACCGCTAGCGACATCAGAATGGCGGCCGGGAAGATGCCTCTCGACAGCGGGATGAACCGCGCAATCTGCGCGGTCATGGCCGAAGCCCCGGCTACAATCTTGGCTGGCGAGATCATGGCCGTTGTCTAAGCCGAGGTGGGCACAAGTGCCACTGACATGATTGTGACCACGGCTGAGCCCCCATTGCCGCATTTGGCTTCATCGGTTGCGTAAGGCAGGTGTTTTGTCGCTGAGATTGGTTGCAGAAAATTAAACGCGCGCGGCCGTGTCACATTGTGACAATGAACTTTTTGACCCGCAGTTCGTTTGCAATTGCGGATCGATGGGCTAACCTTTCCGTTATGAAGACACCGCGCCGCACATCTACCAAGAGCCGACGCCGAGGCTATCTCGACGGCCAAATGCTGATCGCCATGCCCGCGATGATGGACGAGCGTTTCGCCCGTTCGCTCATTTACGTCTGCGCGCATTCGTCGGAAGGAGCGATGGGCATTGTCGTCAATCATCCGGCTCCGAACATCAATTTCTCCGACCTTCTGGTGAAGCTGAACGTCATTCCCGCGACCGACATCATCCAGCTGCCGACGCGCGCCGGCGGCGTAAAGGTGATGCGCGGGGGACCGGTCGAAACCGAGCGCGGCTTCGTCTTGCATTCGGCCGATTTCTTTATCGAGAATTCGACGCTGCCGATCGACGATGGGATTTGCCTCACCGCGACGATCGACATTCTTAAGGCGATTGCGCGCGGCGAGGGCCCGGTGAGCGCCATTCTCGCGCTCGGCTATGCCGGCTGGGCGCCCGGCCAGCTTGAGACCGAGATCCAGGGTAATGGCTGGCTGCACTGCGCCGCCGATACCGAGCTCATTTTCGGATCCGATCCCGGCGCCAAATACGATAGAGCCTTGAGGAAACTCGGCATCGATCTGGGTATGTTGTCGAGCGACGCAGGGCACGCATAGCAGGAAACAGTAATCAGGGATCAGATTAATTTTGATACCTCAAGCCTGATCGGTGACCCGTGATCAGAAAACCTTCGCTCTGATGCCCGATTGCTGATCCCTGGTCCCTGCCGCATCCGGCTCGAGCAGCGCACGCGCCCGTTCGGCGCTCATCGGTTCGCCGAATGCGAACCCTTGCACATATTCGCAGCCGAGCTGAAACAGCTCCACCGCATCGGAATCGGTTTCGGCGCCTTCGGCGACCACGTCCATGCCGAGATCGTGCGCCAGCGCGATCATCGAGCGCAGGATCACCGGCCGCGTGCCCTTGGCCGACATGCGCACGAAGGACTGATCGATCTTGATCGTGTCGAACGGAAAACGCTGCAGATAGGCGAGCGACGAATAGCCTGTGCCGAAATCGTCGAGCGCCAGGCCGGCGCCGAGCTCGCGGATGCGCTGAAGCATCTGCGCGGCATGTTCCGGGTTTTCCATCACTGCGGATTCGGTCAGCTCGAGCTTGAGGGAGCCACGGGTCAACGGCGCGCGCCCCAATACCGTGCGCAAATCCTGGATCAGGTCGTGACGCAGCAATTGCCGCGACGATACGTTGACGCTCGTGAATAGCGGGTCGCGGTGGCGGACCGTACGTTGCCAGGTGCTCAATTGCCGCGCCGCGCGATCGAGCACGAAGAGGCCAAGCTCGACGATCAGACCGGTCTCTTCGGCGATGTTGATGAATTCCGCTGGCGAGAGGCGGCCAAGTGTTGGATGGTTCCAGCGGGCGAGCGCTTCAAAGCCGGCCACCGAGCGATCTTCAAGTCGTACGATCGGCTGGTAAAGGATCGTGATTTCATCGCGCTCAAGCGCGCGGCGCAGATCGGATTCCACCGACAAGCGATCCGACTTTCGCGCCCGCATCGCGTCCTTGAACACGTCGATGCGGTCGCCGCCGGTGCGTTTGGCGTGATACATCGCCAGTTCGGCATCCTTGAGCAGGTCTTCGGCCTGTTCCGGATCGCCGCCGCCGAGCGCGAGCCCGATCGAAGCGGTCAAGAATATTTCGCGGTCGCGGAACGTGATCGGTGCGCGCGGCGTCTTGCGAATAGTCTCGGCGAATGCCGTGATGCGCGCGGAATCGCGTTCCGACAACAAGATCATGCCGAATTGATCGCCGGCAAGCCGCGCCAGCGTGTCTTGCGGCTTGATCAGCCGGCCGAGCCGTCGCGCTAGGGTCAGCAAAATTGAATCGCCGACAGCCATGCCGACTGAATCGTTGACCTGCTTGAAGCGGTCGATATCGATCACCAGCACGGTCGGGCGCAGCGCCGCATCGGACTTGGCCAGGCCGAGCACCGCCTTGAGCCGGTCGAGAAACAATTCGCGATTGGGTAAACCCGTCAGGTTGTCGTGAACGGCGTCGTGGAGGAGCCGCTCCTCCGCGGTCTTGAACTCGGTGACGTCGCTAATCGTGCCGACCAGCCGGACCACCTCGCCGTCAGAGCCGACAACCGGCCTCGCCCGCAATGCGAACCACAGATAATGGCCGTCGGCGGTGCGCATGCGGAAATCCTGCACGACGCGTCCGCGGCGCTGCTCGAGCACGCTGTCGAGGGTAGCGCGGAAGCGGTCGCGGTCGGCTTGATGCAGCACGTCGAGCCATTTGGCCGCCGGGCCTTCGAGCGCGCCGTGTTTGAGGCCGAGCGCAGTCTCGGTCTCAGGGCTGGTGAACACCTTGTCGGACGATACGTCCCAATCCCAGATCATATCGCCGGCGCCGGTCAAGGCCAGGGCCCGGCGCTCGATATCGGAGACGATGCCGCTCGCCATTCCGCCGCCGGCGAAGGCGTGCTGCATCACGGTGAAGCCGATCAGCATGACGATGAGAACAAGCCCGCCAAGGAGCGCCGGCCCGACAATGTCGTTGGTGATGAGCCCAAGGACGGTCAAGGCGGCGCCGATGACCCAAACCACGAGAAGAAGCCAGGTCGGAATCAGCATCACCGCGCGATCGAAATCGTGGGTGGCTAGATAGATGACGAGCGCAAAGCCGAGAACGGCGACCAGGAATAACGACATGCGCGCGATGCCCGAGGCGACCGCCGGCGAGAACAGCGCGACCGCGACGAGAGCGCCGAGGAACGCGAGCCAACCGGCGGTGATGTGGGCATAGCGCACGTGCCAGCGGTTGAGATTGAGATAGGCGAACAGAAACACCAACAGCGTGGCGGCGAGGATCGCTTCACCGGAAGCGCGCCAGATGCGTTCGGCGCCTGACGAGAGATCGAAGACTTTGGGCCAGAAGCCGAAATCGATGCCGATATAGATCAGCACCGCCCAGCCGAGCGCGGCGGCGGCCGGAAACATCACGCTGCCTTTGACGACGAACAATATCGTCAGAAACAGCGCCAGCAATCCGGCGATGCCGATGACGATGCCCTGATAGAGCGTGAGCGAATTGAGCTTGTCCTTGTAGGCGTCGGGCTCCCACAGATAGAGCTGCGGCAGATTGTCGGTGCGCAACTCGGCGACGAAAGTGATCACGGTCCCGGGATCGAGCGTGACGCGAAACACGTCGGCGCCGGCATTGTCCTGCCGCTCCGGCGGATCGCCAGACGATGGTGTGATGTAAACGATGCGGGAAAGACCGAGATCGGACCACAACAGACCGGAGCCGACCATGCGGTAATGCGCCGCGACGACCAGGCGATCGATCTGCTCGTCGCCGCTGTTGGCGAGCGCGAAAACCGCCCAGTTGTTGCCGCCGGCACGGGCCCGCACCTCGATGCGGCGGATGATGCCGTCGGCGCCTGGCGCGGTGGACACCTGGATGCGGTCGCCATCGGTGTGCTGAAAATCGACCGCGTCGGTCAGATCGATTGCCTGCGTATCGCTGTGGACATTGATCGCTTCAACCGCGCGGCCGGCGGACGGAACAGATAGGGCGATCGCGAGCGTGGCAGCGGCAATCGCACCTGAAGGCAGCGGGCCGAACCAGCGGCTCGGCCAGGCATCAAGCCTCGCGGCGCGCAAAAAACCCAAACAACCCCTCCGTGCCGACAAGCGGCGCCTCACGCCACGCAATACAAGTTCCCCGGAACCACTAACGCCTGCGCTTTGCGCCGAATTCACGACCGCTGACCGCAATATGCGCGGCCGAAGGCGCAGCCGGCCTCACCTGATTATCCATGCAATCGTTTGGCCTTGGTAGCGGTTGGGGCTTTTCGGGCAAGAATATTCTGGTTTGATTTCAAAGAGTCAGCACAATTTTGCCGATGTGCTTACCGCTTTCCATGCGGGCATGGGCGGCGCTCGCTTGCGCAAGTGGAAAGGTTGAATCGATCGGCGGCTTGACGCGGCCGGAGGCCAGAAGCGGCAGCACGTTCTTTTCCACCGCTTGGGCGATGGCGGCCTTATCCGCGACCGCGCGCGCCCGCAGCGTCGAGCCGGTATGGGTCAGGCGCTTGAACATCAGCCGCATGAGATCGACGGTCACCCTTGACGAAGCCAGAAACGCGATCTGCACGATGCGGCCCTCGACGGCGGCGGCTTCATAGTTGCGGCCGACATAATCGCCGCCGACCATGTCGAGGATCAGATTCACGCCGGAACCTTGAGTCGCTTGCTTGCTCAAAGCGACGAAATCTTCGGTGTTGTAGTTGATGGCGAGATCGGCGCCGAGTCTGCGGCAGGCGTCGCATTTTTCCGGCGTGCCGGCGGTCACGATGACGCGCGCACCAAACGCTTTGCCAAGCTGGATAGCCGTGGTGCCGATCCCCGACGAGCCGCCGTGCACGAGCAGCGTTTCGCCGGCGGCAAGCCTGCCGCGCTCGAACCCATTGTGCCAGACGGTGAAGAACACATTGTGCCAGACGGTGAAGAACGTCTCCGGGACTGCCGCCGCCTCGATCATCGACAGACTTGGCGGCACCGGCAGCGCGTGGCTGGCGAAAGCCAGGCAATATTCGGCGTAACCGCCGCCGACCACGAGCGCCATCACTTTGTCACCCTTGTTCCAGCGCGTCACGCCGGGGCCGACTTGTACGACTTCGCCGGCAATTTCCAGGCCGGGAATTTCGGTCGCGCCTTTCGGCGGTGGATAGTGACCTTGCCGCTGCATCACGTCCGGCCAGTTCACGCCCGCGGCGGCAACTCTCACCAGGATTTCGCCTTCGCCAGGCGCAGCCACCGGCTGCACTCGCGGCACAAGCATGTCGGGTCCGCCCGGCTGGCGGATCGCAATAGAGGTCATCGATTTTGGCAAACCACCGTTTGGCATAAGCACTCCCTTTCAATCGGAGAGCGAATTAATCTGTCCGTCGCCGATGTGACAACCGGGATCGAGGCGGCTAAAAATCACTCTGTGCAGGAGTAAGACGCATGCCCGGTGTCGACGAGGATGACCGGCCGAAAAAGAAGATCGCTCATGAGATCGGCCAGGATCTCACGCTCCTGTCTGCTACCGAGCTCACCGAGCGCATTGCGCTCCTCAAAGAGGAGATCGCGCGGCTCGAAGCCGATATGGCGCGCAAGCGCGCGGTCAAATCGGCCGCGGATACTTTTTTCAAGAAGTGAATCTTTTCAAAGCCTTGGAAAAGACTGCGGCCCCGGTTTAAGCCGAATTGTAAAAACATTCCCCAAGTTTCTGTGATTCATTAACTTTTCGTTAAGCTTTCTCGTTCATTACAGAATCCGTCCAACTTCTGGACATCGAGTGGCTCCTGTCCACTCTGTTTGACGCCTCCCTGTTATCGCCTTGAGCCGCCGGCAACGGCGGCTCCTTTTTATTCTCCGGGCCAAATTTGCGGCGTTTCTCGCAATTGCCTCCGCTTCGGCAACTATGTCTGAAACTTCCCGCTTCGGCCTGCTGGACAGCGTCCATTAGGCGCGCGATGCTTAATCCGGGGTGTGAAGCGTAAGCGTAAATGTCCGAAAAGCGTAGCGTAGAAGAAGGCGCGGTCTCCTTCAGCGAGCGGCTGGCGAGTTCCCAGCATTTTGCCGCGCTGTTTCGGGATGGCATGGCATTGGTCGACGAGACCGCGAGCTATCTCGACGGCTCGGGACGGCTGGAATCCAAGAAGCTCGAACGCAGTGCCGGATTGGTTTACGCCACCGAGAGCCTGCGCCTGACCAACCGGCTGATGCATCTGGCTTCGTGGCTGCTCCTGCACCGCGCGGTCAAGGAGCGCGAGATCACGCTGGCGCAGGCGAGTAAGGAAAAGAGCAAAGTGAGTCTTGCCGCCTGCGCGCCGGGGGACGCCAAATCGCTCGGGCTGTTGCCGGCCAAATTGCAGGAATTGATCGCGCGCTCGGCCAAGCTGCAGGTCGAGGTCCGCCGGCTCGATGCGACGATGCACGCCGCCGCGGCGCCGAGCATTCCGACCGACAATCCAGTTGGGCGTCAGTTAGGGCTGTTGAAAGCCGCGTTCGAATCCGACGCGCGGCGCTCCGGCACGTAAGACGCGCGCCGCCTATTTCTTCAAGAAGCCCGAGAACTTCTTCTGGAAGCGCGACAGCCGCCCGCCGCGATCGACCAGATGCTGCTGGCCGCCGGTCCAGGCCGGATGCGACTTCGGATCGATGTCGAGATGCAGCGTGTCGCCGGACTTGCCCCAGGTCGAGCGCGTGGTGAACTCGGTGCCATCGGTCATGATGACCTTAATG
>DATAYT010000113.1:0-7483 GCA_036272395.1 Xanthobacteraceae bacterium
TCCTGCGCGAGCCCATCAGTTTCCGCTGGATCCCAATGGTCCATGGTGCCGGTGAAGTGCTGATTGAAGACGAGCGGCACGCCGTTCGGCTTGCCAAAGCGGCGATAGGCGAAGCGGATACCGTCGGCCTCGGCGAACTGCGTCGGTGCGGTCTGGTGGCTATGCTGGGTCATTAAGATTCTCTTTGACGGTAGCGCTGAAGCCAACATGCGAAGCGGTCGAAAGCGGGCGGCGTCCGGACGCAGCGGAAGCCGCGGGAAGTGTGCCTCAGTCGGCCGAACGCGAAGGATTTGCTCCCTCGCTCGGACAGGATTAGCTAGTGGGTTTTGCCGCCATCGACGTTGAGGACGTGGCCGGTGATGAATGAAGCTTCGTCCGACGCGACGAAGACAATCGCATTGGCAAGCTCATCCGGAAGACCGAGCCGGCCCATCGGAACAGTCGTGACGAGAGCCGCCTTTTTCTCTGGCGTGCCCGTGAAGCGGGTCAACATTCCAGTGTCCGTGGGGCCAGGCGCGACGGCGTTCACGCGAATTCCCGACTTGGCGAGTTCGAGCGCCACCGACTTGGTGATGCCTTCGACGGCGTGTTTAGCGCCGACGTAGATCGAGGCTCCGGCCGCGCCTTCATGTCCGTAGGTCGAGGAGACATTGATTATGTTACCGCTCCCCTGGGCCTGCATGGCGCGCACTTCGTGCTTCATGCTCAGGACTACGCCGAGAACGTTGGTGTCGAATGTTGCGGCATAGCTTTCCGCGGTCTGCTCCGTGATCCGGCCGGCCTTACCTTCGGTACCAGCATTGTTCACCGCGACATCGAGACGGCCAAACCGTGCGACGGTCTTGTCGACCAGAGCGCGGACGTCTTCTTCCTTGCGGACATCGGCGTTGATGAACTCGGCCTCGGAACCGAGAGAGCGTAGCTCCTTAACAAGCGCTTTGCCGGCGTCATCACGACGACCGGCAACGACCACCTTCGCGCCCTTCTTGGCGAAGGCAACGGCGGCGGCTCGCCCGATGCCGGAGAGTCCGCCGGTGATCAAGACTACTGGGTTGCTCATGAACTCCTCGCGATTTGCTCCGCCCTACCGGTAGAGTATGGCTTAGCGGAGCTCTGGCAGCGGTTAAGAGACCTTAGCTTGTCTCATGCGCGCTGCAGTGTTCTAGCTAACGTAGGCGCTCCTAGCGTCCTCGAAAAAGACTTTGTAAGCTGAGCGGCATGCCTCGCAGATATGGAAGGTCGCTATGGAGCTTCGCCACCTTCGCTATTTTGTCGCGGTCGCGGAGGCAGGAAGTCTGACCGTCGCCGCCGAAAAGAGACTGCACACCGCGCAGCCTTCGCTCAGTCGCCAAATCCGCGATCTCGAATATGAGGTCGGCGTTCCGCTGATGAACCGCAGAGTGCACGGTGTCGAATTGACCGCCGCTGGTCGGGCCTTCCTCGACCATGCGCTGCTGGCGCTTACTCAGGCGGAGGCGGCCGCGCAGGCGGCGCGGCGAGCGGCTCAGCCCGCCAAGGCGACCTTCGTTCTAGGGTTTCTGACAGGGACAGAAATTGATTGGCTGCCTGAAGCGATGCGCATCCTTCACGACGAACTGCCCAATATAGAGGTCACGGTCTCGAGCCAGTATTCCCCAGACCTCGCTGACGCCTTGACGAGAGGCAGGCTCGACGCTGCGTTCATGCGGCCGGAAGAGCACGCGGGCGATCTGGTTTACAGGCGTGTGATTACGGAGCCGCTCATCGTCGTGTTCCCGAGCGACCACCGCCTCGCCTCGCACAAGGCCGTTGAACTACGAGAGATCGTGGGCGAAACATTCATCATACCGTCGAATACGGCCCCCACCCTGCGCGTTGTGATCGATGATTACCTGAAGCGATCCGGCCTTAATATCAATCCGGATCACGAAGTGGACAATCTTGCCCATGCGGTGTCCATGATCGCGTCGACGCGCGCTGTAGCGCTGCTGCCTGCCTACGCAAAGAATTTTCTTCCTTGGTCTGTGACCAGCCGTCCGATCCGAGCAGATGCCCCAACGATCGACCTGGTTGTCGGCTACAACAAGGCGAATACGTCGCCGATCCTGAAGCTATTCCTTTCGAGAGTTGATGACTTGATCGCCCGAATATCCAGCAAGGCCCGCTGAAACGGTCGACGTGACACGGCAGGTTAGACATACAGACAGTGTTGCTGGCGCATCAGAAGCTCTCGCCGGTCCGCCTCCCACAATATGATCCGCGGCCATGCTTGTTTGGCGCACCTGGGATCGTCGGCCCTGCACGTTTGTTGCTTTCGGCTAACTGATCGAGGTTTATGCGACGACGATCAAAAAGCGTGGTGTGAGCGCGCCAGACGCGGCCAGGGACGACCCCATGACGATGATCGGCATCACATCCCCTCCTTTATCCGAGACCGATCACAGCGAGCAGCTACGTCGCGCCGTCATCGCGAGTACGGTGGGCACGACCATCGAATGGTACGATTTCCTCCTTTACGGCACAGTGACCGGCCTCGTCTTCGGTAAGCTCTTCTTTCCGGAATCCGATCCCCTGGTCGGCGTGCTGCAAGCATTCGCCGTCTACAGCGTCGGCTTCATCGCCCGCCCAATCGGAGCGGCGATCTTCGGCCACTACGGCGATCGCATCGGCCGCAAGGGAGCGTTGATCGCAACCCTTCTGCTGACCGGCCTCGCGACCTTTGCGGTCGGCTTCGTCCCGACCTACCAACATGCCGGCGTCTGGGGCGCCGTCATCCTGACGGTCATACGCTTCATCCAGGGAGTGGGTGTCGGGGGCGAATGGGGCGGCTCGGCACTGTTGTCGATGGAATGGGCGCGGTCGAATGCCCATCGCGGTTTCATCACGTCGTGGTCGCAGATCGGCGGTCCGGCTGGGGCGATGCTTGCGAACATCGCGGTGCTGGTGTTCAGCTGGATCTCCGGCGACCACTTCCTGATCTGGGGCTGGCGTATTCCGTTCATGCTCAGCATCATTATGGTCGGCGTGGGGCTCTATATCCGGCTCGGGATTCTCGAGACCCCCGTCTTCCAGCGGCTACTTGTCGAAAACCGGACCGAACGGGTACCAGTTGTCGAAGTGATCAAGCGGCAGCCAAGATCGATCATCCTGACCGCCCTGGCGCGGATGGGCGAGCAGGCGTCGTCTTCGTCTACGGTACCCAGATCCTCCATATCCCGCGCGATTTCCTGCTCACGTCACTCAGCATGGCGGGGATCACCTCGTTCGTCACGATCCCACTCGCCGGGCATTTGTCGGATCGCATCGGACGTCGGCGCATGTATATCATCGGCTCGGTTGCGACCGGGATATTCGGCTTCATCTACTTCGCTTTATTGAATACGACCGTGCCCGCTTGGATCTTTCTCGGCATCGTGCTGTCGTTCGTCACGAACGACCTGATGTACGGTCCTCAGGCGGCGCTGATCGCGGAATGCTTCACCCCCCGTTTGCGCTATAGCGGTGCCTCGGTCGGCTATCAGCTTTCCTCCGTCATCTCCGGCGGGCCCGCGCCGCTGATCGCGACGGCGCTGCTCGCAGCGTTCGGATCGGGCTACGTGATCGCGGTATACATTCTCTTCTGCGCCATCGTGAGCATCATCGCAACTGCTCTGCTACCGGACTACACCAACCGTGACATTTCCGAGGAGGTCGGAAGGTAAGCGGACATCCGCGCGAAAGCGTTTCCATGTCCGCTAATGACCACATCGACGTGTCGCCGACATTAATCTTGCCCTCGCCGACGAAGTGCTCGAATAGCGGCATTGTTTGCTGCGGCGCAGAATGTCTGCTTCTGGCACAAAGCGGACATCGAGACAGCACCGAGAAATGTCCGCTTTTGGGGGTAAAGCGGACATCGCATTTGACCGGTGCAATGTCTGCTTTTGCTCAAAGCGGGTATTCAATTGAAGCTCGCGGGGTTGATCGCCATGCGTCCTTCACACCCTGCTTAAACTGGGACGCAGATTGGAAACTCTCGGTGGTTTCGGGCCCCCGCAACCAAATTCAAAAGGGCCCCTTGCGAGGGGCTCTTTTGTTTTTGCGGCGGTGGCGGATTCGGTTTCAGTCAATCCGTGTCACTGAGGAAGCGACGATAGCTCGACGCTCGGCGGCCGCGCGAAGAGGCTGACGCAAGCGTGCGTGTTAGCGAGAACAACATGACGCGCGGCGCGATTCTGATCGCGTTCAAAATTTTCAGCCGCAAAGAGTCCAAGCACTATGATTGCTCGATCAATCTTTCCTGTTTTCCCGCCGCGGGGAAACCCAAACTCCCAAGTAAATTTCCAAGCAAATTCCCGAGTCGCATTTTTGGCCTTTCGTGAATGACCCGTGCGGAAGTTTGCTCCTGGCGTGGCACTCGCCGTGATACGATGCTCCCTAGTACCGCGCAGGTTGCGGCCCGGCCAGCATGGCAATCGGCTGGGTCTCACCTACATTCGGGGCGAAAGGATACTGTTTATGCCAGAAGCCAAGTCGGAAGACCAAGCGGACGAGCGGCCCTGCCTGCATTGCATGATGGTCGAGCTGATCGACGACTTTTTTGCCGAATATCCCGCGGCCGGGGGCGAGCCGGATACCGTCGACACCGATGAAGTGCTCACCGCGGTCGCCAAAACGGTGGCCGAACTGACCTCGACGCAAAACGAAACGACCCGGCAGCAAATGATCGAGCAATTGATGCGCGACATTATGGAATACGACGCCGAATTCCGCCAAGAAGACGCCACCGGCTCCGCCGCGCGGCATTAGCGTAGCAGCGCCATCTGCAATCTTATCGTTTTTTGGCTTGGTACGCGCGCTGAGATGTCGGAAACGCCACCGCGAGTGCTGCGGCGTAGCCTCCTTGCCAGATCATGTAAAAAAGCGGCCTACCCAGAACTGGTCCCGCGTCGTGGTCCCAGTACCGCTCCGAAAATCGTCGGTGCGATCCAGCGTGCGCCCGCGACGAGGAATCGATTCGCGGCGGCGAGCATGCCGCCACCGACTGCTCCGCCAAAGGCCGACGCAATCATTATCGCCGACTGTTCTTTTAGCGGCAGGGCGGCCTGCAAACGCCAGTCATCCCGGTGACGCATAGGGCGGCGGCGAAATGACCGAGCGCGGCGAAGACGACCCACACGGGAACGCGCTTGGGCGATAGCCGGCGGAAGTAGGCCAAGGCGAGACCGATCGCCACTCCGAAAACGAATCCCGGCAGCACAAACATCGCGAGCAGGTCGAAATCGTTTGGCGGGGCAAAGGGAATTATGCCGACTGTCGATATTGCGCCGCTGATAATGCCGAGCAGCGCGAAAGTGATCGCCCATCGGAGCAATTCGATCACCTTCGGTGCCTTCAACTGAGCCGCGGTGCGGCGCGCTCGACAATGGCGCGACAATCGATGCCGGGCGGCAGCAGGCCGAGTGCGCCGCCGGGCTCCTCGCCTAATCGCGATGCGCAAAATGCCTCGGCGACCGGCGCCGGTGCATGGCGGAGGAGAAGCGCGGCCTGCATGGTCAGAACGAGATCGCGCACGACCGTCCGCGCCTGCGATTCGTCCTTCCAATCGCGTTGGGAGAGCTTGCGCTTAAGCCGATCGGCGGTGATCCGCAATCGCTTGTCGGCCTGGGCGCTCTCCGCGACCTCGCGCAGCAGCAGCTCGGCCGCGTCCGGCATGCGTTCCAATGCGCGCAATACGTCGAGGCACATGATGTTGCCGGCGCCTTCCCAGATCGAGTTCACCGGCACTTCGCGATAGAGGCGCGGCATCACGCATTCTTCGACATAGCCGCTGCCGCCGAGCACTTCCATGGCTTCGGCCGCCGCGAGCGGCGCGCGCTTGCAGATCCAGAATTTCACCGCCGGCGTCATCACCCGCCGCCAGATCAATGCCGGCTGGTCGCTTTCGTCATAGGCGCGCGCCAGCCGCATCATCAGCACCGTCGCGGCTTCCGATTCCACGGCGATATCTGCGAGCACATTCGTCATCAGGGGCTGGTCGATCAGCTTCTTTGCAAACGCGGCCCGATGCGCGGCATGATGGGTCGCCTGCGCCACGGCCTGGCGGATCAGGCCGGCCGACGCGATCGCGCAATCGAGCCGCGCATAGTTACTCATTTCGATAATGGTCGGAATGCCGCGGCCTTCTTCCCCGATCAGCTCGCCCTCGGCGCCCGCGAACTCAACTTCGCTTGAGGCATTGGAGCGATTGCCGAGCTTGTCTTTGAGCCGCAACAAGTGAATCGCGTTACGCTCGCCGTCGGGCGTCCAGCGCGGCACTAGAAAGCAGCTCAACCCGCCTTTTGATTGCGCCAGCACCAGAAAAGCATCGCACATCGGCGCCGACATGAACCATTTCTGCCCGGTCAGCCGAAACAGCCGGCGCGGCCCGTCGCTGCCGCGGAATTCCGCCTGCGTCGTGTTGGTGCGCAGATCCGACCCGCCCTGATTTTCCGTCATCGCCATGCCGAGCAACACGCCGGTCTTTTGCGAGGCCGGGCCAAAGCGCGGATCGTATTGGCGCGTAAACATGCGCGGCAGCCATTCCGCCGCGGCGGCCGGCGCGTGACGCAGCGCCGGCACCGCGTCATAGGTCATCGCGATCGGGCAATACACGCCGCTTTCGATCTGCGTCAGCATGAAAGTGCCGGCGGCGCGGGCGACATGCGCGCCCGGCCGCGGATTAGCCCACGGAGATGCATGCAGCCCGGCTTCGACGGCGAGCGAAAGCAGCGCATGCCAGGCCGGATGGAATTCGACTTCGTCGATGCGATGACCGTAGCGGTCGAAGGCGCGCAGCACCGGCGGATAGACGTTCGCGGCGAAGCCGAGCTTTATGGTTTCCGGCGCGCCCAGCGTCTTGCCGAGGGCGGTGAGTTCGCCGACCGCCCAGCCGGCTTTCTCGCGCATGAGCGCCGCACCAAGCACGCGATCGGTTTGCAACAGATTGTAAGGTTCGAGCGGCGGCGGCTGGTTCGTGACTTGGTCCATCGCTGTGTTTCCCAGCGCGCTGAAGGCTCGCCATATTAGACGGCCGTAACGCTGACCGCACGCATGGTAAAGGCCTGCGTCCCGTAGTCCACGGTCCGCAGTCCCGAGGGACAACGTCTTTAGTTTGGGTTGGCCTGTTTGCCGGGCGGATCGCGGTCAGGCGGCCTGCTGCGCCAGCCGATTCATTTCGCGCTGCACCAGCTGGCGATAGAGTCCCTCGCGGCGCATGAGAACGTCGGGCGGGCCGTCCTGAACGACGCGGCCGGTCTGCAGCACCACGATGCGGTCGAAATTGCGCACCGTGGACAACCGATGCGCAATCGCGATCACGGTGCGCCGGTTCATCAGATGGCCCAGCGCCTCGCGGATCGCCTCTTCGGATTCGGTGTCGAGCGCCGAGGTGGCTTCATCGAGGAGGATGAGCGGGGAGTCCTTCAAAAAAGCCCGGGCGATGGCGATGCGCTGGCGCTGGCCGCCGGACAATCTCACGCCGCGC
>DATAYT010000114.1:0-19417 GCA_036272395.1 Xanthobacteraceae bacterium
CGCTGCTCAATCAGGGCGCGCGCCAGCGGCTTGGTGAAAATCCGCTCCGGCAGGCGAAAGGCGAAGGGCTCGCTGCGACCCTCGTTGCCGGCATCGTCGCGGGCGACGAGCGTCAGGGTGACTTCGGCGCCAGCCCAGGGATGATCGGTGAGATCCTTGATGGTCTGGCCGGTGCCGTTCCTGGTGCGCGCTTGCGGCAGCACCAGCGCGAAGTCGGGCGGACCAAACAGCGGACGCGCAGCATGGCCGCCCGCGCCGGGATCGTCGTTGCGGGCGAAGGTCGCCTGCGCCTCGGCCACTCCGTAATCGTCTTCCAGACGGTACGACAACAACAGTGCGCCGCGGGTTTGCTGCTCGGGATCTTTGATCAGCGCGATGGTCGGCGGCTTATCGGGAACGGCATTCAACGGCCAGGTTAGATTCTCGCCGGCCGCGCGCAGCGTCGCCGCGCCGGTGGCAGTAACGCTGAAGCGATGCTCTTCGGCGCCGGCCGGCGGCCGGCCCTCTTCCTTGGCGGGGACGAGGCCGCCGGTGGTGGATAGTTCGAGCTTGAGCTTGCCGGTCGCGCGCACCACGAGCGTCGAGTTAACCGGCACGCTGATCGGCCCGTCGCTCGGCGCCACGGCGGCGCTGGTCTCGCCAGGATGGATGCCGGGCAGGATGATCGGCGGCCGCGCCGTATAGGCCGGCGGCGCCACCCAGGCGTCGACGCGGAAATTCGCCGGCATGACGACGCCGCGCCAATCGAATGCCGCCGCGACGCGGTGCCAGCGTTCGCCGCCTGCCGCCATAAAGGTCGCGATCACGGCGATGAGGACTAATCCGCGCAAGGCGTAAGGATCGCGTCCGGCCACGCGCGGCGCCGGCGCGCCGGCGCGCAGCGCCTTGGCGTTTTGCAGCGAACGCGCGACATGCGCATTCCACAGCGCTAGCGCATAGGGGTCCTGCGCATTGACCGCGAGCCGATCCGCGAGTGTCGTCGCCGGCCGATGCCGCAGCCCGCTGACGCGGTCGAGCCGGTGCAGAGCGTCGGCAAAGCCCGGCAAGCGCAAACCCAAAAACGGAAACGCCGCCCACAGCGCGAGCGCGCCAAACAAAACAAGACCGGCGGCACGGCCAAGCGGCGGCAGCCACAGCCAAAGCCCGAGCCACGACAATGCCAGGAACAATCCCGCCGCGGTGGCGAGCGCCGCCAAGGGCGGCCACACCCGCTCCCAGAGAATGGCGTAACGCGCGCGGCGCGCAGCGACTGCAAGCCGCGACGGCAGTCCACCCGGCTTTGCCTCGGCAGGTTGGGCCACGGGCTGTTCCGTCACAAATTTCTCCGGCCGAACATCGCGCGACAACAGGGTAGCATGAGGGCCGCGCGATGACACTTTAGCGCGCGCCAGCGGCGGGCCTTTTCCTTGGATTCGGCTTGGCTTTGGCGCGACTTTGCCTTGGCTTTTGCCTCTGCGTTGGCCCGGTTAGGCGCCGTCCGCCGTTAAACAACGCCCGGCAAGCGAGATCGGAGCTGGTATCGGTTCAAAGTCGCAGGCCAGCCATAACCAAATCACAGCCGAAGGTCGCAGCCGCCGTTCATAACCAAGGCGGCAGCCGGTCGAGCGCAATCAAATCTTCGATCCCCTGGCGCGGCCGGACCATCGCCCATTCGTCTTTGCGAACAAGGACTTCGGGGATGAGCACTCGGCTGTTATAGGTGCCAGACTGGGTCGCGCCATAGGCGCCGGCGGTCATCAGCGCCAGATAGTCGCCCGCTTCCGGCGCGGCGAGTTCGCGCTGGAGCGCGAAATAGTCGCCTGATTCGCAAACCGGACCGACAACGTCGGCAACGATTCGCCGTCGGCCAGCCGACGGCTCGCGCACCGGATGGATGTCGTGATGCGCGTCGTAAAGGGTCGGCCGAATCAGGTCGTTCATGCCGGCATCGACGACGACGAAGTTCTTGGCGTCGCCGTGCTTCACATGCAGCACCCGCGTCACCAGGACGCCGGCATTGCCGACGATGAGCCGGCCCGGTTCGAGGATCAGGCGGCAACCGAGATTTTGCGTCGCGCCCTTGACGATCGCGGCATAGGCGTTGGGATCGGGCGGCGGCTCATTGTCTTCCCGATACGGCACCCCAAGTCCGCCGCCGACATCGACGTGCGAGATGGCATGACCATCGGCCCGTAGCACGCCGACAAATTCCGCAAGCAGCGCAAACGCGTCGCGGAACGGCTGCAGGTCGATGATCTGGCTGCCGATATGCATGTCAACGCCGATGGCCCGCACGCCTTTGAGCTTGGCGGCGCGCGCATAGACTTCGCGGCCGCGGCTGATCGGAATGCCGAATTTGTTCTCAGCTTTGCCGGTCGCGATCTTGGCATGCGTCTTCGGATCGACATCCGGATTGACGCGGATCGAAATGTCGGCGGTACGGCCTTTGGCGATGGCGATCGAGGACAGAAGCTCAAGCTCGGATTCAGATTCGACATTGACGCTGAGGATGCCGTGCTCGACCGCCAGGTTGAGTTCACGGGCAGTCTTGCCGACGCCCGAGAACACGATCCATTGCGGCAGAATGCCGGCGGCGCGCGCGCGAACAAGTTCACCTTCGGACACGACATCGGCCCCGGCGCCGAGCCGAGCGAGCGTGGTGACGACCGCCTGGTTGGAATTCGCCTTCAGCGCGTAACAAACAAGCGCATCGACACCGGCGAAGGCGGCGGCGAAGACATTGTACTGCCGCTCGATGGTGGCGCTCGAATAGCAATAGAACGGCGTGCCGACGACGTCGGCAAGCTCGGCAAGATTGACCGCTTCGGCATAGAGCACGCGGTCGCGATAAGCGAAATGATGCATGGGATGTGTTTAGAGCATGAGTTGGAAAACTTGACCATGCTCGCCAGTGTTTACCGTCACCCTCAGGTGCGAGCGGAGCGAGCCTCGAGGGGTGCCCGCCCGAGCGCTTCGGCGGCATCCTTCGAGGCCCGCGCTGCGCGCGGGCACCTCAGGATGACGTATTGAGGCCGCTATCGCAGCAGCGGATCGAGGATGAAGGTGCGCTTCTGACTGGGCGTGGCGACCGGATTGCCCTGGGCGTCGAACCCGCTTTTGGCGGCGGTATCCTGGGTCGAGCCTGGCGCCGGCGAGCCGTCGGGCTGCGTCAGTTGTGTCCTCGATGCCGGAACACCGGCCGGCCCGGGAGGGGGCTCAAGCGGTCCGGCCCGGCCGCAAGCCGACAGCGCCAACGCGCACGCGATCAGCGCGCCGATCGCAAAAACCGGCGCGATTCCGCTCATTCCCGTTGCGCGATAGCTCAAACGACCCCCCAAACCTTTCCCAACCGAGGCTATCACATCGCTCCAGCGCGGCGACATTGTGTCGGATCAAACCTTGCCGCCGTATTGCGATTTCTTGCCAAGCCGCTTGAGCCAGCGCTGGGCTTCCTTGCGCACATTTTTCGGCGCCGTGCCGCCATAGACGGCCCGGCTCTTGACCGAATTGGCGACGGAAAGGACATCAAACACGGATTTGGTGATCCGCGGCTCGATCGCCTGCATTGCTTTCAGCGGCAGCTTGTCGAGGGCAACGCCCTTTTCGGCTGCCGCAGCCACGATGCGGCCGGTGATGTGATGCGCCTCGCGGAACGGCAGCTTGAGCGCGCGCACCAGCCAATCGGCGAGATCGGTCGCGGTCGAATAGCCGTCCGCCGCCGCGGCCGCCATCCGCGCTCTGTCCGGCTGCATGTCCCGCACCATGCCGGTCATCGCGGTGAGTGACAGCGCGAGCGCGCCGACCGCGTCAATCGCCCCTTCTTTGTCCTCCTGCAGATCCTTTTGATAAGCGAGCGGTAGCGCCTTGATCACCATCATAAGCCCGACCAGCGCACCGACGATTCGTCCGGTCTTGCCGCGTACGAGTTCAGCCGCGTCCGGATTGCGCTTCTGCGGCATCATCGACGAGCCGGTGGTGAACTTATCGGACAGGCGAACGAGGCCCGTCAGCGGCGACGACCAGATCACGATCTCTTCGGCCAGCCGCGACAGATGCAGCGCCGTGATCGCGCAAGTCGACAGCGTCTCCAGCACGAAATCGCGGTCGGCAACGGCATCGAGCGAGTTCGCGGTCGGCCGCGCGAAACCGAGCGCCTTCGCGGTCATGGCGCGATCGATCGGAAACGACGTGCCGGCGAGCGCGCCGGAGCCAAGCGGACACTCATTAAGCCGCGCCCGCGCATCGGCAAAGCGGCCGCGATCGCGCGCCGCCATTTCCACATAGGCGAGGAGGTGATGCCCGAACGTCACCGGCTGCGCCGGCTGCAAATGGGTCAAGCCCGGCATCACTGTCGCGGCGTGATCGAGCGCCTTGCGTGCGAGCGCGCGCTGATAGGCGGCGAGCGCGCCGTCGATCTCATCGACCGCGTCGCGCAGCCACAGTCGGAAATCGGTCGCGACCTGATCGTTGCGCGAGCGCGCGGTGTGCAGCCGCCCCGCCGCCGGCCCGATCAGCTCGGCCAGCCGGCCCTCGACATTCATGTGAATGTCCTCGAGCGCGCGTTTGAAGACGAAATTGCCCGCCTCGATTTCTGACAGGATCGTGTCTAGACCGTGAGCGATCCGCTTTGCATCCTGCGCCGCGATGATGCCCTTTTTGGCAAGCATCGCCGCATGCGCCTTGCTGGCGGCGATGTCTTGCCGATAAAGCTGGCGGTCGAAATCGATGGAAGCGTTGATGTCCCCCATGATCGGATCTGGGCCCGAACCAAAACGTCCGCCCCACATTGTGTTGCTCATAATGAAATTCTCATGAAGCCCGCGCCAAAGCCTAATACCACGGCCGCAACCGAGTCGTCCGTGCCGTTACTGCAGAAAATCGGCCGCTGGCGCCTGGTTTCGGCCGCCGCGGCGCTCGTCATTCTGATTGTCTTGGCGGGGATATACGGGATTGCCCGTCGGCCAAGCAATCCGGCTGAGGCCGCCTGTGGCGGCGCGGTTAATACCGCCGAGCGGATTGCGCCGCTGATACGTGGCGAGGTCGCTGCGCTGGCGCCGGCGCAGACCCCGTTCCGCGTGCCCGATCTTGCGTTCAAGGACGCGAAGGGCCGCGATCTGAGGCTCGCCGATTGGCGCGGCCGCACCGTTCTTCTCAACCTTTGGGCGACCTGGTGCGTGCCGTGCCGCCGCGAAATGCCGGCGCTAGACGCCTTGCAGGCGCTCCTCGGCGGGGCCGATTTCGAAGTGGTCGCGGTCAACATCGACACCCGCGACCCGCAAAAACCGCTCACTTTCCTCAAAGACGTCGCGATCGCGCACCTTGCCTATTATTCCGATCCGAGCGCGCGGGTGTTCGAGGAGCTCAAAACCGCAGGCAAGGCCTTCGGCATGCCGACCACGGTGATCGTCGATCCGTCGGGCTGCGAGATCGGCACGATGGCCGGCCCAGCCGAATGGGCGAGCGACGACGGCGTGAGGCTCGTCAGTGCGGCCATGCGGCAACCGCAGCGGTAATCATTATCGGCTTGAGCGGACCGCCCGCCCGCGAGCGATTGGGCCTCCCTATCGCTTCGTCATTGGATCAACTTGCCGAAGTGTGAATCATTTATTCTGAGCTTTCTTTGCCTTTGCTTCAGCCGAGCAGGGATTGTCGTTCGAGCAGCTGTCGCCAACAACGCCGACGGCTTGAATCTCAATCTCGATCCCCGGCCGAGCGAAATTCGTCACCGTGATGAGAGCGCTGCCCGGATAGTTTCCGTGGATGAAGAAGTCCTTGCGCATTTCCACGAATCTATCGCCATAACGGGATTCCTTGATGAACACCGTCATGGTCACGATGTTGTCCAGGCTCCCGCCGACGCGCTTCATAATGCCGTCGATTTGAGAAAACACTTGCTTTACCTGCGCTTCGAAATTGTTGGCGATGTTGTTGCCTTGGACGTCCTGGGTGGCGGTCTGTCCGGCGATCCAAACGATCATTCCGCCGGACGTCACCACGCCCGGCGAAAACGCGCGCGACAACTGGAACGGCGTCTTCTCCATGTACTCGGCCGCGTGCGCGACGTTCGAAAGCAATACAGCTAGCACCATTGTGGCGATACGGCTCATGCGTGGGCTCCCGATAAGCAAAAAGGATTGTGAAACGCGGAAGGAGGTTTTGACCTCGATATTGTAACACGGCGGCAAACGGCGCCTGCCGCCATAGTTGACTCGACCGCCGCTTTCACTATACTTAACCACATGGTAAAGTTTTCAACCGCGCCGCTCGATCGCACCTTTGCCGCGCTGTCGGACGCAACGCGCCGCGCGCTGGTGAAGCGGCTCGCGCAACAGCCCGGGCTGTCGGTGTCCGAACTCGCCGCGCCGTTTGCGATGTCGTTACCGGCGGTGATGAAGCATCTCGATGTGCTGTCCGATGCCGGCCTCGTAAAGCGCACCAAGGCCGGACGCACCGTCGCCTGCCGGCTCGACGCCGAGCCGATGCGCGACGCGTTCGAGTGGCTCAATCGATACGAAAAATTCTGGTCCGAGCGGCTTTCCAGTCTCGCCGCATTTTTGGAGGAAGAGTCATGGCAACCCAAACCGCCACCAAACCGAGCCTCACGCTCAAGCGGCGGCTCAAAGCGCCGCCGGCCAAGGTCTTCGCGGCGTGGACCGATCCGGAAAAAGTGAAAGGCTGGATGGGTCCCGGCGAAGTCAAAGTGCTCCAGGTCGAGTGCGATCCGCGCGTCGGCGGGCGTTATCGCTGGCTGATGCAAAGCCCGGACGGCGAACAGCACGACGTCAGCGGCGTCTATCGCGAATTCGTGCCAAACCAGAAGCTCGTGTTCACCTGGGCTTGGAAATCCACGCCGGAGCGCGAATCGCTGGTCACGGTCGAGATCAAGCCGGACGGCGATGGCTCGCTCCTTACGCTCACCCATGAGCAATTCTTCGACGAAGAAGCACGGGATCGTCACCAGGGCGGCTGGACCCGCGCACTCGACAAGCTTGAGAAATTGGTCACATAGCTGCGGGTGTGATTGGTCGCGGCCATATTTGCGGCCTTGTCATGAGCCCAGATTAAGTTGCGCGACCGATCCATGTGTCCCGGCACATCGACCGGGACAACAGCAGGGAGTTCACGATGACGGATTCGCACGGAAAATTTTACTGGAACGAGCTGATGGCGCACGACGTCGCGAAAGCGAAGAAATTCTATGCCGACGCTCTGGGTTGGAGTTTTGACGCCATGCCGATGCCGGGCGGCGGCACCTATTGGCTCGCGAAAATGGGTGACGAACCAGTCGGCGGCATTTTCGACATCAGCGGTCCGGATTATGCCGGCGTGCCCGAGGGCTGGATGCCTTACATCGCCGTGGACGATGTCGACGCTCGCGTCAAGAAGGCCGTCGCCGGCGGCGCCAAGATCATGAAGCCCGCCTTTGACGTGCCGAATGTCGGCCGAATCGTCATCCTGCAAGAGCCCGGCGGCGCCGGGATCGGCTGGATGACGCCGGCCGATTGAGTCCGCCTTGAAGTCACCGGCCACAAATCGAGAGGAGGCGCAGATGGAACCGCATAACGTCGTTTCCCACGACGAATGGACCGCCGCTCGCAAGGCTCATCTCGCCGAGGAAAAGGCATTCACCCGCGCGCGCGATGCGCTCGCCCGCAAACGCCGCGAATTACCTTGGGAAAAAGTGGAGAAGAACTATGTCTTCGATACCCCGGCCGGCAAACAATCCCTCGCCGATCTGTTCGGCGGCAAAAGCCAGCTGATCATCTATCACTTCATGCTCGGTCCAGGCTGGGAAGCCGGCTGCCCGAGCTGTTCGTACCTGGCGGATCATTTCGACGGAGCGGTGGTCCATCTGGCGCAACGCGATGTCTCCTTCGTGGTCGTGTCGCGGGCGCCACTGTCGGAGATTGAAGCTTTCAAGCGCCGCATGGGCTGGCGCTTCAAGTGGGTGTCGTCGTTCGGCAGCGATTTTAATCCTGATTATCAGGTGTCGTTCACAGCGCAGGAGAAGACCGGAGGCAAGGTCTTCTACAACTACGAATTCATTGAGAGTTTCCCGAGCGAGGAGCGGCCGGGCGCCAGCGTGTTCTACAAGAACGCCGCCGGCGAAATCTTTCACACCTATTCGACCTATGGCCGCGGCCTCGACATCCTTATCGGCACCTATCATTTCCTCGATCTCGCACCGAAAGGCCGCGACGAAGACGCGCTGGCCTGGTCGATGGCCTGGGTTCGCCACCATGATCGTTATGACGGTGCGGTAGTCGATGCAAAAGCGTCATACCAGGAGCCAAAATCCGCCTCATGCTGTGACTAGTCATCTGTCATCCAAAAAGGAGTTGGTCATGAAACTCTACGGCTTCCCGCCCTCGCCAAACACCTGGCAGGTTCGCGCGCTCGCTAGTTACCTCGGCGTGCCGCTCGAATTCGAGTTTGTCGATCTCACTAAAGGCGGTGCGCAGACGCCGGCTTTTATCGCCATCAACCCGACCGCCCGCACGCCGGCTTTGGTCGATGGCGACTTCAAGCTGTGGGAGACGATGGCGATCATGCAATACGTCGCCGGCAAAAAGCCAAATGCGGCATGGCCGAACGACGCGCGCACCCGTGCCGACATCACGCGCTGGCAGAGCTGGAACCTGGCGCATTGGAATCGCGACGTTTGGTCTCCGGTGCTGTTCGAGCGGCTGGTCAAGAAATTTCTCAATCTCGGGACGCCCGACCAGGCCGTTATCGCCAAAGGCGTCGCGGCTTACGAAAAAGAGGCAAAGATGCTCGACGCGCATCTGACCAGGCAAAAATATCTGGTCGGCGATGCGCTCACGATCGCGGACTTCGCCGTTGCTTCTCCGTTGTTCTACGCCAAAGAAGCCGAATTGCCGCTCGCGACTTATTCGCATATCCGCGGCTGGTTCGAACGCGTCTCGGCGCTGCCGTGCTGGCGTGAGACCGCGCCGCAAATGGCGGCGGCAGCGTGAACCGGGATCAGTAAATCAGGAAATCAGGCGTCAGCACCGTTTGCTGATGCCTGACCTGATTCCTGGTATCTGATACCTGATTACCTGGTGGGGACCGGCTTGTCGCCGCGATAATCGTAGAAGCCGCGCTGGGTCTTGCGGCCGAGCCAGCCGGCTTCGACGTATTTTACCAAGAGCGGGCATGGCCGGTATTTGGAATCAGCCAAGCCCTCGTGCAGCACCTGCATCACCGAGAGGCAGGTATCGAGACCGATGAAGTCGGCGAGTTCGAGCGGGCCCATCGGGTGGTGGGCACCAAGCCGCATTGCGGTGTCGATCGACTCGACGTTACCGACGCCCTCATAGAGCGTGTAGATCGCCTCGTTGATCATCGGCAGCAGGATGCGGTTGACGATGAAGGCGGGGAAATCCTCCGCCACCGCGATCTGCTTGCCGAGCTTGGCGATGAATTGCTTGGTGGCCTCGAAGGTGGCGTCATCGGTGGCGATGCCACGAATGACCTCGACCAGCTCCATCAGGGGCACCGGATTCATAAAATGAATGCCGATGAACCGTTCCGGCCGGTCGGTCGCCGCGGCCAGACGCGTGATCGAGATCGACGACGTGTTGCTGCCGACGATGGCTTCGGGCTTGAGCACCGGACACAGAGCGCTGAAGATCTTCCGCTTGATCTCTTCCTGCTCGGTCGCGGACTCGATGACGAGATCGCAATCGCCGAGCTCGTCGAGCGTGGTGGCCGGTGAAATGCGCTTGATCGCCGCCTGCCGCTGTTCGTCGCTGATACGCTGACGGCTGACCTGCCGCGCCAGATTGCCGCTAATCGTAGCGAGACCCTCCGTGATGCGATCGGCGACGACGTCGTTCAACAAAACGTGAAAGCCGGACAGCGCGCAGACATGGGCGATGCCATTGCCCATCTGCCCCGCGCCGATCACACCGATCTTGCGAACCGCAGGAGCCGTGTCGTTCGCCTCGCCCGCGCGCGCGGGCTGCGCACGCGGGCCGGTTCGTTCTTTGGGGCGTTCTTTGACCTCGACCATTTCGATTCACCTTACGCAATTTTACGACGATCTCGACGCAGGCGCCAGATTTCGTCAGCGCTTAACCTTGTCCAGCTCCGCCGCAAGCTCCGGCAGGGCCGCATAAAGGTCGGCAACCAAGCCATAGTCGGCGACCTGAAAGATGGGCGCTTCCTCGTCTTTGTTGATCGCCACGATGATCTTCGAATCCTTCATTCCGGCGAGATGTTGAATAGCGCCGGAAATGCCGACCGCGATGTAAAGATTCGGCGACACGACCTTGCCGGTTTGCCCGACCTGCCAGTCGTTCGGCGCGTAGCCGGCATCGACGGCGGCGCGCGAGGCGCCGATTGCCGCGCCAAGCTTGTCCGCCACCGGTTCGATATATTTGGTGAAGTTTTCGCGGTTTTGCATCGCTCGACCGCCGGAAATGATGATCTTTGCCGAGGTTAGTTCTGGACGCTCGGATTTTGAGAGTTCTTGACCGATAAAGCCGGAGAGGCCCGGATCGGCCGCCGCGGTGACCGGCTCGATCGGAGCCGAGCCGTCGGCGCCAGTCGCCTGGAACGCCGCCGTGCGCACCGTGATCACCCGCTTTTGTTCTCCCGAGCGTACCGTCTGCACCGCATTGCCGGCATAGATCGGCCGCTCGAACGTATCGGGCGCTACCACTTTGGTAACATCGGAAATCTGCATCACATCGAGCAAGGCGGCGACCCGCGGCATGATGTTCTTGCCGGTCGTGGTAGCGGGCGCCATGAGCGTGTCGTACGGGCCAGCGAGCGACACGATCAATGCCGCGGTCGGCTCGGCCAGCATGTGCGCATAAGCCGGCGCGTCGGCGAGCAGCACTTTGCCGACGCCGTCAAGCTTGGCTGCAGCCTCCGCGACCGGTTTGCAGTTTTGGCCGGCGACCAGAATGTGCACTTCGCCACCGACCTGTTTCGCGGCGGTTAGCGCTTTGTTAGTCGCGTCCTTAAGCGAGGCGTTGTCGTGCTCGGCGAGGAGAAGCGTCGGCATATCAGATCGCTCCCGCCTCTTTGAGCTTCGCCACCAATTCGGTAACGCTCTTGACCTTCACGCCGGCTTTGCGCACCGGCGGTTCGGCGGTCTTGACCACTTGGAGGCGCGGCTTGATGTCGACGCCGTAATCGGCCGCGGTCTTTTCGTCGATCGGCTTCTTTTTCGCCTTCATGATATTGGGCAGGGACGCATAGCGCGGCTCATTGAGCCGCAAATCGGTGGTGACGATCGCGGGGGTTTTCAACTTCACCGTTTGTAGGCCGCCATCGACCTCGCGCGTGACCGTGACCGCATCGCCGTCGAGCGTCAGCTTGGACGCGAAGGTGCCTTGCGGCCAGCCGAGCAGCGCCGCCAGCATCTGTCCGGTCTGATTGCAATCGTCGTCGATGGCCTGCTTGCCCATGATGATCAGTCCGGGCTTTTCGGCTTCGGCGATCGCTTTGAGGATTTTGGCGACCGCAAGCGGCTCGACTGCGCCCTCGACCTTCACCAGGATGCCGCGGTCCGCGCCCATCGCGAGCGCGGTGCGGATGGTTTCGCCGGCCTGGGCCGATCCGATCGAGGCGCAGACAATCTCGGTCGCCTTGCCGGCCTCTTTAAGCCGGATCGCCTCCTCGACGGCAATCTCGTCGAACGGGTTCATCGACATTTTCACGTTGCCGAGCTCGACGCCTGAGCCGTCCGGCTTGACTCGGATTTTCACGTCTTTGTCGATCGCCCGCTTCACGGGCACCAGAATTTTCATGAGAAAGGCTGCTGCTGTTGTTGTTTTATACGCTGGCGCGATTGAGGAATTCGCGCGCTGCTGCGGTGCGGCAAACTAACGGCCCTCACCCTGCTGGTCAACGTTTTAGCGATTCTCGCCAGGCTTCCAAAGCACGTCGCCCGAGCCTTTGCCATTGGCGTAACGGCTGGCAACGAAAAGGTAATCCGACAGCCGATTGAGGTATTTGAGCACTTCGGGGGTGACGCTCTCCCCGGCCTTGTCCTTGAGCTCGTCGGTCAGCCGCTCGGCGCGCCGGCAGATGGTCCGTGCCAGATGCAGATAGGCCGCGGCGGGGCTGCCGCCCGGCAGGACGAATGAGCGCAATGGGGCAAGCTCGCTATTGAGCCGATCGATTTCGGTCTCGAGCCAAGCCACCTGTTTATCGGTGACGGTCAACCGCGCCCCGCCAGGTCCCTTGCCGTGCCCCGGCGTGCAAAGGTCGGCGCCGACATCGAACAGATCGTTTTGGATCCGCGCCAGCACACCATCGAGCCCGGCGTCGCCGGCCGTGTGCAACCGCGCGACACCGATCGCCGCATTGGTTTCATCCACCGTGCCATAGGCGGCGATCCGCAGATCGTATTTCTTGCGCCGCCCGCCGCTGCCGAGTGCGGTGCTGCCGTCATCGCCGGTACGCGTGTAAATTTTGTTCAGAACGACCATCGTGCTTCGCGCTATTTCGCCATAAGCCAGACTGTGAACATGATAACGACGATGGCGATGAATTGCAGCAAGACGCGCAGCCGCATCAATTGCTGCGATCGATGAGGCGAGCCGCCGCGCATCATGTTGACGAGACCGAGCAGCAGAACGACGGCGACGGCGCCGATCGCGATCGGGACCCCGATATGGGACATGAAATTGGCCATGGTGCATAATATCTAGCTTGGCTTGAGCGGGAGAGAAAGTTCTTTACGTCGTCCTGAGGTGCGAGCGGAGCGAGCCTCGAAGGACCGTCACGTCGGCCATCCTTCGAGGGCCGCTTCGCGGCCGCCTTAGGATGACGTAAGAAGGGAAGGAAACGCCCGCGATGATCGTCGATTTCCAGCATCATTTCACCCCGCGCGAACTGATCAAGAACGATCCGGGCGACCGGCTTATCCTCCATTACGACGCGCAGGGCGCGCCGAGCTACACGGTGCATTCGCTGCTCTACGACCTCGACGAGCACGTGCGCATGATGGACGTAGCCGGTATCGACGCGGCCTGGCTCACCAGCGCCGCCGGCATGTGCGCGGATCTTGAGACCTCGCGGCTCGTCAACGACAAAGCCGCGCAAGCGGAGCGCGATTATCCGGGGCGTTTCATCGGCGCCGCGCACGCACATCCGCTCGGCGGCGCCGCGGCGTTCAAGGAACTCGCCCGTTGCCGCCATGAGCTCGGCTTCCAGGGCGTAGTGATTACCTCGGAGTTCGATGGCAAATTCATCGACGATCCGGCGCTGGAGCCGTTCTGGACCGAAGTCGCCAAGCTCGACATGTTCGTCTTCGTGCATCCGGCGCTCAAACTCAACCACGCCCAACAGTTCGATGCCTACGACACCGCGCGCGCGGTCGGACGTGAATTTTCATTGATCATGGCGACGATCCGCCTGATCAATTCCGGCGTGTTCGACCGTCATCCCGCCCTCACCGTTCATATGGCGCATCTTGCCGGCGGCATCGCCTCGATGCTGGCGCGCATTCGCTGTTTTCAGGACAAGGAATTTTGGGGCACCGCCGGCAATGCGCGCCACGGCCGCAAAGCCAAAAAAGACTTCGATCATTACATCCGGTACAATCTCGTCTTTGATACGGCGGGATTTGCCGGCGGCATCGGCGCGATCAAAGCGGGTTTGTGCGAAATTCCCGCCTCACGCATCGTGTTCGCTACCGATTATCCGCAGGAAATCAGAAAGCGCGAGCCGGTGCGTGATTTCGTGCGCGAACTGCGCGCGCTCGGCACCGACGGCGAGCGCATCCTGTCGGGCAATGTCGGCCTTCTGCTTAAGGAGCCGCCGGCGCCGGAGCGGACAAGAATAGAAGAGCGGATGTTGTAGTACCGGCGGCGATCCCGCCGTCACGCGGCATCGTGGAAAATGACGCCGAGTGTGTGCCGGCGGCCGGAGCGCAGGCGGCTCACGCCGTGGCGCATATTGACGCGATAGATTCCGCGAGTGCCGCGAACCGGACGGTGGTGGACCGGAAAGATCACGCCCTCGCCTTGCCGCAGCGGCACGACTTCGGCGCGCGATTGCATGCGCGGCCGCTGCTCAGTGAGCACGAACTCGCCGCCGGCAAAATCTCGCCCCGGCTCGGACAGAAGAAACGCCACCTGAAGCGGAAAGATGTTCTCGCCGTAAATATCCTGATGCAGACAATTGAAGTCACCGGGACCATAGCGGAGAACGAGCGGCGTCGGCTTGCTTTGTCCGTCGGCATGGCAGTGCCTGAGATAAGCGGCGTGTGTTGAGGGATAGGTTAAATCGATGCCAAGCGCCTTGTTCCAGCGATTGGCAACCTCGGCCAGGGCCGGATAAAGCGAATCGCGCAGCGCGGCAACGATCTGGGGCAAGGGATAGGCGAAATATTTGTATTCACCACGCCCAAAACCGTGCCGCGCCATGATTATCCGACTGCGAAACAGTTGATCAGAGTCGTAACTCTCTGCCGAAACCCTGCATTCTTCTGGCGTAAGCAACGGTTCCGTGGTCGCACAACCATGGTCGTCCAGATTGGCGATGATCGCGGGCCAATCGAGCGCACTAACCCGCTCGCCGATCGACGGCGATTTGGCTTGCGCGATTGATCGTTGCGTTTGAGCCATTCCCGCCATGGGCTGAGCTTGTCGTTGCGAACAATTCCGACTGCGAACGACACGTATTGTCAAAGCAATCGATCTGCCACCCGAAACCTGCACTGCGCCAGGTGGGCTCAAGTGAGCTCAAGTGGGCTTACAAGCCAAACTTCGCCGTCTAGGCATTCGCCAGATGCTTCTCGATCTGATCGATCGGAAATTTGGTAAGGTCCTTGTCGATCTCGGCGATGATTTTCTTTTTCACGTCGGGGTGAAACGCCTTGCGCAAATCGGCAAGCGTTCGCGGCGGCGCCACCACGACCAGAGCTTCGACGCCGCGTTCGCGCACGATCCGATCCAGCATGGCCGCGACCTCTCCGGCGAAGCGGTGCTCCTCGAGTTTATGCCAGTCGGTTTGGGCGACGCTGGATCGCCCCGCGCCGACCGAGGAAAATGCGCGGCCTGGACGATCGGTCCCCTGCTCATGGGTCGGCGGATTTGCATCGGTGAACACGCGTTCGGTCTTCAGATTGAGGATTTGCGCATCGCCTTCATTGCGCAAAAACAGCGCCTTGCTTCCATCGCCGACGAAGACAAACGCGTTGTGCGGAATTCTAAGCATCGGAGCGATCCAATCCTCTGTTGAGATGCGTACTGGAATGCTGCCGCAAAGTGGCCGGGCGCGGGCGCCCTCGTCTTGACCTTTTAGTCAATTCGGCCGGAACGGCATTCGTTCCGCGGCCTTTGCGGCTGCACCAAATGGACCACGCATTTAATTCGACCCGTCGAGCAGCCGCCGGGCAATGACTTGGGCCTGAATTTCGGCAGCGCCTTCGAAAATATTGAGAATGCGCGCATCGCATAAAATCCGCGACACTGGGAATTCCACGGCGAAGCCGTTGCCGCCGTGCACCTGGACCGCATTGTCGGCTGCCGCCCAGGCGACGCGCGCCGCCAATAGCTTGGCCATGCCGGCCTCGAGATCGCACCGCCGTCCGGAATCCTTCTGCCGCGCGGCATAGTAGGTGAGCTGGCGCGCGATCATGATCTCAGCCGCCATCATCGCGATCTTGTCGGCGATGCGCGGGAAGGCGGCAATCGGCTCGCCGAATTGCACCCGGTTCGTCGCGTAGCTGAGCGCTTGCTCCATCGCGGCCTGCGCTACGCCGGTCGCCCTCGCCGCGGTCTGGATGCGCGCCGCCTCGAAGGTCGCCATGAGTTGCTTAAAGCCGAGCCCCTCGATGCCGCCCAGCAAATTTTCCGCTTTGACCGCAAAACCGTCAAACGCGATCTCATATTCCTTCATGCCGCGATAGCCGAGTACCTCGATCTCGGTCCCGGTCATGCCGGGTACCGGAAAAGGATCGGCGTCGGTGCCGCGCGGTTTTTCCGCGAGCAGCATGGACAGCCCGCGATAGCCGGTCTCGGTCGGATTGGTGCGAACCAAAAGCGTCATCAGATCGGCGCGGACCGGATGCGTGATCCAGGTCTTGTTGCCGTAGATCTTGTAGACATCGCCTTGGCGCACGGCGCGGGTCTTCAGCGACGCCAGATCCGAACCGGTATTCGGCTCGGTGAACACCGCGGTCGGCAACACTTCGCCGGAGGCGATCTTCGGCAGCCACTTGCGTTTCTGCTCCTCGGTGCCGGAGCCGAGAATGAGTTCGGCGGCAATCTCCGAACGGGTGCCTAGGCTGCCGACCCCGATATAGCCGCGCGACAATTCCTCGGACACGACGCACATCGACTCCTTACCCAGGCCCATGCCCTCGTAATCCTCAGGAATGGTCAGGCTGAAAACGCCGAGCTCCGCCATCTGCGCGATGACGTCGAGCGGAATATATTCGTTGCGCAGGTGCCAAGCTTGCGCGAACGGCGCGACGCGATCCTCGGCGAATTTGCGCATTTCTTCTCGGATCGAATCCAGCGTCTCGTCGAGTCCGCAGGCGCCGACCGTCGCATCGTGGCGCTCGCGCATCAGCTCCACCAACCGCGCGCGGCGGTGCGGCGCATTCCCGGTGGCGACGAGATGCTCGACGGCCGGATTAAGCCGCGCGGCCACCGCCGCCGCGTTCAGTCCGAGGTCGGAGAGGCGCACGATTTCGCTCTGGCTCATAGCGATGCCGCCGAGCACCTGCGCCAGATATTCCCCGGCGCCGATCCGCACCAACAATTCCTCGATCTCGCCGAAACCGCCGCCCTCGGCGAGGCGCTCCGCGTAGCGCGCGAGCTGGCGAATGGCTTCGACATAGGTGGCAAGCCAAGCGAGCCCGTGGGTGGCGCGCTGCTCGCTGTCGAACCGGCGCGACACCACGCGGCCGTCGACCATCACGCGCTCGCCGACCGCTCGAGCGGCATCGTTCAACAGCGCGTCCATAGCCGCGACGGCACCGCTCAGCATGGCGATCACCTCGCGGCGCGGCGGCTTCTCGGTCACGGCAGATGGCATGGTTCACTCGTTCGATTTTGCCGATCCAGCGGCATCCAAAAACCTTATGCGTGCGGTGCACAAAAGCCAATCAAGATGCGAGGGGCACGGCCGCGGTTCGGCACTACGGCAGGTTCCGCAAAGGATGGTATGAAGCCAGGGTCGATTCGGTGCGGAGCTTGTCTGCCGTTGAACGCGATCCGCCTGTGCAGCCGCGTCGCTTGGGATGCGCTTTATCGCTTTAACGCCGATGACGGCTGGGCGATCGCGAGCCACATCGCACTGTCGGTGCTGATGTCGATGTTTCCGTTTTTGATCCTTGTGACCGCGCTTGCCGGCTTTCTCGGCTCGCAGAATCTGGCCACCGAAGTGGCAAACCTGATAGTCGCGGCATGGCCGCCGGAAGTGTCCGGCGGCATCGCCGGCGAAATTCACAAAGTGCTGACCACCGCGCGCGGCGACATTCTTACCATCGGCGCCGTGTTCGCGGTTTACTTCTCCTCGAGCGGCATCGAAAGCCTGCGCATCGGGCTCAATCGCGCCTACGGATTGACCGAAACGCGGCCATGGTGGCTGTTGCGGCTCGAATCCATCGGCTACGTCATTGTGGCCGCCGTGGGCCTGCTCGCGCTCGCGCTTCTGGTCGTGCTCGGTCCTTTGATGTTTCGCGCGGCGCTTGTCTACATCGATTGGCTCGAACCGCTCGAAAGCCATTACAACATCGCGCGTTTCAGCGTCGCCGCTTTCGTACTTACGGTGGCGCTGTTGATACTGCACATGTGGCTGCCGGCCGGTCATCGACACATCGATGAAGTGTGGCCCGGCATCGCCGCCACGCTTCTGCTCTGGCTCGCCTGCGGTTTCATATTCGGACGGTACCTTGCGGACTTCCGCTATACCTATGTCACCTATTATGCCGGCCTGGCGTCGGCGATGGTGGCGCTGGTGTTTCTCTATTTCACTGCGTGGATTTTCATCTATGGCGGCGAGCTCAATGCCGCGATCGTGCGCGAACGCGCGATCCGCCGCGGTACACCGGATCGCGCGAAGTGACTGCAAATACTGCCGGCTGAGCGTTTGTCGATCTATCAGGCGCGTTGCGCCTCCAGCACGTCGTCGAAATTACGCAAACCCTGCCGCGGCGTATTGATCAGCACCGCCATGTTGCCCGGCTTGTGGCGGTTGGTGCGCATCAGCTCGTGAGCATAGGGAATCATCTCCCACGAAAACACGTCGCTCATGCATGGATCGACACGCCGGTCGATGACGAATTGATTGGCCGCGCTGGCCTGCTTGAGATGGGCGAAATGCGAACCCTGCACGCGCTTTTGCCGCATCCACACATAGCGCGCGTCGAAGGTGATGTTGTAGCCGGACGTGCCGGCGCAGAACACGACCATGCCGCCGCGTTTGACGACCAGGCACGACACCGGAAAAGTCGCTTCGCCGGGATGCTCGAAAATGATATCGACGTCGCGCTTGCCGGTAATGTCCCAGATTGCCTTGCCGAAGCGGCGAGCTTCTTTGACCCAGCTGTCGTAGTCGGGCGTGCCGACCTTCGGCATCGCGCCCCAGCATTTGAAATCGTTGCGGTTGATGACGCCTTTGGCGCCGAGATCGAGCACGTATTGAATTTTTGCCTGATCCGATACGATGCCGATCGCATTGGCGCCGGACGCGGCGACGAGCTGCACGCCGAACACGCCAAGCCCGCCTGAAGCGCCCCAAACCAGCACATTGTCGCCCGGCTTGAGCGTATGCGGCGGATGCCCGAACAACATGCGATAGGCGGTCGCCAGCGTGAGCGTGTAGCAACCTGCCTCCTCCCACGTCAGATGCGCCGGCTTAGGCATGAGCTGGCGCGACTGCACGCGGCAGAACTGCGCGAACGAGCCGTCGGGCGTCTCGTAACCCCAGATGCGCTGCGAGGGGGAAAGCAGCGGATCGCCGCCGTTACATTCTTCGTCGTCGCCGTCGTCCTGATTGCAGTGGACGATCACTTCGTCGCCGACCTTCCAGCGTTTGACTTTCGGGCCGACCGCCCACACCACGCCGGAAGCATCAGAGCCGGCAATGTGGAAGGGGTGCTTGTGGCCGTCGAGCGGCGACACCGGAACGCCAAGCCCGGCCCAGACGCCGTTGTAGTTGACGCCGCCGGCCATGACATAGACCAGCACCTCATCGTCGGCGATCGGCCAGGTCGGAACCACTTCGCATTGCATGGCCGTTTCCGGCGGCCCGTGGCGCTCCTTGCGGATCGCCCAGGCATACATTTTCTCCGGGATATGGCCCAGCGGCGGGACCTCGCCGATCTCATAGAGATCTTTCAGCGGCGCGGCTGATGGTTTTTTCTGCGCAACGGCCATGAGCACCCCCATGCACCGGCACGGCCGGCTCGGGCGTTGGAATCAACCAAGGAGCGCGGCTGCGGTCGCAACAATAACACTCT
>DATAYT010000115.1:0-11026 GCA_036272395.1 Xanthobacteraceae bacterium
CGGGACATATGCCGGTGCGACTGCCGAGGCGACCGTCGCCGCGGGCCTGGGCGCCAATGTGCTGGTCGGCGGGTCCAACCACTCGGTCGCATTACAGCCGCTGTCGGTCCAGGGTCAGGTTGGGCTCAATGTGGCGGCCGGTGTCGGCGCACTGGAACTGCATTTGGCGCAGTAACTTGGCGCCGAACCCGGCGTCGAGCTTGGCACAGAAATTGACGCAGAAACCGGCGCCGTAATTCACGCGTCGCACGCCAGTTCGATTTTCGGCTCGCATCCGCGCCTTGATTGCGCGCGGCTCCGCACGGCCCTGTCCAGTTGCTGGTCGCTGCCCATTTTCCGGGCCGCAGCCGCGAGGCGCGCTGTCGCGCCTCTTGACCCACCCCCGCCACCACTGAAACGATAGCTTATCCTTCAAACAATAACTCCCCGCGGTCCGCGCCGATTGACCGGTCCGCCTCCGGGAGGCGGTGCGGGAGGTTTTCGATGGCGACAAATGGCGGCAATGGCACGCGCGCGGCGGGTCCGCGCTGCGTCGCGCTGGTCGGTCCGTTCCAGAGCGGCAAGACGACGTTGCTAGAAGCGATCCTCGCGCGCACCGGCGCCGTCGCGCGCCAGGGCACGATCGAAGCCGGCAATACCGTCGGCGACGCCAGCAAAGAGGCGCGTCATCATCGGATGAGCGTCGAGCTGACGGTCGCCACCACGACTTTCATGGGTGACAACTACACCTTTCTCGACTGTCCGGGCTCGGTGGAGTTCGTTCACGACATGCGGGCGGTGCTGCCGGCGATCGACGCCGCCGTGGTCGTTTGCGAAATGGACGAGAAGAAGATCCCGCAGTTGCAGCTCATTCTGCGCGAACTGGAAGGCTGGAAGATCCCGCGCATCCTGTTCGTCAACAAGATCGACAAGGCGGATGCCGCCGTTCGCGACGTGCTCAATCTCTTACAGCCGGCGTCGCGCACCAAGTTGATTTTGCGGCAAATCCCGACTTTCTCCGGCGACATCATCAGCGGCTTCGTCGATTTGGCCTTGGAACGCGCATTCGTTTACAAGGAATACGCTCCCTCGCAAGTCGTCCCGCTCGAAGGCGACGCCGCCGACCTGGAAAAGACGGCCCGCTTTTCAATGCTGGAAACGCTCGCCGACCACGACGACGAGCTGATGGAGCAGCTGCTCGAAGACATCCAACCGCCGCGCGACAAGGTGTTCGACGATCTGACGCGCGAGCTGCGCGACGGGCTCGTCTGCCCGGTCCTGATGGGCACCGCGGCGCGCGCCAACGGCGTGTTGCGGCTGCTCAAGGCGCTCCGCCATGAGTCGCCGGGCGCGGCCGACACCGCCAAACGGCTCGGTGTGAAACAGGGTGGCGATGCCGTCGCCTCCGTACTGAAGACGTTGCACACGACGCATGGCGGCAAAGTATCCATCGTGCGGATGCTCGCCGGTCAAGCCGGCGATGGCGTCACTTTCCTGACCGGCGATGATGAGGCCGGACGCGTCGCCGGCGTATTCAAGGTGCTCGGCCAATCCAATGAAAAACGCGGTCCCGCCGCCGTCGGTGAAACGGTCGCCTTCGCCAAGCTGGAAAAAGCCAAAACCGGCGACACGCTATCGGCCGGCAAGCAACCGCACCCGCCGCTCGCCAAGGTCGCACCGTATCCGCCGGTGCTGGCTATCGCCATCACCGCGAAGGAGCGCAAGGACGATGTCAAGCTTGGCCAGGCCCTCACCAAGCTCGCCGAGGAAGATCCTTCGATCACGATCGTGCACAATCCGGAAACCCACGAAGTCGTGCTGTGGGGCCAGGGCGAGATGCATTTGCGGGTCGCCACCGAACGCTTGAGCGACCGCTACGGCGTGGCCATCGAACGGCGCACGCCGAGCGTCGGCTATCGCGAAACGATCCGCAAATCGATCACCCAGCGCGGGCGGCACAAGAAACAATCCGGCGGGCACGGCCAGTACGGTGACGTCATGCTCGAGATCAAGCCGATGCCGCGCGGCGCGGGATTTACATTCCAAGAACGGATCACCGGCGGCGTGGTGCCGCGAAACTACATTCCCTCGGTCGAGGAGGGCGTCATCGATGCGCTCAAGCACGGTCCGCTGGGCTTCCCCGTGGTCGATCTCAGCGTCGCCTTGATCGACGGCTCGTATCACACCGTCGACTCATCGGATATGGCATTCCGCACCGCGGGCCGTATCGGCATTACCGAGGGCCTGCCGCAATGCCAGCCCGTGCTGCTTGAACCCATTCATCTGGTTGAGATCGTCTGTCCGAACGACGCGACGGCGAAGATCAACGCCTTGATGTCGAGCCGGCGCGGACAGATTTTGGGCTTTGACACGCGGGAAGGCTGGGACGGCTGGGACGTGGTTCGCGCCAAAATGCCGGAAGCCGAGATCGGCGACTTAATCGTGGAAATTCGCTCGGCGACCGCCGGCGCCGGCACTTTCACATTCAAATTCGATCACATGGCCGAACTGACCGGCCGCACCGCGGACCAAATTGTCGCTGCGCGCCGCGCCGCGGAGTAATTCTTTTTCTCGTCATGCCGGATCGACGCGAAGCGTCGAGTCCGGAATCCATATTCACGAACGGCGGTTATGGATTCCGGGCTCCTCGCTCTCGCTCGGCCCCGGAATGACGAATCGGGGGAACTACCATGCCAGCCTATTGGGTCGCGCGTTCCAAGATCAACGATCCGGTTGAGTACAAAAAATACACCGACCAGGTGCCGGCGATCATTGCCAAATACGGCGGTAAGGTTTTGGCGCGGGGCGGCCGCTTTCAGATCATGGAAGGACCGCACAAATTCCAGCGCTTCGTCGTCATCGAATTCCCCACTTTCGAGCAAGGCGTCTCCTGCTTCACGTCGAAGGAATACGACGAAGCGGCCGCGTTCCGCCGTGCTGGCGCTGGCGAAGTGGAGACCATCATGATCGATGGCGGCGATGCTACGAAGTGAGCTGCGCCGCCATTAGGCCGCAACGCTCGGCTCCGTCCCGGGCCGCGGCACCGCGACGCCAGCCGCAGCGTAGTCATTGAGCTTGTTGCGCAGCGCGCGAATGGAAATTCCGAGCACCGCGGCAGCGCGCGTGCGGTTACCGAGGCAATGCCGCAGCGTTTCCAGAATCAAATCGCGTTCGACTTCGGCAACGGTGCGACCGACCAGACCGATCAGATTGGCCATAGCCGACGTCCTCCCTCGCGCCTTTGCGTACGCCTGCATGCGGCGAGATTTGCGCGCGCCAAGCTTTGCCCGCGCCATGGTTAGCGGCGGGTTAACGCGCCGTATGCGCGCGCTGCGAAACGAATCGGACGCGCGCCAAAGATGGCGCGCCGCTGATTACGGGATGGCTTAGGCCGCTATTGGCGGTATTGCTGAATGCGCGTCGTGCGCAGTCCGGCAAGGCCGTGCTGATCGATGGAGTATTGCCAAGAGAGGAACTCTTCGACCGTCAGCGTGTAGCGGCTGCAGGCCTCTTCGAGCGACAGCAGCCCGCCCCGGACGGCGGCAACGACTTCGGCTTTGCGGCGAATGACCCAACGTTTCGTCCCAGGCGCCGGCAGATCGGCAACAGTCAGGGGCGAGCCGTCCGGCCCGATCACGTATTTAACCCTCGGGCGATGGGGTTCAGTCATAGGAACTCTCGCGTACTCGACAACTTTACAGTGGGCCAATCTACGAGGCCCGACTTAAGATTTACCTAAGCGGAATCCACGTTTTCGCGGCATTTCCGGGCAATATTTGCATGCGCGCCGGCGGGGCGCCCGGCGAGCTTCTTTTCAACACGTTAACGGCCGCCCGCGCCGGCATGGCGGAGCACGACCGCGCCGCCTATAGTAAAGGAGCGCTGGGCCGCGCTTTCGGCGGCCGATGGCAATGCCGCCGCACGTGGTCCCGTTTGGCGGGGTCGGCCCGGGTTTGGCTCGTGGTCCTTAACTTACGGATTGTTCGCTGCAGGACGTTCCCTCCCTATGTCTGCCCCTACGGCCTTAAACACGCTCGATCTCGAAGCACCGCCGTCGCAAACGCGGGTGGTGGTGGCGATGTCGGGCGGCGTCGATTCCTCGGTGACCGCGGCGCTGTTGGCCGAGGAAGGTTATGACGTCGTCGGCATCACGCTCCAGCTCTACGACCATGGCGCGGCGACCCACCGCAAGGGCGCATGCTGCGCCGGGCGCGACATTCACGACGCCCGCGCCGTGGCGGCGCGGATCGGCATTCCCCATTACGTGCTCGACTATGAGCAGCGGTTCAAAGAAGCGGTCATCGACCGGTTCGCGGAAAGCTACGTGGCCGGCGAAACGCCGGTGCCATGCGTCGAATGCAATCAGGCGATCAAATTTCGCGATTTGCTGGTGACCGCGCGCGAGCTCGGAGCCGCGGTGCTGGCGACTGGCCATTACGTCGCTTCGCGCCGGCTGGCCGACGGCCGCCGCGCGCTCTACCGCGCCCGTGAAGCCGAGCGCGACCAGAGCTATTTCCTGTTCGCGACGACGCGCGCACAGCTCGATCTGCTCCGCTTCCCGTTGGGCGATCGCACCAAGGCGGAGACGCGCGAATTGGCGCGCCGGTTCGGGCTCAGCGTTGCCGACAAACAGGACAGCCAGGACATCTGTTTTGTGCCCGACGGCCGCTATGCCGATGTCATCGAACGGCTGCGTCCCGGCGCCGCCGGGCCCGGCGAGATCGTCGATCTGGAGGGTCGTGTGCTCGGCCGCCATGACGGCATCATCCATTTCACCGTCGGCCAGCGGCGCGGGCTTGGGGTCGCTACCGGTTCGCCGCTCTATGTCGTGCGTCTCGACGCGGCGTCGCGGCGAGTCGTGGTCGGCCCCCGCGAAGCTTTGCGGACCAGGCACATTCGCTTGCGCGACGTGAACTGGCTCGGTGATCGCACGATCGACGAAACGGTCGGCGATCATCGCGAAATTTACGTCAAGGTGCGCTCGACGCGCGCGCCACAGGCCGCCTGGCTCCACGGCAGTGCCGATGGCTTCGAAGTCGAGTTGATCGGCGGCGAAGACGGCGTTTCCCCCGGGCAGGCCTGCGTCTTCTACGATGCGCCGGAGGGCCAGGCACGCGTGCTCGGCGGCGGCGTCATTGCCGGCACCATGCCGTTGGCGCGCGCGATCGGCGCGGCCGAGGCGGCGCTCGCCGCCGACCAATAACGCCCGCATGATTGCTTCGGAAAACTGCCGCTGCGCCGCCAATCGTGACGGCGGCGGCCTTTGCATACGGCGCTGACGACCGGCTATGGCCGATCAGCTCGACAAAGTGGTCATCGCCAGGGCCTATGCGCGCTGGGCGCCGATCTACGATTTCGTCTTCGGCGCGGTGTTCGATCGCGGCCGTAAAGCGGCAGTCGCCGCGGCCGAGCGGGTCGGCGGCCGCATCCTGGAGGTCGGAGTCGGCACCGGGTTGTCCTTGCCGGATTATTCTTCGGCAAATCGGCTGGTTGGGGTGGACCTTTCGGCGCCCATGCTGCGCAAAGCCAAGACCCGCGTCGCCGAGCGTCAGCTTGGCAATGTCAACGGGCTCGCCGTGATGGACGCGCAGCATCTCGCGTTTGCCGACGCGGCTTTCGATGTCGTGGTGGCGCAATATGTGATCACGGCGGTCCCAGATCCCGAAGCGACGCTCGATGAGTTCGTCCGCGTTATCAGGCCGGGCGGCGAGATCGTCCTGGTCAACCATCTCGGTGCCGAGAGCGGCCTGCGCGCATTGGGCGAGAAATGTTTCGCGCCGCTGGCGCGCCGCCTTGGTTGGCACCCGGAACTCGGCTGGCGGCGGCTGGCGCACTGGGCGGCGCGTCATGGCGGGGTCGAGCTCGTCGAGCGGCGCGCGATGCCGCCGCTCGGTCACTTCTCCCTGATCCGATTCGCGCGCAAGGCGCGTCCAGAGCGCGATTGATTGCGGCCGAATTGATTGTTGTTGTAGGGGAAGCGTGATCTTTTCGGACCTGGCTTCGCCCGCCGAAGCGTGACACGAGAGTACCAGCCGCTAGCATGGTTCGCGCAGACGGGAAACCGGTTCCTACTTTCCGGATCCTGCTCTAGCCGCGGCGTTCGGCTTCCCAATGTCCGGAGCATAGTGAGGTCGAGGAGCGACCGCTCCAGGACCCCTGACCGTAATTGCCCGATAGCTGGCCGTAACCGCTTGCCGACTGTCCGCCGGCGCTGACGCCGACCCGCACGCGACCGCCGCCGTCGACGCCGCCGGATACGCTGAAGGACGGATCGTCGTAATAGACCCGACCGTCGGCAATCCGCAGCGCGTAGCGGTAGGCGCGATCGCAGGTGCCGCGGTCAGTGATAATGAGCACGCTCCAGGCGCCGTCGAAGGGCGTTCGTGCCGTCGCGATCGGGGAGCCGAACAAGCATATCGTCAGAAAAAGCGCCGAAAACCCCGCGAGAACAATGCCGCGCTTCATCCAGATCTCCCGTTCTCGGCCTTATGCGCAAGGACTCGCCGGACACGCCGGCCTGTCGCAAATGTAGGCGCTCCGGCCCGCTTGCCAAGCCGTGCAACAAGCGGCTCAAAAGTGCTCCGGCGTCAGCGGCTAGCCCAGCAGCGCTGGCTCATCGGCGACGGCCCTGCCGTTCTGCAGACGGAGCATGCGGTCGCAGAAGTCTAGGCTCTGCTCGCGATGAGCAATCATCACGATGGTTGGGCGCGGCTTGAGATCGAGCATGGCCTTGATGATTTTTCGTTCCGCCGGAACGCCTGGTTCAATCGCCGAAGCGGATCGCACGTCGGGCAGATCTTGAGCGGCGAGATCGTGTTCGAGGCGGAGAAATTCCGCGTGCGCGGGAACCGTGCCGTCGAATTGCTGCAGCATCTGGCTCATTTGCATCGCCGGCGCGGAGATGCGGGAAAAAATGAAAAGCATTGTCAGGATGACCGCCGCTTGCACGTCGAACAGCACCAGGCCGACAAACGCAATCAGGGCACCGACCAGTCCAGCGATGATCGAAGCGGCAAGCCGGTTGCGATTCTCCTGACCAAGATAGGCGAGCTGCTCGCGCTTGAGGCGCTCGAGACTGTTCCGAAATTCGGCGACGAAACTGGCTTGGCGGTTTTGCCCGGCGGCGAGCTTCAGTCCGCCGAGGAACTGCGAGGTCTCATGCATCAGTTCAATGCCCAGGCGGCTTAACAGCGCCCCGAAATCATGCGCCCGTCGCAGCATGACAAAGCCCACAGCCGCACCCATCGCAATCAGGATGAGAGCTACGACCGTCAAAAGCGGCGCGAGCAGGAAGGCAATGACGATTTGCGCCCCGATAATGACCAGCGTGGCGGCGGACTGCACCATGTAGTGCGTCGCCGCGCCGACGCGGTGAATGTCGCCGCTCATCAGCTGGGTCACGCGCGCATGCTGCAAGCGCGACACCACCGGCCATGGCGCGGCAGCGAGCCGGCTGGCGAGGCGGGCGCGGACCATTTCGATAAAGCCCATTTGGATTTGCGCCAGCATGATGTTGCGGCGGGCAACGATGATCGCCCGGATGACAACGACCACCGCAAATAGGCCGAGCAACAGCGACACGCGCGCCGTGCGCGTCTGCGCGCCGGCCATGTCGAACGCTTGCATAAGGAATTCGTGCATCCATCCAGTGGCGGTCTCGGACGCGGTGATGAGCGACAGCAACGGCACTAGAAGCAGCAGACCGACGCCTTCAAAGCTTGCGGCGAGAACGGCAAGCACTGACGCCATGACGCCGCGCGGCCCGGCAAACGCCGCGAAATCACGGACGAACGCGATTGCCTGCCGCGGTAGAGCGGAAATCGGCAGACCGGACTCGGTCACCTCGGGCTTATTCATCGGTCGATTGCTGTTGCCGCACGAACGGATATTGGCGGGACCTTGTGCGCACGGCGCTGCTCGGCGCCCACCCCCCGCCGTCGCAGCAAGACTCCTTTAAAGTCAGTAGCATAAAACCCGAGCCGCGGCCGCAGGCAAGCCACTAGAAGGACCCCGCAATCCCGCTTGGAAAGCCGGCGTCGCTGGCATAAATGTGCGTCCTGCGCGGCGGCGAGGCGCCGTTGCCAGCCGGCAAAGGCCGATCGGGTTGCGGCAGGCATTTGGCCGCGATGTGTGCGAGTTGGCGGAGTAGCTCAGTTGGTTAGAGCAGCGGAATCATAATCCGTGTGTCGGCGGTTCGAATCCGTCCTCCGCTACCACTCTCCTCATACCATTGCGCGTTTTCTTCGTACCAATCAGTGCGGTGAGTTGGCCTACGAGTTCAAGGTCACGACCTTCCGGATCGTTGTTCGGGTAGATCACGATCTTCTCGACCAAAGCGCGGACCGATGCGACCACTTCCAGCTTCTGCTCGGATGACCTCTCCGCGAGCGTGGCGCGTAAACCGCGTACAATCGTTCGGTAGTGGTCCGCTACAGCGGGGTAGATCTCGATCACTTCGCTACCTGAGCTTTTGCCTTCCTCTTGCAGACGTGCGCGTTCGGCATCCAGCTCCTTCAGCCGCGGCATTACACTTTGCGGATTAGCGCCACTTTCCACCAGTGTGATGAGGTTCTTTACAGCGCGGTCGACTTCGCCGAGACGCCGCGATCGTCGGCGATCGGCTTCAACGCGCGAAGCCTTCAATCGCTTCCGCTCGGCCGCATATTCGCGAACAGCTTCGGCGACGACGCGGTCGTCGAGTAAATCGCGCTCGATCGCGCCGAGCGTGCATTGCTCGACGATGCGGGCGGAGATCATCCTGTTATTATCGCAGATGCCGGCTTCGCGCCGGCCCGCGCAAATGAAACGTGGCCACTCGCTGCCGCCCCCGGAGACATAGCTGCGCCCGCAACATCCGCATTTCATAAGACCGGTGAAAAGGTGCGGCGACTTGCGTTTTTTGGGCCCGGCAGAGCTAATGCTTTTGCCCGCCATAATCACCTGCACACGCTGCCAATCCGCTTCTTCGATAATGCGTAGCTCCGACACATCAGCGAAGTGCAATTCACCTGTGGCATTGACCCGCGTAATGCGCTTGCCAGTATCAGGATTCTTAATGAAGTGCTGTCGGTTCCAGACCAGCTGGCCGGCATACAGGTGCTGCCGCAAGATACCGTTGCCCCGCTTTTTCGAGCCGTTGATGGTGGAGGCATTCCAAGTACCGCCCCTGGGTGCGGGCACGCCCTCCCGATTGAGCGCTGCGGCTATCTCTCGCGCTGTGAGCCCAGCAATTGTATCGCGGAATATCCGGCGCACGACCTCGGCCTCGGTCTCAACGATCTCGCGTTCGCCGCGAATGAGTTCGCCAGCGGCATCGGTCGCGCGTACGACTCGGTATCCGTAGCACAGTCCTCCCGGAATCTTCCCTGCGCGTACCCGCCCAGCTTGGCCACGGCGTACCTTGAGCGCATGGGTCTTGAGGAACAGCGCACTCATGGTGCCCTTCAGGCCCCAGTGCATCTCGTTGGTCTCACCGTCGGCTATTGTCCAGATTGGAATGCCCAAAAAGGCTAGTCGTTCGAAGAGACGGGCCCCGTCGGCCTGATTGCGGGCCAGTCGGTCAATGTCCTCGGCGAGCAGGATATCAAAGCGACGGTCTTTCGCGTCCTCCAGCATACGCTGGAAGTCGTGGCGACCATGAATACTGGCGCCGGAAATAGCGCGATCGGCGTAGGTGATGGTCACCGTCCAATTGCGGCGCGCGGCGAAATCGCGACAAAGAGCGAATTGATCGTCGATCGAGCGCTCTTGTTGCAGTTCTGATGAATAACGAGCGTAGATAGCGACGCGCGTCATTTGGATAGCACCTTATTCTTCTGCTTATGATCCTCCCGCGCGAGCATTCGGGCAAGCGCTCGCGCAACCTCGAAAATGTAGGCCGGCGGTGGCCGGTTGTTCACGCGACCGGCCGATTTTCGAGACTTTGGATTGATTTGTTGGGTCATTAGGGCAACAAAAAAGCCGCCAACGGCGGCCATGCGGACGAGACGATATGTCAATGTGCTAGGTGTCGGCGTGATCGCCACTACGCCGCATCTCTTGTGTTAGGCGTGCACCAGCCAACACTAGGGTGACGAAGCATCGTCATGGCCCGGGTGTGACGGGTGTGACGGCGTAACGGTGTTTCAGTCCTCGATGAATTCGTCCGACACGACGCCCGGCCCATACGGGTCATAGGGCTCGATCGGCGGGTCCCACTCGTCATGGCGTCGGGCCTTGCGCGCCACATGCAGGCGGCTCTCGACATTGCGGACCTCGAGCACCTGATCGCGCAAAAACACCTTCTCGCCTTCCCAAGAGCCTGAAGTGACGCGCATTTTGCCGTCCGGCTGGCGCTCAACAACGATCGTGGTCTTGTCCGTGACCGCCAGTTTCTCAAGAACTTTTTCGAGCGTGTTCGGCGTCCACCAGCGATGTCCCTGGAAATGAAAAAGCCCCGGACGTGCTATGCGCCGCGAGCCTTCCGAGGGCGTGCTCGATTTCCGATTTTTCGACGTGAAAGCGCTCGGGGTCGCGATGATGCGGCACGTTATGGCGCACGCGCCTCGCCAACGCGCGCAGTTGCTCCGCGACGTCGGCGTCCACCAGCGATGTCCTATGAAAAAGCCCCAGGCGCTGCCCAGGGCGGAGTTCGTCTCGGCGTTCCCACACTACGCCTAGCTTCTATTTCCCAAGTATCTGGACTTGGGAAATTCGTCAACGCCCAATTTCCAACAGGGTTAACGAATCCCTATAATGCCTCTACGGGAAGCGGCCACGTAGTCGGGCAGCGCGGGGCTCGGCTTTCAGAAAGCGTGCACCAGCCAACACTAGGGTGACGAAGCATCGTCTCGGCCTGACGCATGGGGTTGTCTGTCATTTTTTGCACAGCGCCGCAAAATCAGGCAGGCGTTGAGCTTGTTTCACCAGCCAACACTAGGGTGACGAAGCATCGTCTCGGCCGCTGGTCGCGAGTTTCTCGAGAACTTTTTCGAGGTTCATTGGTCCCATAAGTCCCCTAAGTTATGCAATGGCGAAGAACACGATTTGTCTCTGGTACGATAAAGAT
>DATAYT010000116.1:0-20013 GCA_036272395.1 Xanthobacteraceae bacterium
ATCAGCAGGTATTTGCGCGCGCCCAGCGGCAGTTACATGCCCGTAACCCAAAAGTTGCGCCTCCTCGCGTCACGACAGGTCCGATCCTGCTGACCGGCTTGGCGGTTTGCGCGAGCTGTCAAGGCGGAATGATGCTGCGTACTGGCACCTCCAAAAATGGGCGTGTGTATCGCTATTACACCTGCTCGAATTGCGCGACCAAGGGCAAGACCGTCTGTAAGGGGCGCTCCATACCGATGGAAAAGCTTGACCGGCTGGTGACCGAAAATCTGATGGAGCGGCTTTTTAAGCCAGAGCGAATGTCCGCCATTCTGGCTTCGCTTTCCGCCCGACGCGCCGAGAAGGCCGAAAGCCTCAGCGGCAGACTGATCGCGCTGCAGAGGCAGATCACCGAAGCCGAAGACAAGCTCGCTCGGCTCTACCGGCTGGTCGAGGACGGGTTGACTGACCTCGACGAGGTGCTTAGCGACCGGCTGGCCGCGCTGAAGGCGGACCGTGACCGTGCAAAAGCTGCCCTGGAACGCGCTAAGGAGTCCTCGGCTGCTCAGATCCGAATCGACCCGGCCTTGATCGAGCGTTTCGGCCGTGTGATGCGCGAGAATTTCAGCACCGGCTCAGTGCCGTTTCGGAAAGCTTACTTGCAAGCACTCATCGACAGCATTGAAGTCGACGACATAGTAGTCCGGATCAGGGGAAGCAAGGATGTGCTCGAGAAGGCGATCCTCGCGCGTCAAACCGGAGCATCGTGTTCGCAGATGAGTACTAACTGGCGCGCCCGAAGAGATTCGAACTCCTGACCCCCAGATTCGTAGTCTGGTGCTCTATCCGGCTGAGCTACGGGCGCGGCGCGTCGTAGCTATAGGCTCCAACGCGCAATGGCAAGAAGCCGCGATGGCAAGCATAGAGGCGCTTAGCCGCCGGCGAGGCCCGCAGAATGAATTGCCAGCCGGCGTTTTCTAACCATGCGCGCGCGCGCCGCGATGCGCGGCAAGCTCGACGGCGCGATCGGGAATGGTCAGCCGCAGCGTCGCACCGATCGTTCCCTCGACCAAGCGGATTTCGCCGCCATGGGCGCGCACCAACTCGGCGGCGATCGCAAGGCCAAGCCCGGTGCCGCCGGTGCGGGTCGAACCCTGGAACGCCTCGAACAGATGCTCGCGCGCCTTTTCCGAAAAGCCGGGGCCGGTGTCGGAAACCTCGATCACTGCCACCGCGCCTTCGCGTCGGCCGGTAATGCGAATCTGATCCCGGCCGGGATCGCGATCGGTGCGGCTTTCGGCGGCCTGGCTTTCCATCGCCTGCACCGCGTTGCGTGACAGGTTCAGCAAGATCCGGAACAGCTGATCGTAATCGGCCTCAACCACGAGCCCCCGCTCGACCGCGCTGATCCAACGGATCGGCGCGTCGGCGCCAAGGCCCAAGGTCTCGTGCACTTCCTCGACCAGCGGCTCGAGTTGGAGTGGCCGGCGGTCTGGCGGCGGCTCCTGCAGCCGCCCGTAGGACAGCGTCGACTCGCAAAACGCGATGGCGCGTTCGAGCGCGTGCATCAGCTTCGGGGCAAAACGCTGCACGCCGGGATCGGGAATCTTGGCGAGCCGATCGGAGAAAAGCTGCGCCGAAGCAAGCAGATTGCGCAGGTCGTGATTGATCTTCGACACCGCGAGTCCGAGGCCGGCCAGGCGGCTTTTCTGATGCAGCATCGAGGCAAGCTCGGTCTGCATCGTAGCGAGTTCGTGCTCCGCCGTGCCGATCTCGTCGACCCGTCCGGACGGCACGATGACACGATCGCTGTTTTCGGGATCGGCGCGAAACGCGATCATATTGCCGGTGACGCGCCGCATCGGCCGCACGAACATGTAATGCAGCGACAGATAAACCAGCGCGGCGGTGATCGCAGAGATCAGCAGTGAGAGCAGGAGAATATCGACCGAATAGCGCAGCATGGCCCGGCGCAGCGACTGCTCGTCCATGACCAGCTCGATATATTCGCCGCCCGGCACCGGGCCGACAACGCGCACGACATCCTTTTTGGTGTTGAGCATCGTGCCAAAAGCATCAACCACCGCGTCAAAGGCATAGACGTTGCGCATGTCGTAGGTGGCGACGACCGCCGGCGGCATGTCGTCGACTGCGATCATGCGATGCCGCGATCCCATTTTCATGGCGACAGCGCGCGCGCCAATCGAGTCGAGAATGCGCTTGGCGAGCGTGTCGGAGACCACACCATTCGGCGCGGCATCGAGCACAAGCGCGGCGGTATAGGCTGTCGCCAGGCGGTCCTTCAGCCAAACGACGCGGAAATTGGCGACCGAGGGGACATAGATCAGCACTTCCGCGATCATCACGAATAGAATCGTGAGAACGAGGAGCTTGCCCGAAAGTCCAAAGCGCGGCGTCCGGGGCTCCGGCCGCACGGCTGTGTCTTCAGTCATGACCTAGATCCGCTGCCTAGCCGAACAGTGCAGCGGCGCAATGATGCGCCGCGCCGGACAACAGGTCAAATCCCTGCCATTTATATATGTCATGAGCGCATTTCCGGACCGGCGTTTCTGGGCTCGCATTTCTGAAGCGGCATTTCTGGGCTGGAATGTGACCAGGCTTACCGCGCGCTCCAATCGAGAGGTTTCTCACCCTTCGCTGTTCGTGGAGCGTCGTGCGCATCGCTGCCATTGACCATGATCGGTCAAAGTCTTTGGTGAATCGACGGGGCCGAAAGCGGCGTCATAAGACCGCAGCAAAATGCCGGTAAATGGCCGATAACTTAAATTTGACGGGCCGGGAGCCCTCCCTTATAAGCCGCCGCAATCGCGCGCGGCTTGTAGCCGCGGCAAGCGGCGCAGCGGAGACACCCCCGTGAAACGGACCTATCAGCCGAGCAAACTCGTACGCAAGCGCCGCCATGGCTTTCGCACCCGTATGGCCAGCAAAGGCGGCCGCAAGGTTTTGGCCGCGCGGCGCGCGCGGGGCCGCAAAAGACTGAGTGCCTGAGCGCGACAGGCTCGGTGTTTCGGTTGCTTTTGCCAACGGTCCTCGAGGACGCGGTCATATCAAAGTCGCTGCAATGGAGCGGTTAAAACGCCGGAGTGACTTTCGGGCCGTGGCCCAAGCTGCCGGGCAAGGGACCCAACAAGGCGCGCGCGCTCATGCCAGCGCGTTCATCTTGCAAACCCGCGCGCGGACAGCGGAAGGCCCGCCGCGGGTTGGTTTCACTGTCAGCAAGCAGGTTGGCAATGCCGTGGAGCGCAACCGGGTGCGGCGGCGCCTGCGCGAGCTCATTCGGCTGGCTCCTAAAGCGGCGCTGTCCGCCGGTCATGACTACGTGCTGATTGGGCGGCGCGCCGCGCTCAAGGTCGCGTTTGACGCCATGATGAAGGAACTTGGTGGCGCGCTTCGCTGCGTCCACGCCGCCAGTCAAAGTGCCGCCAGTAAAAGCAGCTCCAGCAAAAGCGACGGTGGAACTGGTGCATTGGGCGCGCTGTCCCCACATAGGACGGGTCGGTCCAAGGGCGGCGGGGGCAAGCGCCAAATGGGGCGCCAAAACCGGACCAGTCAGCACGAGCATTGAATGAGCGAGCACAAGAACACCATTCTGGCCGTTGTGCTGTCGCTGCTCGTGATTGTTGGCTGGCAGTATTTCATCGGCTATCCGCAAATGGAGCGGCAACGCCAAGACGCGCAGCAACAAGCGCAGCTCAAACCGCAATCGCAGCCTCGGCCTGGCGCCACCCAACCGGCCACGCCGGCGCCGAACGCCGCCCAGCCGGCAACGCCGGAAGTGCCGGGAACCCCTAAAGCCGGCGCACCGTCGGCCCAGGCGCATGCCGCTTCGCGCGAAGCGGTGATCGCTTCCTCGCCGCGGATCGCGATCGAGACACCGCGACTCGGCGGCAGCATCGATCTTAAGGGCGGCCGCATCGACGACCTGACGCTCACCCAATATCGCGAAGAGACCGATCCGAAGTCGCCGCCGATTGTGCTGTTCTCCCCGTCAGGCGCGCCGGACGCCTTCTATGCTGAATTCGGCTGGGTGCCAGCGGCCGGAAGCAATGCGGCCATGCCCGGTCCCGAGACGGTATGGACGCAAAAGAGCGCCGGCGCGCTCGGCGTCGGCCACCCGGTGACGCTGACCTATGACAACGGCCAAGGACTCGTCTTCACCCGCACCATTGCGGTTGACGAGCATTATCTGTTCACCATCAAGGACGATGTCGCCAACAACGGCGGCAATCCGGTCACGCTGTTTCCCTACGCCTTGATTTCGCGGCACGGCACGCCGCAAGTGCAGGGTTACTACATTCTGCATGAAGGCCTGATCGGCGTGATGGGCGATCAGGGCCTGCAGGAAATGACCTACAAAAAAATCGAGGACGCCAAGTCGCAAACCTGGGACGTCACCAATGCCTGGCTTGGCATCACCGACAAATACTGGGCGGCGACGCTGTTGCCGGACACCGATGCCAAGGTGCGTGCGCGTTTCTCCGCGGGCGAAGCCGGCGGGTTGAAGACCTATCAGACCGATTATCTGCTTCAACCGCAGACGATCGCGCCCGGCGCGACCGGCAGCGCCGATGCGCGCTTGTTCGCCGGCGCGAAGGAAGTGTCGGTCGTCGGCATCGATTTTCCGTTTGGACCCGGCGGCTATAACCAGGCGCTCCATCTCAATCATTTCGACCTGCTGATCGATTGGGGCTGGTTCTATTTCATCACCAAGCCGATGTTTCTGGCGCTCGACTTTTTCTTCCACCTCGTCGGCAATTTCGGCATCGCCATCCTGATCGTCACCGTGCTGGTGAAGATCCTGTTCTTCCCGCTCGCCAACAAATCTTACGCGTCGATGGCCAAGATGAAGGCGGTGCAGCCGCAAATGGCCATGATCAAGGAGCGTTACGCCGACGACCGGGCGAAGCAGCAGCAGGCGATGATGGAGCTCTACAAGAAGGAGCAGATCAATCCGGTCGCCGGCTGTTTGCCGATCGCGATCCAGATCCCGGTGTTCTTCTCGCTGTACAAAGTGCTGTTCGTCACCATCGAAATGCGGCACGCGCCGTTCTACGGCTGGATTCACGATCTCTCCGCCGGCGATCCGACCAACATTTTCAACTTGTTCGGGCTCATTCCGTTCGATCCAAGCGTGCTGCCGCTGCTTGGCGGCTATCTCGCGCTCGGCGCCTGGCCGGCGATCATGGGCGTGACGATGTGGGTGCAGATGAAGCTCAACCCGGCACCGCCCGATCCGACGCAGCAAATCATCTTCAGCTGGATGCCGCTGATTTTCACTTTCATGCTGGCGAAGTTTCCGGCAGGGCTCGTGATCTATTGGGCCTGGAACAATACGCTCTCGGTGATCCAGCAGAGCGTCATCATGCATCGCAACGGCGCCAAGATCGAGCTTTGGAATAATCTCAAGAGTACCTTCATCAAACAGAAACCCAAACAGCCAGCGGAGTAGTTTTCGCGGCGCCCGCGCAAAAAACGGGAGGCTTGCGCCTCCCGTCCCGTGCTTGGCTTAACCCTTAGCTAGTTTCAGTCAGCTGCGGCCGACGACATCGACCTCCACATTGGCGAGGCCGGAAAAACCCAGCGCCCGCGCCCCTGCCGGCGTCAGATCGATGATGCGGCCCTGAACGAAAGGTCCGCGATCGTTGATCCGCACCACGACCGAGCGTCCGCTGCTGCGATTGGTGACCCGCACCATCGTGCCGAATGGCAGCGTGCGATGCGCGGCCGTCAGCGCGCCAGGTGAAGCGCGCTCGCCGCTCGCAGTGCGGCCTCCGTCGTAAGCATAAACAGAAGCGATTCCACTCTGTGCCAGCGCCATAAGCGGTACCCCGGCGACGCCAGCGATGAGAGCCGAAGCAAACACAGTTTTCTTGAGGCTAGAAACAGCCATGACCATCCTGTCTGATTGTTGATGGGAAGGGTGATTGAGTCCGCGGCTCGCGAACTGCGCGCGCTATGACCAGCGAATTGTGACCATTGTGCGTCGCAATATTCTAAAAATAGGCCGCGGCGGAGAATGTAATTCTTGCGGCGACAAAGTGACCGCCGAACTTCTCCACTAACACGTTATAATCAAACGTATTTGACCAAAAAAACGACTCGCAAAATCAGGCGGAAAGTCACCCAGTTATGCGTCGTCCGCATCGTACTACGGCACTATTGCAGTGCGGGATAAGGAACTCTTGGCCGGCATTTTTGTTTGGCGCCGCGCTGAAAAAGTCACGCCGCCGCGCTCGGCAGCACGTAATCCTTGAACTGGGCGCGCAACGCCGTTTTCTGAATCTTGCCGGTTGCGGTGTGCGGAATTTCGGCGACGAAAGCGACGTCGTCGGGCATCCACCATTTGGCGATTTTGCCCTCGAGAAACGTCATCATTTCCTCCTTGCTCGCCTTCTGGCCGGTCTTGAGCACGATCACCAGCAATGGTCGCTCATCCCATTTCGGGTGGCGGATGCCGATCACGGCCGCTTCGGCAACCTTGGGATGACCGACGGCGATATTTTCCAGTTCAATCGACGAAATCCATTCGCCGCCGGATTTGATCACGTCTTTGGAACGATCGGTGATGTTCAAATAGCCGTAGCGATCGATCGTGCCGACATCGCCAGTGTCGAAAAATCCCTCTTCGTCGAGGAGATTGCTGTCGTCCTTGAAATAGGCCCTGGCGACCGCGGGACCGCGGACTTTCAGCCGCCCGAATGTTTTGCCGTCCCACGGCATGCGGCATCCCTCGTCGTCGGTAATTTTCATCTCGACCGCGAATGGCGAGTGTCCCTGCTTCTGCAATATGTCGAGAAGCGCATCGCCTTTCAGCTCGGCATATTCAGCCTTGAGCGAACAGGTGGTGCCGAGCGGGCTCATTTCGGTCATGCCCCAGGCATGGGTGACTTCGACGTCGTACACCTCCTGGAAGGTTTTGATCATGGCGCGCGGACAGGCTGAGCCGCCAATCACGACGCGGCGCAAATAGGGCAGCTTGCCGCCGGTCTTCTCAAGGTCCTGCAGCAACCCCAGCCAAACCGTCGGCACGGCTGCGGTACAGGTGACCTTGTAATCCGTGAGCAACTGATAGATCGACGGACCGTCCAGCTTTTGCCCCGGCAAAATCAGCGCCGCGCCCGCCATGGGTGCGGCGAAGCCGATAGCCCAGCCATTGGCGTGAAACAACGGCACCACCGGCATGGCGATGTCGCGGCCCGACAGCCCGATCATATCCGGGCGCGATGCGGTCATCGCATGCAGCACATTGGACCGATGCGAATAGAGCACGCCCTTGGGATTTCCGGTGGTGCCCGAGGTATAGCACATGCCCGCCGCGGTATTTTCGTCAAACGACTTCCAGGCAAAATCGCCATCGGCCTCGGCCAGCCAGTCCTCATAGGGCACCGCGTTGCGGAGCGAGGTTTCCGGCATATGCGCGGCGTCGCTGTAAACGATCGTGCGCTCGATGGTCGGAATGCGATCGGCGATCTTCTCGAGGATCGGCAGAAACGTGACGTCGGTCATGATCACGCGATCCTCGGCGTGATTGATGATCCAGGCGATCTGATCGGTGAACAGGCGGGGATTGACCGTGTGATAGACCGCGCCGATGCCCAAAATTCCGTACCAGGTCTCGAGGTGCCGCCAGGTATTCCACGCCAGCGTCGCCACCCGGTCGCCGAGCCGCAGGCCGTCGCGTTCGAGACGTTGCGCGACGCGCAGCGCCCGCTTGCGGATTTCGGCGTAATTGGTCGCATGCATCGGCCCTTCGATGGATCGCGAGATCACCTGCCGCTCGCCGGCATTAATAGCCGCGTGATCGATGATGCGATGGCACAACAGCGGCCAGTCCTGCATCAGCCCAAGCATGGGTTACCTCCCTTTCGCTGCACGACCGGGCGACAGCGCTTTCCCATTGGACCGTCCGCGCCTGAGCGGGAACGGTCGAAGCCCGCCAAAATTAATAGGATGTTGCGTCAAGGCAAACTCCCCGGAGCCCTAAAACTCACCAAAATAGCTTCCACTCCTTCCGGCCATGCTTTAACGATGACCAGCCCATCCTCCCAGAACAATTGCTCGATTGCACCGGAGACGTCCGCGTGAAAGCCGCAGCTGCCGCAACCATGCTGCTCCTGGCTATCGCCATGGCGAGCGCCGCGGCGCAAACGCAAACTGGCCCGGGAGCATCGTCCCCGCGTTCCCGATCCGCCCATTCGGGGGCACAACCGCGCGCGCTGCCGCTTGTGCTCCCGGAGCAGTTCGCGCCGCCGCAGGAGACCTATGCCTCGTTTCCTGAGCCCGGCGGCAGCGAGGCCGCGGCGCCGCCAACCCCGTCGGCCTGTCAGCTGCGGCTGGGCAAGGTCGCCACGTTTCAGGCGCTTGGCACGCTGATCGGCCCGGGCGACTGCGGCGCGGCCGACGCGGTGCAGCTGCAGGCGGTGGTGTTGCCCGATCAGACGAAAGTGGCGGTGACCCCGCCGGCGACATTGCGCTGTCCGATGGCCGAGCAAGTAGCGGATTGGTTGCGCGACGATGTCATGCCTGCGCTTGCGGAATCCGGACCGCCGCTGCGCGTCCTCGACAATTTCGATTCCTACGAATGCCGCGGACGCAATCGCGTGCGCGCCGCGGCCTTAAGCGAGCACGGCCGCGCCGACGCGCTCGATGTCCGTGGGTTTAGGCTGGCCGATGGCCGCGAAATCAATTTGACGGACATCGGCGTGGCGAAAGACTTGCGGCAAAAAATCCGCTCCAGCGCCTGTGCGCGATTTTCGACCGTGCTGGGGCCCGGATCGGACGGCTATCACGAGGAGCATGTGCATCTCGATCTCGCCGAACGCCGCAACGGCTATAAGCTTTGCCAATGGGACGTGCGCGAGCTGCCGCCGGTCGAGGCCAAATCGGCGCCGCCAGCCGAAGCAAGCGAGGAAGCCGAACCGGCGGGCACGATCGCCACCAACGAAGTGCCCCTGCCGCGGCCGCGCCCGCTCGCGGCTAACCTGACGAATAGCAAGACGAAAAAATCCGAAACAAAATGAACGAGCGCAATTGGCTTGCGCCCGCCTCTCCGCGATGACATCAAAGCGACCCAAGAAAGCGTTACAAGTCCGGCGGCGCTCGCGATCGACCGCCCGCATCGACAAAGCAGGGATCCCATGCCTCCGCTCAGAAATCTGGCCGCCCGCGACGTTGAAACGCTGGTGCATCCTTACATCAATCTCGCTGCCTTCCGTGAAACCGGACCGCTCATCATCGAGCGGGCGCAAGGCGTCTATGTCTATGACACCGAGGGTAAGCCCTATATCGAAGGCATGGCCGGGCTTTGGTGCACGGCGCTCGGCTACGGCAATGAAGAACTTGTCGCGGTGGCCGCCGAGCAAATGCGCAAGCTCTCTTTTGCCCACCTGTTCACCGGCCGCAGCCACGACCCGGCAATCGAGCTTGCGGAGAAACTGAAGGAGATCGCGCCGGTCCCAATCTCAAAGGTGTTCTTTTGCAATTCTGGCTCGGAGGCCAACGACACCCAGGTCAAGCTTGTCTGGTACCTCAACAACGCGCTGGGCCGGCCGCAAAAAAAGAAAATCATCGGCCGGATCAAAGCCTATCATGGCGTGACGGTGGCGGCCGCGTCGCTCACCGGCTTGCCCGTGAACCACCGCGATTTCGACCTGCCACTGCCGGGTTTTTTGCACGCCGGCTGTCCGCATCACTACCGCTTCGCCCAAGAGGGCGAGACCGAGGAAGCTTTTGCAACCCGGCTTGCCGCCGAGCTGGAGACGCTAATCCTCAAGGAAGGCCCCGACACGGTCGCGGCTTTCATCGCTGAACCGGTGATGGGCGCGGGCGGCGTGATCGTGCCGCCGCAAAATTATTTCGAAAAGATCACGGCGGTCTGCGCCAAGTACGATGTGTTTACCGTGAGCGATGAGGTGATTTGCGGCTTCGGCAGGCTTGGCACCGCCTTCGGTTGCGAGAAGCTCAAATTCGCACCCCATGCCATTTCGGTGGCCAAGGCGCTGTCTTCGGCCTACGCGCCGATCGCGGGCGTGATGATTCCCGAGATCATGTACCAGGCGCTGCTTTCCGAGAGTAAAAAGATCGGCGCCTTCGGTCATGGCTTTACTTATGGCGGCCATCCCGTGTCTGCGGCGGTGGCGATCAAAGCGATCGAAATCTATGCGCGGGACCGGATATTCGAGCGCGCCGCGCAACGCGCGCCGCAATTCCAGGCGCGCCTGGCGGCGCTCAATGATCATCCGCTGGTCGGGGAAGCGCGCGGGCTCGGGCTTATCGGCGGTGTCGAACTGGTAGCGAACAAAAAGACCCGGCAATCCTTCGGGCCGGCGCAAGGCGTCGGCCCGCGCGCGGTGCGCTTTGCCGAAGACGAGGGCCTGATCGTGCGCGCGGTGATGGGCGACGTGCTCACATTGTGCCCGCCGCTCATTATCACCGATGGCGAGACCGATGAACTGTTCGATCGCCTCACCCGCGCGCTTGACAAGACCCTCGATTGGGTGCGGCGCGAGCGCCTTGATCAAGTGTGATCGACTGTTCTGAGACCAGGCGTACCCGACGCGAAAGACAAACGGCGCCGGACCATGCCGGTGCCGATCGCTCTTCTTACGAAGATTTTCGCAATCAATTCGTGCGGCCGGCCTTCGGCTCCGGACCCGCCGCCATCATCGCACCGAACGGCGAGTCATTCTGCTTGGGCGCCAGCACGACTACGATGGTGCCGACCTTGACGCGACCATAGAGATCGATGGCGTCCTCGTTGGTCATCCGGATGCAGCCGGACGAAATGGCCTGACCGATATATTCGGGCTGGTTGGTGCCGTGAATCCGGTACAACGTGTCCTTGTTTCCGGAATAAAGGTACATGCCGCGCGCGCCCATCGGATTATGCGGGCCACCCGTGACATACGCTGGCAATGGACCGAGCCGAGTCTGCTCGCCCGGCGTGGGCACCCAGGCCGGCCATTCCTCCATGCGACCGATCTTGGCGATTCCGCTCCAGGCCTGCGCGTCCTCGCCCACCGCAATGCCGTAGCGGATCGCCTGCCCCTTCGGCAGCACGTAGTAGAGATACTTGTTGTCGCTATCGATGACGATGCTGCCGGGCGCTTCCCTGCGCGTAAAGTCGACGATGTGACGTTGATACGGCTCAGGAATTGAGGCCTGCGCATAAGGCAGGTTGGCCATCAATTGCTTGTCGCGCGCGTTCCAACTGGCCTGCGACGATGGCTGGAGCGTCTCTTGCATGCAGCCGCCCAGCGCAAGTCCGATGATGATGAAAGCAATGCCACGTACCGTCATAACGCGTTGACTCTCCCACCGCCCGGCCGTGCGGCCGGTCAATCCACACCCGTGGACTCCCAATACCCCAAACCGTCCTGGCGGTGCCAGACGCTAACAGCCACACGCGGCGAGGTCCGCGCCGAGTGTTGCAGGAATGCCGCAGTTCCCGGTGGCCTAGGTGGATAACCCCAACTCCGCCCCAAATCCTAAACCCGAATTTCGGGAGAAATATGATCCCGAGCCGTTAAGCAGGGTTTACCAGGCCCGGTGAAGGTGGTTGTCCGAGCGACAATGTCACGGCAAGGCACGATTTGTCGCCCATTTCCGCCTCACTCACCGCCTAGAGGTCCCACCAATCCACAGAGGAAACGAGCGAGGTTTGGTATGCCGAATGCGACTGCCGAGCGTAACAGAACAATGAGCCAAGCGTCTGAGCGACATGAGATTTCCGGCAGTAGCGGCCAAGCCCGGCCGGCGCTTGATGCCTGCTATGGGCAGATCGGAATTTCGGCGGTGGCGGCGGCAGCACGCTATCAAGGCGTTGCCAAGAACCCGGCCTATGCCCCGGCGCCAAACGATTGGCGCCTCCAATACGCCGAGGAGCTGGCCTGAAAGCTTAGTCGACGGGGCTTGGATCGCGGGGGCACAGGGTGTGCCCCCTTTTGATTCCTGATGGCCGAGGCTGATTACTCGGTGGCCGTGACTTGCGCGTTGTCTTCGCGCGTCAGGCATACTTCGAAGGCCGCCAATATCGCGACCACGCCACCGATCGCCACATTGATGGTCATTGCGTCGGTGTTCTGGAAGCCGAGCAGCCAGGGCGATACGATTAGCCCGATCCCGGCAACCAGGAGGAACCATTCTTCCCAGACCGCAAAACAGGCAAGCGCCGCGATCGACAGCACCGCGATGATGATGCCGACGATGGACGCGGTCTGCCATTGGGCTCCGGCAGACAGATCAAAAAGCCACGGTGAAAAGAACAGGACGCCGCCGAGGATGAGATTCACCACGTCGCACAGCCGAATGCTCGACCAGTCGTCCATTTCCTCGTCCCGCAATGATAGAGCGCAGCCCGGGCCCGTGGAGGAACTGCACGCCCGAGTTTTAGTTCCAATGGCACGCGCAAAAGGCGCGGTCCAGTGAGCCGAACGACGCAGTCGCCGGATTTTTCCGCCGCCGAGTTGGAAGGCGGTCGACGCTTGTTTGCGGCAGAGTGGAAGTTCCTCGGCGCCGCCGGTTCGTTCGATGCGCTGCTCCCATCTACCGGGATCGAGATCGCCTTTGCCGGCCGCTCCAATGTCGGCAAATCTTCCTTGATCAATGCGCTCACCGGTCGCCGCGCCTTGGCCCGCACCTCCAACACTCCCGGCCGCACGCAGGAATTGCTGTTCTTCGGTAACTCGCTGCACCGGCTCATCCTCGTCGACATGCCGGGCTATGGCTACGCGGCCGCTGGCAAAGAAAAGGTCGCCGCTTGGTCGCGGCTGATCCGAGGCTATCTGCAAATGCGCGCCGGCTTGGCGCGCGTTTATGTGCTGGTCGACTCGCGCCACGGACTAAAGCCCGGCGATGAAGAGATTCTCGGCGCGTTGAGCCAAGCCGCCGTCAGCCACCAGATCGTGCTGACGAAATGCGACCAGGTCAGCGAGGCCGCACTCGCTCGATGCGGCGATATCATCAAAGCTGCAATTGCCAAAAGGCCAGCGGCATTTCCCGATCTGATCGCCACCTCCGCCCGCACTGGTGAAGGGATCGAGAGCTTGCGCGCCGCGATCGCGCGGCTCGCCGAGGAACGCGGACTGCTGGTGTCTTGAGCCCCTTGTAGACGAACCAAATAAAAAGGTGTGGCGCAAACCGCGCTTTGATGTTCCTGTTACTTCTTGACCGATTGCCCCTTTCTCGGCTTGCCTCCGCGGCTAAATAGCCGCGTCCGGCACAGGAGGTCCCTCAATGGACGTGACGCCGTTTCAACAGGCTCAGATCCTGGCGGAAGCTTTGCCGTATATGCAGCGCTACGACGAGGCGACCGTCGTGGTGAAGTACGGCGGCCACGCCATGGGCGCTGAGAATTTGGCGCGCGAATTCGCCCGCGACATCGTGCTGTTGGAGCAGACCGCGATCAATCCGGTCGTGGTGCATGGCGGCGGACCGCAGATCGAAGCCATGCTGAAGCGGGTCGGCGTCAAATCGCAATTTGCCGGCGGGCTGCGGGTCACCGACGAAGCGACGCTCGAAGTCGTCGAAATGGTCCTCGCCGGCTCCATCAACAAGCAAATGGTCGGCTACATCAATGAAGCCGGCGGGAAGGCCATCGGTCTGTGCGGCAAGGACGGCAACATGGTCGTGGCGCGCAAGCTCACGCGCAGCGTGGTCGATCCGGACTCGCACATTGAAAAGATCGTGGACCTCGGGTTTGTCGGCGAGCCGGAGAAGGTCGACACCACTGTGTTGGATCAGGTTCTCGGCCGCAAACTCATTCCGGTGCTGGCGCCGGTCGCCGCCGCGGCAGATGGCGGCACTTTCAACGTCAATGCCGACACCTTTGCCGGCGCAATTGCCGGCGCGCTCAAGGCCAAGCGTCTGTTGCTGCTCACCGACGTTGCCGGCGTATTCGACAAATCGAAAAAGCTCATCAAGGAGCTCACCGCCGATGAGGCCCGCCGCTTGATCGCCAACGGCACGATTTCCGGGGGAATGATTCCCAAGGTCGAGACCTGCATCGATACGCTCGAACGCGGCGTCGAAGCCGTCGTCATTCTCGACGGCAAGGTGCCGCACGCGGTGTTGCTCGAACTGTTCACCGAGCTCGGCGCCGGCACTTTGTTCCGCCGATAATCCGCCACGGCGCACGATATCTGACGGCGAATGAACGCCTCCCCGCTCCGCGACCGCATGCACCGGCTCGCTCCCGGCATTGCCGCGGGCACCTTGCTCGGCATCTCCGACGTGCTGGCAAAAATCGTGCTGGCGGGCGGAGTCGACGTCGTCTCGATGCTGTCGTTCCGCAGTCTGGTTGGCCTTGCTTTCGTGGCGACCTGGTTTCGTTTCGGGCGCCGCCCAACGGCCAATGTCCAGGTGCGCGTGATTTCGATGATTGTCGGAATCATTTTCGCAGGACTGATCTTCTGCTTGTTCAAGGCAATCGAAAGGATCGACGTGCCGACCGCAGTCCTTTCCTATTTCACTTATCCGCTCTTGACCGGTTTGGCGGCGGCATTCGCCGGCCTTGAGCCGCTACGCCGTAAAGGCGTGCTTTGCGCCATCGTTGCGTTCTGCGGGCTCGCCTTGCTGATCGAAGCGCATCCGGCCGGGTTTGCCGTGGTGGGGGTGGCCTACGCGATAGGGGCCGCTGCCTGCCGCACGGCGGTTTTGCTGGTGACGCGTGCTTGTCTGGTCGGCGCCGACGCGCGCCTCACCACCTGGTATTCGATGCTGTCGTCAACGCTCATCTTTCTGGTGGCGTCGGTCGCGCAACAGGCGTGGAACCTGCCCCATTCGGGTTTGACCTGGACTTACCTCGTGACGCTCAGCCTCGCCACCACGGCGGCGATCCTGTTTGTGTTTCTCTCAACCGTCCGTATCGGAGCGTTTCGAACCGCGGTGATCATGCATCTCGAACCTTTGACCGCGACGATTGTCAGCGCCCTGGCGCTCGGCCAAGTCCTCACGCCGGTGCAGGCGTTGGGCGTGATCGTCATGCTCGCCGGCCTCATTGCATTTCAGGTATGGCGATAACGCGCGCAGATTCAGACGAGATCCAATTGTCCGGCATCGCCGATGATGTACGATCAAGCCCGGGCGCGGTCCGGGAGCACGTCATGGATGGGGAATCGTTTTCGAAAAATGCGCATTGCCATTTGCAGGATCATCATTCATCGCGCCGCAAGTTCCTGGCAGCTGGCTCGGCGGCGTGCGCCGCAACCACTTTCACGATGCGCGGCCACGCGGTTGCGGCCGACGGATCGAAGCTGATCGACACGCACCATCATTTCTATCCGCCGACCTATCAGAAAGCGTGGGCCGACTGGGAGGATCAGCGCAAAATTCCGCACTTCGGCGTCCAGCTCGCTTGGTCCCGCGATCAGGATATCGAGGCGATGGATAAGAACGGCGTCACGACAAGCATTTTGTCGCTTGCCTCGACGCCCGGGACCTGGTTCGACGCCGGTGCGCAGGCCGCGCACGACATGGCGCGATTGTGCTGCGATTTTGCCGCGGAAATGGTGCGCGACCGGCCCGGCCGTTACGGCCTATTCGCGCCGCTGTCGATGCTCGACATAGACGCCACGCTCAAAGAGATCGAATATGCGTTCGATACGCTCAAGGCCGATGGCGTCAATCTACAAACGAATTACGGAGATAAATGGCTCGGCGGTCCGACTTACCGGCCGGTTTTCGAGGAGCTGAACCGGCGCAAGGCGGTGGTCTACGTCCATCCTCTGGTCGCGAGCTGCTGCGGCAGGCTCAACATCGGCGCGTTCCCCGCGGTGATCGAAGTACCGCACGATACGACCCGCACGGTTGTGAGTCTTTTGGTCAGCGGAACATTCGCGCAGATGCGCGATATCAAATGGCTGTTCTCGCATGCCGGCGGCACCATCCCGATGCTGGCCGGCCGTATCGAGTCGTTTTTCGATCGCGCCGGAAATCGTGACCGTTTTGCCCCTGACGGCATCGAAGCCGAGTTTCGCCGACTCTATTACGACACGGCCAATGCGACCCATCCGGCCTCGATGGCGGCGCTGACCAGTCTCATACCAATGTCACAAATCACTTTTGGCAGTGATTACCCCTATTATCCGCTCAATCAGATTGAAAATCTGCGGCATACGCTGCGGCCGGAGGAACTGGCCGCAATTTCCAGTGGCAATGCGGCGCGGCTGCTGCCGCGCCTGAGCGCATAGCAACGAAGCGGCGCGATTCACGTCGCGGTGAATAAAGTTCGCCGTTCGCGGATGGAACAGTGCTCGCGCCCTGTTCAAATGCAGTTGATGCGAATCGCGCGGTTATGCCATCGTCCGGCCAAGTTGGTGCCCAAGCTTGCGCCGAAACTTCGCTAATCACGCAAATCGTCCGTAGAAAGTTCGAAGTTGGAGCAATGCGCGGCTTCCACAACAGCTCCTTCGATCCGCAGACGCTCGTGCTTTTGGAGGCGGCTTTCGATGAGGCGTGGCTGACGCTCAAGGCGATTGGCAACAAAACCGTCAAGCCGGACGAGTTGGCGCGCTGCGTCTTACGGCTGGCGATGGAGGGCGAGCGCGATCCGGTGCGATTGCACGATGGAGCGTTAAAAGGCCTGCTGCCCGCGACCGCCTGGCGCGAGGCGAGCTGATCGCCGCCCGTTTTGATCGATCTTCAAGAATGCGCCGCGAACACAGCGAGTGCGGCAACGCAGCCGCCGGCCAAAGTGCCGATTAGCAACGCCCATACGAATGGCATAGATTTACGCAAGGCGCGTCGCATCGATCGCTTACAGTGCGGCATGGTTACCATTTTTGGATTCATTTTCGATGATTCGGCGGCGATCGGACTTCCTCGGCGACAAAGATGGCAACAAAGAGTCGGGGGAACAACCGGAAGACCAGCCGCACGCCAGACCCACAAATTTCAAAACGATCGAGGCTTTCAAAACGATTGAGACCTGGATCTTCGATCTCGACAACACGCTTTATCCGCATCATCTCAATCTGTGGCAACAGGTCGACGTTCGCATTCGCGATTACATCGTCGATTTCCTGAAAGTCACGCACGAGGAAGCGTTTCGGCTGCAGAAGGACTATTACCGCCGCTATGGCACGACACTACGCGGCTTGATGGAGGAGCACGGTCTCGACCCGGACAAGTTTCTCGAGATCGTGCATCAGATCGATCACTCGCCGTTGACGCCCAATCCGGCGCTCGGCGCCGCAATTGCCGGGTTGCCGGGCCGCAAATTCATTCTGACCAATGGCACGCGCGGTCACGCCGGCGCGGTGATGCGGCGGATCGGGATCGAGCGGCACTTCGACGATGTCTTCGACATCAGGGCCGCCGCGCTCGAGCCGAAGCCGCGCCGCGGCGTTTACGAGCGCTTCCTGGCACGGCACCTCGTTGATGCAAGCCGCGCCGCAATCTTCGAGGATCTCGCGCGCAACCTCGAAGTGCCGCATGCGCTCGGGATGACGACGGTTTTGGTCGTTCCGCAAGGCGCGCAAGTGGTGCGGCGCGAAGAGTGGGAACTCGCTGGACGCGATTCCGCGCACGTCGATTATATCACCGACGATCTGACCGCATTCCTGCGCAATATTTTAGCGATGTGACTCTAGGGTCAAAACTCATTATTTCCACGAGCCGCGTTGCAGCCAAAATCGCGCGCCGGGCAGGAGAAGGGCGAAAAGCGTATCAGCAATACGGTCGAGCCCTTCGACGAACCCCGGCGGCGACTTTCGGGGCAACCCGAAGGGACGCGGGCCTTTCAGCGTCGCGGCCGTGCAAAATCAATGAGTTTTGACCCTACAGATAGCCGGCAAGCCTGCCAATGTGCCAGGCGACCGGCAGCATCACGGCCACAGTGAACTCGGAATCGCCGCGAAAAACCGGACGTGCGTGATTGTCGCCGCGCAAGATGCCGAGCCCACCGTAAATGATCGCGTAAACCAGTATCCAAAACGCCAGTTTGTACGAGGCCAGCCAGTAAAAAACGCCAGCAACAACGCCTATACCCATCGTAATCATTGCCTGTCCTTTGGTAGCGATAGCCGCCGGCGACCATGCAAGAATAGTTCCAACTTCCTTACCAGCGCCGGACCCCCGATCATCGATTTCGGTTAACGCAGGCGATCCTGCAATTGCTTGACATCGATCAAGAACGCCCCGAAAAACCGCCAGCACGGATCCGCCTGATGTCCTCCGCCGAGCTCGCCAAAACAATCGATTCTGCCTTTGATCGCCGCGAAGAAGTGGGGCTGGCCACCAAGGGCGCGGTCCGCGAAGCGGTCGAACAGGCGCTTGACCTGTTGGATCGGGGCGCTGCCCGCGTGGCGGAGCGGGCCAGCGACGGCACCTGGCGCGTCAACCAATGGCTCAAAAAAGCAGTGTTATTGTCCTTTCGTCTTAACGATATGAGCGAAATCCCGGGCGGACCGGGCCACGCGGTATGGTGGGACAAGGTCGCCTCGAAATTCGATCATTGGGACGAAAAGCGCTTCCGGGCGGCGGGTTTTCGCGCCGTTCCGGGCTCGGTAGTTCGGCACTCCGCCTATATCGCGCCTGGCGTGGTGCTGATGCCGAGCTTCGTCAATCTCGGTGCTTACGTGGATTCCGGCAGCATGATCGACACCTGGGCGACCGTCGGCTCGTGCGCCCAGATCGGCAAGAATTGTCATATTTCCGGCGGCGCCGGCATCGGCGGCGTGCTCGAACCGCTGCAAGCGGGTCCCGTCATCATCGAGGACAATTGCTTCATCGGCGCCCGCTCCGAGGTGGCCGAGGGCGTGATCGTGCGCGAAGGCTCGGTGCTTTCGATGGGCGTCTTTCTCGGCGCATCCACGAAAATCATCGATCGTGAGACCGGCGCGACAATCGTCGGCGAGGTCCCGGCTTATTCGGTCGTGGTGCCCGGCACGATGGCGGGCAAGCGCAGCAATTCCGGCGAGGCAATGCCCAATCTTTATTGCGCGGTCATCGTCAAACGCGTTGACGAAAAAACGCGCGCCAAGACCAGCATCAACGAACTGCTTCGCGATTGAGCCAAACCACAAGAGACTGATGGTCGCGCCGGATGGATTGGGTCTATCTTCTGAGCAGTTTTGAAGGTCGCATCAGCCGCAAGACGTTTTGGATTGGAATCGCGGTTCTTATCGCCGCCGAGCTCGCCGGCTATCTCATCGCGCAAGCGCTTCAGGGCGACCGGCTCAGCGCCATTGTCGATCTCGCTTTCGTCTATCCCGAGTTCGCAATCGCGGCGAAACGCGCGCATGATCGCGATCTGCCGATTTGGATTCTGATCGTTTTCTTCGGCGGCGGCGCGGTGCTCGATTTGCTGACGGTTCTGGAATTGTCTGGCGGCAATGATCGGCCGAGTCTCATGTCGCTGATGATCGCAGTGCCTTTTACGGTGCTGCTTGTGGCGCTATTGATCGAGCTCGGTTTTCGCCGAGGTACGATCGGTCTGAACCAATACGGACCGGATCCTGTTGGTTCTCATTGACTAGGGTCAAAACTCATTTTATGCCAACCGACCCTGTTGCCATCGCTCGCGACCTCATCCGCTGCCGCTCGGTCACTCCGGACGAAGGCGGCGCGCTCGCGTATCTGCAAGACCTTTTGACGCCCGCCGGCTTCGAGGTGCATCGGGCGGTGTTTGCCGAACCGGGCACGGCGCCGGTCGACAATCTCTATGCGCGCATCGGCACGGCTCGGCCCAACCTTTTGTTCGCCGGGCATACCGACGTTGTGCCGCCCGGAAACGAGGGCGTGTGGTCGCATCCGCCGTTTGCCGGCGAGATTGCCGGCGACCGCTTGTACGGCCGCGGCGCGGTCGACATGAAAGGCGGCATTGCCTGCTTCGTCGCCGCGGCGCTTGATTATCTGGCGGCGCATGACGGTAAACCAAAAGGCGCGATCTCGCTGTTGATCACCGGCGACGAGGAAAGCGTGGCGGTCAATGGCACCGTCAAGCTCCTCAAATGGGCGGCCGAGCGCGGCGAAAGCTTCGACCATTGCATTCTCGGCGAACCGAGCAATGTCGAG
>DATAYT010000117.1:0-6156 GCA_036272395.1 Xanthobacteraceae bacterium
CGAACCCCGGAGCGCTAATGTGCAGGACTCTCGTATCGACGATCGATTTCATGGTGCGACCTGTGGGCCACTTACCGCATTGACAAAGGCTGATACGGCCGCGCTCCGCGTGCAGCTATTCGCCCAGGTTTCGTCGACTGCGCTCCCGGCGGTTCCGCTCCTGATAGGCCAATGCCTTCTCGTACCACGCTACCGCCGCCTCGTAGGTCCCGACTTGGTCGCGCGCTGTCTGTGCGGCCGCTAGGGAGAGTTTTGGGTCTTCCGCCATTTTTTTCCAGTACTCCAAGTTCTGGCGGGCACGGTCCAACAGCCGCTGCCAGCTTTGCCGCGCGGTGACGAAGCCGCGCCAATTGGCGATTGCGAGATCGACCGGCGCCAGAGCCCGCGCACCCAGGATCGAACCGGCGATGATGATGCCGGGCGTCGACTGCTGATTGATCACTAGCCAGGCGCCGACCGCGAGAATCGCTGATTGAAGGAGCAAGCGCAGAACTTTCGACGCTGCGCCAAGCCCGCCGCCGACGTCACTGGCCCGCCCGCTGGTCGCGACGAAATTCCGGTTGAGCTCGTGCCAATGCTTGGCGATGCGGCCGACCATGCCCATGGCGGTAATCGCCTCGGCGTTGCGCCGGCTTGCTTCGAGGAGCGCATTGCGCGCCACGGCGAATTGCGCGGCACTGCGGGTCGGATGGCGGGTTTTGATCTCGGTGACGATCGTCAAAGCGACGAGAACGATGGCGCCGAACAGCGCGGTCAGGCCAATCAAGGTGTGAAACAGAAAACAGATCGCGAGATAGACCGGCATCCACGGCAGATCAAAGAACGCCACCGGGCCGCTTCCGGAAAGAAAGCTGCGCACATTATCCAGGTCGCGAATGGGCTGGGTGCCCTCGCCTCTGCCGCCAATCTTTAACGGCAGACGCACGATCGCGTCATAAACCCGCCCGCTCATCGACTCGTCGAGGCTATGGCCGACCCGCACCAGGATGCGGCTCCTGATCGTGAATCATGCCCTGAGCGGCATACAGGCCGGCAACCAAAAAGAGCAGCGCTACCAGCGTCGGCACGCTTCGGCTCGGCAAAATGCGGTCGTAAACCTCGAGCATGAACAGCGCGCCGGTGAGCATCAGCAGGTTGCTCATGCCGCTGAAAACGGCGGTCGCGACAAAGGCTCGCCGGCACGCGCCGAGGGCGGCTGCAAGTTCAGAACTGGCAGGTTGCTGCTGCGCAGGAGCGAGGGCAGAATTCATAAAGACCGCGTAGCATTGTTGCGGACGCGAAACTACGCTCGGGCTCGTAAAGACCGGCGGTCAGCCATCCTGGCTCGTCGCGGGGCATATCCCCTCAACGCGTCGATAATGGACCAAATATACCCCGATTACACGGGATTTGGGCGGGTTCACGGCCATTAGTTAATCAGTAAGCACGGGCAAACCGGCATTTTACCGCGGGCGAGCGGCTTCGCGCGCCGGCGTCGGCCCGCTGCCAAGCGATTGCAATCTAAGGATTTATTCTCAAATCTGGGCCGCGAGAAAAAAGCAATCGGCGCCCTTGCGCCGATTGCGGTGGCCTGTTCGGCCGCTTCAGAACGGCGAAGCCGTCGCCGGCGGTCGGGGTTCACCCGGCCGGCGGCAAAGGCTTCGATGCGGTTCCGATGTGCTCTGAAAAATCAGGAACGGGAGTCGAGCGAGAGCCCAATGCTGAAAGCCTTCTGGCGCGTGGCGCCTTCGGTTCTCCTCAGCTTCTTCGCAATCTGCGACGCCTTGGTCTTCTTGCGCGCCATCGTTTTCAGCTCACGGAGCTCGCTTGAAGTCCACGCGCGCCGCTTTTTCTTCCTCTTCGCCATAACACCTCCCTTTCAAGAAAGGCAGCTTGTATCCCTAATGCGAGCAAAAGAAAAGCCGAGTGTAATGATCACCTTTGGCGTTCGGCTCGCGCGCCAGAACCCATTGCGAAGATCGCAATATCCATTCTGGTATCATAAAACAAAAAGTTCTTTTAGATCATTAGCGCGCATGCCGCCAGGAAGCAAACGATTCCTCCGCAACAGACATTCGAGAAATTATCAATTCAAGAGTGATTACGATTGTCCGATCGAATGGCGGCGATCCATATTGCGGCCCTATTGATTGTCACCTCGGCAATAGCAAAACGCCGCGAACAATAACCGGCCGCCCACGGTGAAGCGGCGGCCACGGCGGCCGCACCCGCCTCCGGTCGAGAACACTTATCCGCCGCGGCATGCGGCGCCCAATACGACGCCAAGTACGACGCCAAAGGGCGGCGCCAGAAGATCGCCGAACCGGCAGTCAGCCGGGCAAAGGTGAATCGGGCAAGAAATTGACGTCCGTCCGCCGCAAATAGCGAGGAGGGTGTGCAAAGATTCCGCTCGACGCCGCACTTGCGGGCGGCGCACGCGATCACTAATTTTGCGGGGGAGCGGATCGATCAGGGAGCGATCGGAATGAGTCCTTGCACGGACGAACTCAAGCTTGTCGCCCTCGACAAAGATGACATCGAGGTGATTTCAGCCCATGTGCAGGATTCGCTCGTCAGGATTGCCGACATATTATGGCGGCCGAGCGAGCATCGCTTTGTGATCGCGCTTAATCGTTTCGATTGGATGAGCGCCGCAGAGATTGCCAAAGCCGGCAAAGTTTCCGGCACAACCGCAGGGACCTCGGCCAAGCCGGACTACCGGCGCTGCCGAACCGCGCTGCGCTTCGAACGCGTGCTGGCCTGCAAATGCCGCAATCTCGATCAAACTGCAAAGGACGCGCAGCTTAATCTGCTCGCGGTGGAATTCGCCGAAACCGATTCGCCGGCCGGCGTCGTGTCCTTGATTTTCTCGGGCGGCGGCGTCATTCGCCTTGGCGTCGAATGCCTCGAGGCGGAACTGGCCGATCTCGGCGAGGTCTCGACGGCGGCGATCTGCCCCGACCATTTTGCCCGCGATACGGCCCGCGCCTGAGCGGATTTAAGCGGCGCGCGGGCGCTGGGCCTGCGGCGTGGCAAATAACTTCATCAAAATCGCAATGACCGCAAGCGTGAGCGCGTAGACGACCACTTGCATGGCGGTCGGCTGATCGACGTAACCGATCAGCGTATGCAGCGCGCGGCCGAGGAAACTCGAATCCTTCAATAGCCACGAGGTATTCCACATCGTTTGATCGAGCGCGGTCACGATATTGGCTTGCTCGAGGAACGCGATCGCCTGCGCGGCCATGCCAGCGGCGAGGAAAGCAATCAACGCACTGGTGACGCCGAACAGGTACCGCGAAGGAATGCTCAGAAGCCCGAGATAGGTCAAAAGGCAGACCAGCGAACCGAGGACCAGCCCGGCGAAGCCGCCCGTGACCATGGCCCAGCTGCCGCCGCCTTGCGCGGCGGCGACGCCATAGAGAAAGAGCACGACTTCGGAGCCTTCGCGCAGCACCGCGACCGCAACCACGATCGCCAGCGCCAGCAGCGATTTCGAACCGGCGACGACCGCTTCGCCGGCAGCGCGCAGCTCCTCCGCAAGTTCACGGCCGTGCCGCGACATCCAGACATTATGCCAAGTCAGCATCACGACGGCGAAACCGAGAATGCCGGCGTTGAAGACCTCTTGGCCGGTGCCGCCGAACAATTGTGAAAGCCCGCCGGTAAACAGCGCCACCACGCACGCGCCCAAAATGCCGGCGCCGACGCCGCCAGAAATCCAGAGCGCGCGGCCGCGCACTCCCGCGGTGACCGCCATGACGATGCCGACGATCAGGCCGGCCTCGAAGACTTCGCGAAAGACTATGATGAGTGCTGCAAGCACGGGCGCCTCACACGACCGTCATGGCTGCTGCAATCCTGTCGCCCGCAAACGCGTTCATTGCACCACCAGCACGCCCTGTGTTTCGCGATGAAAATCATCGAAGAGATTATAGCGGCCGGGCTGTTGCGGCCGCACACGGACCACGGCTTCCTTGCCGACGGGCACGATCTTCTCAAAATGCAGATCGCTGCTCTCGAATTCCGAAGGGATCGTATTGAGATTGGTAACGTGAATCTCGAGCGCCCGGCCCGCCGGCGCATGCAGCTCGGCGGGTTCGAATTTACCGTCCTTGATGGTCAGCGACAGTGAAACGGCATCCTCAGCCTGTGCGCCGCGCGCGGCCAACGCAGCCGCCGACGCCAGCAGAATCACGGCGAGGATATGCCGCCGATTCAACGCGCCGCTGCAATTGCTCATACCCGTCAAGGCGGCTCTCTGCTGCCGTGAATGACAAACCAAAGGATGTGAACAAGGAGTTGGGGAACAGCGAACTTTTTGTCAATCTAAAAGCCCAAATTTAGAATTGTTATAACTTCGCTGGACTGCTACCCAGCGCCGTATTTAACGAAAAGCGCGCGCCGCGGCGCCGCCAGCCCTGATGCAGATTCGATGACCGCCCGCCTCGATATGAATTCCGGCGATTTTGCCGAAGACTTTCGCACCTTGCTGGACGCCAAGCGTGAAGCATCCGCAAATGTCGAAGCGACGGTGCGCGCAATTGTCGCCGACGTGGCGGCCCGCGGCGACGATGCCGTTAAGGAATACACGCGTAAATTTGACCGCTGCGATCTTGACCGCACCGGTTTGAACGTCACCGCCGACGAGAGCGCGGCAGCCATGAAATCATGCAGCCCCGCCGCGCTCGAAGCGCTCGAACTCGCGCGGGCGCGCATCGAAGCCTATCACCGCCGCCAAGTGCCGGCCGACGACTGCTATGTCGATCCGCTCGGCGTCGAACTCGGCTCGCGCTGGACCGCGATAGAGGCGGTCGGGCTTTACGTCCCCGGCGGTAGCGCCGCCTATCCTTCGTCCGTGCTCATGAATGCAGTGCCGGCAAAAGTTGCCGGCGTGCCGCGGCTCGTGATGGCGGTGCCGGCGCCAGGCGGCGAACTCAACCCGCTGGTTTTGGCGGCGGCCAAACTCGTCGGCATCGAGGAAATCTTTCGCATCGGCGGCGCCCAAGCCATTGCCGCATTGGCCTATGGAACCAAAGCGATCGCGCCGGTGGCCAAAATCGTCGGGCCGGGCAACGCTTATGTCGCGGCGGCCAAGCGCATAGTGTTCGGTAAGGTCGGGATCGACACCATTGCCGGCCCCTCCGAAGTCCTCATTCTCGCCGACCGGCACGGCAATCCGGACTGGATCGCCGCCGACCTTTTGGCGCAGGCGGAGCATGACGCGAGTGCGCAGGCGATTCTGATTACCGACAGCGTCACGCTTGCCGATCAGGTCGAACGCGCGGTAGCCGCGCAGCTCGCCGCCTTAGCGCGCGGCAAGGTCGCAGGCGCGTCGTGGCGTGATTACGGCGCGGTTATTGTTGTACCGGCGCTGGAACAAGCGCTGCCGCTGGTCGACGCGCTTGCCCCCGAACATGTCGAGATCGTCGCCGACGACGCCGAGCGGCTGGCGCAAGGTATCCGCAATGCCGGAGCAATCTTCCTCGGACCGCATACGCCCGAGGTGATCGGCGACTATGTCGCCGGGTCCAATCACGTGCTGCCGACGGCGCGCGCGGCGCGATTCTCGTCGGGCCTCGGCGTGCTCGATTTCGTCAAACGCACCTCGATCCTCAAATGCGGGCCGGAGCAGCTGCGCGCGCTCGCCGATGCCGCCATTACGCTCGCCAGCGCCGAAGGGCTCGATGCCCACGCGCGCTCGGTCGCGATTCGGCTCAACCGCTGATGCCGCGGCGAGGCGCCAGCAAAGACAATGCCGGCCGGCTTGCGGCGGTCACTCTCGACGAAGCTTCGCTCGGTCGCAGCAACGATGATGTCGAGCACGAGCGGCGGGTCGCGATCTACGATCTCCTCGAGAACAACAAGTTCAGGCCGGTCGGACACGACGACGGTCCCTACACGCTGCAGCTCGGAATTTCCGGCAACCGGCTGGTGTTCGACATTCGGCTGACCGACAACACGCCGGTGATCGCGCATATGCTGTCGTTGGCGCCGTTCCGCCGCGTCGTCAAAGACTATTTCGTGGTCTGCGACAGCTATTACGCGGCAATCCGCACCGCGACTCCCGACCGGATCGAGGCGCTCGACATGGCGCGGCGCGGGCTGCATGACGAAGGTTCGCACCTGGTGATGGAGCGGCTCAAGCGCAAGGTCGACATCGACTTCGACACCGCG
>DATAYT010000118.1:0-34949 GCA_036272395.1 Xanthobacteraceae bacterium
ACAGGAAGCCGACATTCGTGCCAGAGTCGGGCACGACCATAGACTGGCGGACCTCGATGCCATGGGCATCGATGTTCAGATCATCGCGCCGCCGCCGCGCAATGTTATTACACCGTCCCGATCGAGATCGCGGTGAAGGCGACGCAAATCGTCAATGACGGCATCGCCGAATTCTGTGCGGTGAAGCCCGAACGCCTGAAAGGGTTCGGGGCGGTGCCGATGACCGACGGCGCGGAGGCGACCAGGGAGCTCGAGCGCTGCATCCGCAAACTCGGCTTCACCGGTGTGGAAATTCTCACGAATGTCGCCGGCAAAGAGCTCTCAGATCCGGCATTCGCGCCATTCTGGCAAAAGGCGGAAGAACTCGGGGCTTTGGTAATGATCCATCCCAATGGTTTCACCGACGCTGCCCGGCTGACACGGTTTTATTTCAACAATGTCATCGGCAATCCGCTGGAGACGACGATCGCGCTGCACTATCTGATTTTCGATGGCGTTCTCGAGCGCCATCCGCGGCTAAAAATGCTGGCGGTGCATGGCGGCGGATATCTTGGCGCCTATTCCGGCCGCATCGACCATGCCTGGGGTGCGCGTTCCGATAGTCACGGCGCGCTGCCCAATCCGCCTACGGCTTATCTCAAGCGAATCTATGTCGATACGGTCGTATTCACGCCGCACCAACTCGCCGCACTGGTCGGAGTGTTCGGCCCCGACCATGTCCTGCTTGGAACCGATTACCCCTATGACATGGCGGAGTATGATCCGATCGGCCATATCGCCGCCGTTGAGAATTTCGATGCCACGACGGTCGCGGCGCTGGCCGGAGGCAATGCCAAGAAGCTTCTCAAGCTGTAGCCGCGGAGTTGGATCGCGCGTGGTGCTCAGTCGAGCCTTCGCGCCCAATGCAGCAGGCTTTCGCGTGCGGAACAAATGCGTTGCCGCCACCGTTGAAAGGGCGGCTGAAAAAGGCTTCTTGTACAGTCTCGCGCCATGGACTTGCTGGAAGACGTAAAGAAATCGACGGAGCGGGTTACCGGCTGGCAGCGTCCGTCGTCCGACCAGGTCGCGTCGCTGCTGCGGCGGGCCAAGCTGGGCATGTTTCGCTTCCGCGATGACGGAATGATTCCAAATCACCCACGATGGCCGGTGATTGTTTACTGGAGGGCGGTGCAGCTGCCGCGCACGCTCGATCCGGCCACGATTATGGAAGAGCTCTTTGAAAGCAATGACTGGGCCGACAGCTGGCGCAACGGCATCTACGATTATTTGCACTATCACTCACGTATTCACGAAGTGCTTGGGGTGGCGCGCGGCAGCGCGAAGGTTCGGCTCGGCGGCGACCGCGGTCGTACCTTCAAATTCAGCGCCGGCGATATTGTCATTCTTCCCGCCGGCACCGGCCATCAATGCCTCGCCGCGACCAAGGACTTTCTGGTCGTTGGCGCCTATCCGCCGTCCGGCGCATATGACGAATGCCGGCCCGATGCGCACGAGCACGACGGCAGGGTCAAATCGGTTGCCAAAGTGAAGCGGCCCCGCAAAGACCCGGTGTTCGGCGCCAAAGGGCCGTTGCTCAATTTATGGAAATTAAGAACCTAGACGCCGGCAAATCGCCTACCAGTGAGAGACGCCTTCTATTTGCGCCGTGATCGGCCGGTTTTCTTGGGTTTGAACCGGTGGATGGTCGCCGATACGCCCGCGCTGCGCCGCAGCGCGTCTTTCAGGTCGATCGGCCGGCCATGCTTTTTCAATAAATCGCGGAACGCCTCGTCGGCAAGCTCCGGAAAATCCTTCATCTGATCGCGCCCGAGAAGATCGATCTGTCGCCAGGTCTCGTCGTCGAATTGCACCCGCTTACCGGGCATCAGCTGGCTTTCTTATGGCGAGCATGAGCGCGCGCTGGCTTCTTGGCGGCGCGCGCATTCGGTCGTGAGGCGCTCCGGCGTGCGCCGCCGCCGCCGGCTTTGAGGCTCTGCCGCAGCGCGTCCATAAGGTTGATGACGTTCGACGGCGCGCGCTCTTTCGGTCGCTCGATCTTCTCGCCCTTTTGCTTACGCCGGAGCAGATCTTTGAGCGCGTCCTCGTACTCGTCCTTGAACTGTTGCGGTTTGAAGTGGCCGGTCTTGGTCTCGACGATATGGATCGCCAGATCGATCATGTCCTTTGGAATCTTTTCGTCCTCGATCGTATCGAAATATTCCGTCTCATCGCGCACCTCGTAGGGATAGCGCAGCGTCACGCCGAGCATTCCTTTGCCGCGCGCTTCAAGCGCGATGATGTGCTCACGCGAGGTGAATACCACCTTGCCAAGGGCGACCATGCCTTCCTCGCGTATGGCGTCGCGAATGACCGCGAAGGCCTGCTGGCCGACCTCACCATCCGGAACGATGTAATACGGATCGCGCAAATAAAGTTCATCGATCTCGTTGCGAGGCACGAACTCATCGATATCGATGACATGTTTGCTTTCGATAGCGACCGCCTCGAACTCGTCCGGTTCTAACTCGATATATTCGCCTTTGGCGATCTCGTAACCCTTGACGATATCGGCATTATCCACTTCGTCGCCGGTTTCGGCGTCGACTTTCTTGTAGCGGATACGATGGCCGGTCTCTTTATTGACCTGATGGAAGCTGATTTTTTCCCGCTCGGACGTCGCTGGAAACAACGCGATAGGAAAAGAGACGAGCGACAGCTTCAGGTAGCCTTTCCAATACGCACGCGGGGCCACGACAATTACTCCGAACTTCGAGGAACACTGAATTCAACGATATTGAGGGAACCGACGTTCCACAAGGGAACTGAATCCGGCGTTTCTTCTTTGTTCTGCACCGTTAAGTGTCTAAACTTGCCTGGTCCGCTGATTCGGGCCTAAACCATGCCGTCAAGAAGCGCATTGTTACGCGCGCCCGGAGCTGCCTCTTTTGCCGCCCCTGAGCCCGCACCTGAGATAAAACCCCGCTTGTTCCACGCCAGGATGCTGGTCACGCGGGTCGAGGAATGGTGCGTCGAGGCCGAGACAGAAGAGCAGGCGCGTGCTCTTCTTGCTGCCGGCGCCGGCCATCGCTATACGCCGGGCGAAAGCGTTGCGGTCGAGATCGACAGCCTTCTTGACGACTGAAGTCACCTCAATGTTCTTGCGCTGAGGGCCAAGATGAGGGCCAAGACGCGCTTTGCCGGGGCAAATATAATGCCCCGGCTGTGCCCAGCCGGCGAGCAACCTAACCGACGATACCTAGCGGCAAGACGCCTGAATGCGACGACAACTATTGACCGAGGCACCGATCTCGCGGCTCGCCGTTTGGGCGCGTCGCATTGCCCTATTCTCGCTGGCGGCGACATTCGTCGCGGTGATCATCGTACGTTCGGGAGCGCTCGAGATCGTGCCGGCGCTTTCCACGCTCGCTGGAGCGCTGGTTCTGGCTTGCCTTGCGATCTTGCTTGCTTTTGGCGCCGGTATCGTCATCTGGCGCCATGGCATCGGCGGCGGCCGGCATGCGGTGACGGCGCTGCTCATCGGCGCGGCGTTGATCGCCTATCCCGTCTATCTCGGGGTGAGGGCGTCGCGGCTGCCGGCGATTTATGACATCACGACGGATCCGATCGACCCGCCGCAATTCGACGCCATCGCGCGTTTGCGGCCCCGCGACGCCAACCCGATTACCTATGCCGGCCTCTATGCGGCCGAGCAGCAGCACGCCGCATATCCGGATATCGAGCCGGATGACACCGCGGCGACGCCGCAGGACGCCTATGCCGCCGTCATGAAGGTGATAACCAAGCGAAAATGGCGCGTGGTCGATTCGCGCCCGCCGCAGGGGCCGCTGCCGCGGGTGATCGATGCCCGCGCGTCGCAAGCCGGCACCGTGCGGGACGGCATTATCGAGGCAGTGGCGCGCACGCCGATCCTTGGTTTCCGCGATGACGTGATAGTGCGGATTCGACCGACAATCGACGGGGCGCGGATCGACATACGTTCCGCTTCACGCTACGGCCGTCATGATCTCGGAACCAACGCCAAGCGCGTGCGCAGCCTCATCGACGATATCGACGATGTGCTATCAACTCCGCAGCCGGAAAAGAAACCCACGCCGCCGCCGAAACCGGCGGGGAAGCCCAATCAGGCCAAGCGGTAGGTCCCGGAGATCGACGGCGGTCCTTCGGTCTTGACGGCGCCGCGCGCGACGAGCTCTTCCAAATGCGCCAGTACCGAGAGCGCGGCGGAGCCGACCAGACGCGGATCGAGACCGATATAGACCGCCCTGACGATCGTTGGGATATCAGCCTCGCCCTTGCCGAGCCGGTGCAAAATCGATGCTTCGCGCGCCTGGCGATGCCTGATCAGATATTGAACATAGCGCGGCGCATCCCGTACCGGTGCGCCATGTCCGGACAGGTAGAGCGGTTCGCTGCGGTGCGCGAGCTTGTGTAGCGACGCCATATAATCGGTCATCGCGCCATCCGGCGGCGCCACGATCGTCGTCGACCACGCCATGACATGGTCGCCGGCAAAGAGCAGATCGGCCTCCTTGAACGCGAACGCCATGTGGTTGGCGGTGTGCCCCGGCGTCGTTACTGCCTGGAGTGTCCAGCCGCGGCCGCTTATCGTCTCCCTGTCGCCGAGTGCGATATCGGGACGAAAATCCATATCGGCCGAGGCGTCGAGCAGGCGTATTTCGCCAGTGTGCAGCGGACGCGCCGAACGATGCGGTCCTTCCGCCAAGACCTGCGCGCCGGTTGCGGCTTTAATCTTGGCCGCCGCCGGCGAATGATCGCGGTGGGTATGGGTGACAAAGACATAGTTGACCGTTTCGCCGCGCACCGCGTCCAGGAGTGCCGCGATATGCGCGGCATCGTCGGGACCAGGATCGATAATCGCGACCTCGCCCCGACCGACGATGTAACTCATCGTCCCTTTGAACGTGTGCGGGCTCGGATTATTGGCGACGATCGCGCGCACGCCGGGCGCGACCTCCTGGACCCGATCGGGCACGAGACCAAAGCTCTTATCGAAAGGGATGTCGTCGTTCATTGGCGGCGGTCCGGCAACCCCACTTGCGGGCGACTTGCCGCGCGCCGAGCGGCCGCGACGAGTTTTCCCATTGCCCAGGTCTTGTAAGGGTTCCCTGGCGCATCCGCCATCCTCGGAGCATTTACCGTTCGTGCTGGGAGGTTGTGCACAAAAGAAATAGAGCCCCGGTGCCGGGAATCCGGGGCTCCAGCAATCTCAATTCGCCACGCTTGGTGACACCGAGACCGCCACACCTTGTCATGCAAAGGCCGGGCCAATTGGCGAGGGGCCCGGCCCAGGCCGAAGATCCACAAATCTGCGGCCGCCCGCAAAACGAGCAAGCGACGATCCTGGTGTTTTGGTGCAAACCCTGCCGAGCAAATGGTGCGATCGCAGGCGCGCTCTGATTAAATTACAGGCAACGCCGCCGCCGGTCCGACGCTCCCATCAGCAAGCGCAGCTAGAACGGGGCGCGGCTGCGAATTGCCGCCGCCAAAGTGCCCTCGTCGAGATAATCGAGCTCGCCGCCGACCGGAACGCCGTGGGCGAGCCGCGTTACCTTGACCTTGGTCTCGCGCAGGAGATCGGTGATGTAATGCGCCGTGCTCTGGCCCTCGACCGTCGCGCTCAGTGCGAGGATGACCTCCTTGATGGCGGGCTCGCTCATGCGCTTCATCAGCGCGTCAATGGAGAGGTCGTCCGGCCCGACACCATCAAGTGGCGATAGGATCCCGCCCAGCACGTGGTAGCGCGCATTGATGGCGTGCGCCCGCTCGAGCGCCCAAAGGTCGGCGACGTCCGCCACCACCACGATAGTCGAATCGTCTCGCCGCGGATCGGTGCAGAGCGTGCACGGATTTTGCGTGTCGATATTGCCGCAGATCCGGCACACCGAAATCTTCTCGATCGCGGTCTGCAAGGCGGCGGCCAAGGGCGCCATGAGCAGTTCGCGTTTCTTGATCAGGAACAGCGCCGCCCGACGCGCCGAACGCGGGCCAAGGCCCGGCAATCGGGCGAGGAGCTGAATCAGACGTTCGATTTCGGGTCCGGCGGAAATAGCAGGCATCAAACAGCTTATCAAAATAGCTTCAGGCCCGGCGGCAGCGGCAAACCGCCGGTGAGCGCCTGCATTTTTTCTTGGAGCATGGTTTCGAGCTTGCGCCGCGCATCGGCATGTGCGGCAACAATCAAATCCTCAAGAATCTCTTTCTGGTCCGGCTTGAGCAGCGACTCGTCGATACGTGCGCCGCGCAGATCGCCCTTTCCGGATAGCTTGATAGTCACGACGCCGCCGCCCGCTGCGCCCTCGACTTCGAGCTGTTCGAGCTCAGCCTGCATGGCTTCCATTTTTGATTTGAATTCGGTGGCCTGTTTCACCAAGCCGAGAAAGTCAGCCATGATAATTCCCGCTTATCGGACCTCATTAGCGATCGGCCCGGACGTCAAGTCTAGAGTGTATCATCGTCTGCGCCATCGCCATCCAGCTGTGAACCGGCTGGCGTTTCGCCCGGTTGTTCAGGCGCCGGCCCGGCTGGAGGCCGCACATCCACGATTTCGGCACCGGGAAATCGTTCCATGACCGCCTGAACCAGAGGGTCGCCGCGCACACCGTCTTTCATCTCCGCTTTGCGCGTTTCGGCTTGCACGCGAAGCGAAGGCGAGCCCGCGTCTGCCGAAACCGCCACCATCCAACGCCGGCCGGTCCAATCGGCGAGCTTCTTCGAGAGCTCCCCGATCAATGTCTTGCGCGTCCCGGCCTCCAGCGCGATTTCGAGAGTGCCATCTTCGAAACGCACAAGCCGCACATCGCGTTCGAGCGCGCTTTTGATCGAAAGATCCCGCTTTTCGGCGGCGAGGTTAATCAGGTCCGCGAAACTCGTTAGCGCTCGGATTTGCTCGCCCTGGGCGGACGGCGCCTCGACCGGCGTCGGAGCAGACGCGGGCATCGGCGTTGCCGCAGCCACCGGCCCGCGCGAGCCTCGCGCCGATACGTCCTGGCGCGCTTGATCTTGCCGGGCCGGCTCCGGACGCGCCTGGGCGCGAAGCTCCGCGGCGCCGGACATTGGCGCGGAATTCTCGCCACGGCGCGCGTCCCCGAGCGTGCGGATGACTTCGTCGGGCGTCGGCAAATCCGCAGCATATGCGATGCGGACCAACACCATCTCGGCTGCGTCGATCGGCCGGCCGGCGGCCTCGACTTCGGTGATGCCCTTGAGCAGCATCTGCCAAGTGCGCGCCAAGATCCGCATCGAAAGCTTGGCGGCGAATGCGCGGCCGCGAATACGCTCGGCCTCAGTCAGCGACACATCATCCGCCAAGCCCGGCACGATTTTGACCCTTGTAACGAAATGCGTGAACTCGGCCAGATCACCGAGCACCATGGCCGGATCGGCGCCGGAATCGTATTGGTCGCGCAGTTCCTTGAGCGCCGCGGCAACATCGGCGCGCATCAGCGCATCGAACAGTTCAATGATCCGCGTGCGGTCGGCGAGCCCGAGCATCTGCCGCACGTTATCGGCGCGCACCAGGCCGGATACGGCGCCGGAAATATCTCCTTGGGCGCCCGCATGCGCGATTGCCTGGTCGAACAAGGAAAGGGCGTCGCGCACCGAGCCCTCGGCGGCGCGCGCGATCAGAGCGAGCGCCTCCGGTTCGGCTTTGATGGCTTCCTTGCCGGCGATCCCCTGCAGATGTTCCACCAGCCTGGCAGCATCGACGCGCCGCAGATCGAAACGCTGGCAGCGCGACAGCACCGTAATCGGGACTTTTCGGATTTCCGTCGTGGCAAAAATGAACTTGGCATGCGGGGGCGGCTCTTCGAGCGTTTTCAAGAGCGCGTTGAAGGCGGCGCCGGACAGCATGTGCACTTCGTCGAGGATATAGACCTTGTAGCGCGCCGATACGGGCGCGTAGCGGATCGCATCGTTGATCTGCCGCACGTCGTCGACGCTGTTATGCGATGCCGCGTCCATCTCGATGACGTCGAGATGACGGCTTTCCATGATCGCTTCGCAATGCACGCCGAGCGCCGGCATGTTGATTGTCGGCGCTGAAATTGAGCCATCCGGCAGTTCGTAATTGAGCGCGCGGGCGAGTATGCGGGCGGTCGTTGTTTTACCTACCCCCCGCACGCCAGTAAGAATCCACGCCTGTGGGATCCGCCCGGCCTCGAAGGCATTCGAGATCGTGCGCACCATCGCGTCCTGACCGATCAGGTCATCGAATGTCGCCGGGCGATATTTGCGCGCCAGGACGCGGTAGGATGACGGTGTCGTGTCGCTCATGGTCTGCTTGGCAGGCGATTCTGACTCTAAAAACGCGCCTCGGGCTGAGCGCGGCCCCTCCTAAAACTTGCGCCGCAAGCATCAAAGGGTAAGGGCGCGCAGGACGGCAGCATAGCCTGGAAGCGGGGCACGAGCTCCCCGGTTGTCGGGCCGGCATGCCATTCAAAGTGCATCCGGCCAGCTCGGCTGCGTTCGCCCCGAAAGGCTGCGAAACAGTGGGTGGGAGGCTGACGAGCGACCCGAACCGCGCTCGTTAGGGCTGCTTCCTTCCGGACCTGACCCGGTTGGCGAGTGGCTCGTCCACCGCCAACCTCCCGCCCGCTTATATCGGCCGCGGACGACCGGAAAGCAAGCGCGACCGATTCCGCCCGCTGGAGCGATTTGCTAGCGTTGGCAAATCCTTGCGATTCGGAAAGGCGCGCGATTTGCACAGACGATGGCCCGGTTTTGCGATTGGGGCGATCTGCCCGGCGGTCATCTGGCCGCAGCGCAGCAGCATGACGAAGACCATCGTCGGCAACCGCCGCCGCAGCAGCATCCAGGCGGTGGTCCGCCCCTTGGTAAGCCCTTCATCCTGCCGCATGGGCCAAATGGCCCGCCCCCGGGAGCGCAAGTGATCAATCCGGGCGCCGGCCCGCCTCCGCGCGGGGAAATGATCCGTCCCGGTGGTCCGCCGCCGGGAATAGAGATTGGGCGGCCCGGCGGTCCCCCGCCGGGATTTGTCCGTCCCGGCGAGCCGCCGCAGCGTGGAGCCGAGTTTGTCCGCCCCGGCGGTCCCCAGTTTGTCTACCGTGGCCAAGCATTCGAGCGGGTGCGAACGGCGCCGTTCGTCTATCCACCCGGATGGGGCGATCGCCGCTGGGAAGTCGGCGCGTTCCTGCCGCCGTTCTTCCTGGTTCGCGATTACTGGTATCCGGACTGGGGCCTCATTGGGCTGCCGCCACCGCCGCCCGACTATCAATGGGTGCGCTACGGGTCGGATCTGCTGCTGGTCGATCTCACGAGCGGCGAAGTGATCGACGTCGTCTACGACGTGTTCTACTGAGCAGCTGACGTTTTTGCGCGCCGGCAGTTCCCCCGCACTGGGATGTTTGGGATGGGCAAAGCCCCGCCGGATCGATTGACGATCTTGAGCTTTTTGTGAAGCATGATCCCCGCAAAAAGCCGTTCCCAGTCTACCGCATCATGCTTCAGGGAGACGCCAATGACCTTCCGTATCGCCGTCGTGCAGCCGATTTCGCATCCGCCCGGCGAAGCCGACCGCAATATTACCGATGCGGTGCAGTGGATTGAGCGCGCGGCGGCAGACGGCGCGGATTTCGTCTGCTTCCCCGAGACCTATCCGGGTCCATGGCGCATGCCGGCGACGTTCGATCCGACCGCGGCGCTTGCGGAAGCTGCCGCCAAGCAGGGCGTGTATGTCGTGTTCGGCACGATCGAGCCGATCGATGTTAAGGCGGCGTCCGCCCACAACCTGATCGTGATGGCCTACCCGGACGGGCGGACGCCGGCCCGCTATCGGCGCACCCATCCGAACGGACCCTGGATCTATACCGGCGGCCGGTCCTGGGAATTTCAGTATGTTGCGGGCAACGAATTTCCGGTTTTCGACACCGCGCACGGCAAGGTCGGGCTGGCGATGTGCAGCGAGGTTTATATGCCGGAGGTCTCGCGCGCTTTGGCTCTGCGCGGCGCCGAACTCTTTTTCATGCCGGCCGGCATCGACAAGAACCGGCTGTGGAGTACTTGGCGCACCCTGATTTGGGCGCGCGCAATCGAAAACTTGGCGATCGTGGTTACGACGCAGAACCTGTTCGATCATTCGCAGCGCGGGCTGGCGATGGTGGCGGCACCTGAGGAAATCATGTTTGAAAGTACGGCGGCGGGACTGAGTATTGTCGATGTCAGCCTCGACCGCATCCGGCAACTGCGTGCCTCGCGCGACGAGGTTGGCTCGTCGATGGTGTGCGGCGCGAAGCAGGGCGTGCTTGGTCCGCAATGGCAGCGCCCGGAACTCTATGACGCGATCTATCCGCGGCCGCTGCGCGAGGCGGCCGAGTGATGCCGCTTAAATCGCCTCGTTCCTGATCGTGTCACCTCGTTCAGATCCAGTGCCGCGAACCCGAAATTCGCACGAGTTTACCGAGCCCGCGGATCCGAATTTCGGGTTCAAATGCGACACGATGGAGATAAACTTGCTAGTGTCCTTATCGATTCCGAAGTTCGTACAAGCGCGCCGCAAATGGTGACAAACTTCGGAATCGGCACACTGGGCCCGCGCCCGGCGCTCGGCTACATCGCCAGTCGGCTCGACCGCGCCGTAATGAGCCGCGGTGATGACGCCGCCCTGAAACATTATTGCGAACACGCGCAAGCCGCGGGCTACGTGATCGGCGGCGAGCTGGTGGTGCTCAAGGCCGGCGAACCATGTGACCCGCTGTTCACGCCACGCGAGGCGCGCGCCCTGGGTTTGGTCCGCGAAATCGTATTTCTCGGGCTCGCCGATACGGCGCCGCAGTTCGGCTTCGGTCTCGACCAAGACGCGGTAGAGCAACTCAAAGCGCGCAATGATCTAAAGATTTCCGATCTTCGCTCGATTGCGGTCCAAGGCATGGTGGGGGCGGATCATCTGCCGCCATTGGCAGAAGCCAAAGCGTTGCTCGGCTGGCATGCGCGGCACCGGTTCTGCCCGAATTGCGGCGCGGCGACTGCGCTGACCCAAGCGGGCTGGCGGCGCGACTGTCCGTCCTGCCGGGCCGAGCATTTCCCGCGCACCGATCCCGTTGTCATCATGCTCGCGATTGCCGGCGAACGTTGCGTACTCGGACGCTCGCGCCGCTTCGTGCCGACGATGTGGTCGTGCTTGGCCGGGTTCACCGAACCCGGCGAAAGCATCGAAGAGGCCGTGCGCCGTGAGGTTTTGGAAGAAGTTGGCATTGCCTGCGGGCGCATACGTTATTTTGCCTCCCAGCCATGGCCTTTCCCCTCCTCGATCATGATCGGCTGTCACGCCGAGGCGCTGTCCGAGACGATCGTGGTCGACCGTGAGGAACTGGAAGACGCGCGTTGGTTCGATCGCGAAGAGCTCGCCTTGATGCTCAACCGGCAACACCCGCAAGGGTTGACGACCCCGCCGCCGGTTGCGATCGCCCATCACATCATCCGCAGTTACGTCGAGGACGGCCCCGATGTCGTCCGCTGAGCGCGCTCCGCGCATCCTGTGTGCCGGCATCATCGTGCTCGACGAGGTATTTCGCGTCGACGAATTCCCGCAGCCGGACGGCAAAGTGCAGGCCAAGGGATTTTTTGTCGTCAATGGCGGCTGCGCCGCGAATGCTGCGGTGGCGATTGCCCGGCTGGGCGGGCGCGCGGCGCTGGCCGGCCCAATGGGCGGGCCGGCGGGTATAGACGAAAATGGCGATCGCGTACTCAAGGCTTTGGCGCGCGAGAACGTCGACTGCACGGCCTGTCAGCGCATCGACGGACTCGGCACGGCGCTCTCGGCGATCTTCATGAACGCACGCGGCGACCGTACCATCGTCACCTATCGCGATGAGCGTATCGCGGCGGCGACGCCGGACGATCCGGAGCGCATCGTGAGCGCCGGCGATGCAGTGCTTGCCGACAACCGCTACCCGGACTTCGTCCGGCCGATTTGCGAAGCGGCGCGCCGCCGTAATCTACCGGTCGTGCTCGACGGCGACCGCCCGACGGTCGAGGACGATCCGCTGTTTCGCATCGCCTCGCATGTGGTCTTTTCCTGGGAATGTCTGCGCGAGACCACCGGCGTTGCCGATCTCGCCGAGGGACTAAAGCGCATCGCCGGCAGGACCGACGCCTTCCTTGCGGTCAGCAATGGACCGGACGATATCGTCTATCTCGAAGACGGCAGAGTGCGCCGCGTACCGGTGTTCAAAATCACCGCCGTCGATACGCTCGGGGCAGGGGATGCTTTTCACGGCGGTTTTGTGATGGCGCTGGCGCAAGGCCGAAACGAGGTCGACGCCATGCGCTTTGGCGCGGCGGTCGCCGGAATTAAATGCACGCGCATTGGCGGCTCGGCCGGCGCGCCAACACGAGCCGAGGTTGAGGCCTTTTTGGCGCGAAATGCCCCGACATCGGCTGCGCGGCCCGGCGCGGCCGCCCGGCAACGGGTCGATTAGAGCCAAGACCCTTACCGCTTGCGCTAGAATATTTTTCTCCTTAGAAACCATGGAGACGGTCTGTATAGGAAGAACCGGCTCATGGATACGATTGACCGAAAAATCCTTGCTGTGCTGCAGGAAAACGCGTCTCTTTCGGTCGCTGAGATCGGCAGCCGGGTCGGATTGTCCTCGACGCCCTGCTGGAAACGGATCCAGCGCCTTGAGGCCGATGGCGTCATTCTCAAGCGCGTCGCCTTGGTCGATCAGCAGCGCGTCGGGCTTGCCATCAGCGTCTTCGTTTCGATCGAGACCGGCGACCACTCCCAAGATTGGCTCGACCGTTTCGCCAAGACGGTCACGGCGATGCCGGAAGTGATGGAATTCTATCGGATGGCCGGCGACGTCGATTACATGCTGCGTGTCGTCGTTCCCGACATTGCCGGCTACGATTCCTTCTACAAGCGTTTGATCGCCGCTATTCCGTTGAAGAACGTCACCTCGCGCTTCGCGATGGAAAAGATCAAAGCCACGACCACGCTGCCCATTCCCGAGACCAAATAACTGCATCGTTATTGCCGGCAGTCTGACGGGCGGCGAAGCTCGCGTCGTCCACCGGCGCGATCGCCGCGCGCAGCGAGCCCAGTCGGCAACGCGGCGTTAACTACGGCGAGCGAACGCGATTAACGCCGGGTTTTGCTTAACCGGCCTGAAATGTCTCAGCGATATTTTGCGCATCAATCGCAAGGGTTCGTAAACCCTTTTCTCGACGCAAACAGCAGGTGAGAATTTAAGGAGCAAGAACCCGATGCAAGCCCTTATCGCGCGTTTTGCGAAAGACGAGTCAGGCGCGACCGCAATCGAATATGGCCTTGTCGCCGCCGGCATATCGGTTGCCATCATCGCCGTGATCCAGGGCCTCGGTAACAACCTCAAGACGGCGTTCTCGAGCCTTTCCAGCACGCTCAAGTAAAGCTCGGTCTTTACCGACCGCTGGCGGAGGACTCCGGCTGCGCTGCGGAGCCTTTTCATTTTGTCGACGGTGATGCGTGATGTTGAGCGAAGCGATCGCATTGACACTGTTCCCCGCGACGATGGCGTTCGCCGCCGCGAGCGATCTCTTGACCATGACCATCGCCAACCGCCTCTCGCTCGTTCTGGTCGCGGGATTTGCGATAGTCGCGGTGCTCGGTGGCTTAAGCGCCACTGTTTTGCTTTTCCATCTCGCCGCTGGCGCCGCGGTTCTTGCGGTGGCATTCTTCTGCTTCGCTTGCCGCTGGATCGGCGGCGGCGACGCCAAGCTTGCGGCAGCCACGGCGCTCTGGCTCGGCTTCGCCAATCTGTTCGATTATTTCATTTATGCCTCGATCTTGGGCGGCGCGCTGACGCTGCTCATTATATTGTTCCGGACCGTGCCGCTGCCGGCTGCATTGGCGGGTTCGGAATGGGCGGAACGCCTGCACCGGCACGACGCCGGAATTCCATACGGTATCGCGCTCGCCGCCGCCGCGCTGATCGTCTATCCGCAAAGCGAATGGATGGTACGGCTCGCCGGATGATTGCTTGGCGCAAAGCGCCCGCGCGTCCGACTTTTCAAACTGAGGCGTGGGCAATGCCTTCACGGACGACCAGCGCATCGGCTGCGGCCCGATAGAAATTCGCCTCTTCCGGCAACACAATCGCCGCCGAGCGCACCGCATGCGTCGCCGGATCGAGCCCGTCGGGCGCTTGGCCCTCCATCACCGCGAGCGCGGCCTTGCGCAACCGCGCCCGCGCCATGATGACACCGTTGTCGGTTGAAACCAGGTTTTCCTTGCTGCGATCCTGAATGGGTCCGCAGCTCTCCTGAATGGCGGCGTCCTGCATGGCGATGCCTTTGACGCCGCTATAGGACTTGTGGTGCTTCTGCGCCACGCGATCGACCATGTAATCGTTGTCTTTGTTGACGACCGGCCGGAATGAATTCGCGAGCAACTTGACATGAATGCCGCCACCCCGGCGCATCGTGTCGAACTCCCGCGCCGATAGCGGCCGCGTCGGATGGTGGGTGAAGCACCACACCATGCAGTTCTCGTCGTCGATCGGCACAAAGGCGTGGCCGTTGAGCGCGTTGTCGCCATAGGGTGGGATCATGGTGTGAAACGGCATGACCCATTGTGTGATCCGCCAATAAAGCTGGCGCGCCGTCGCCGGCCGCCGCACGCCGATCACCATGCCACCACGGGTCTCGATCACTTCGAATCGGGCATCGGTCTCGCGGGTGAATTCCGCGCCCTTGCTGACGTGTAACGGATCGCTGCGCAGATCGTGGCGGTGCAGAAATGAGACGTGCACGGAATCGATGCCGCCTTCCAGCGCTTGCAGCCAATTGCATTCCTGCGTCCGCTTCGACACGAAGCGATGCGTCGCCGGGACGGTCGACCATTCGAAATTCGGCAATGGCGGTTTCTGGTCCGGCGGTCCCATATAGATCCAGATCACATCGCCGCGTTCAATGCAGTCATAGGCGGCGAGCTTGATCTTCTTGCAGAAGCCGTTTTCGACCGGCTCCGACGGCACTTCGATGCATTGGCCGGTCACGTCATATTTCCAGCCATGATACGGACAGCGAAGCCCATTCTCCTCATTGCGGCCGAACCACAACGACACCCCGCGATGCGCGCAGAACTCATCCATGACGCCGAGGCTTCCCATGCTGTCACGAAAGGCGATCAGTCGCTCGCCAAGGAGCTTCACCCGCACCGGCGGACAATCAGGCTCGGCAATTTCGGACGACAGGAGCGCCGGGATCCAATAGCGGCGCACGAGATTTCCCATCGGCGTGCCGGGTCCGGTCTGCGCGAGAAAACTATTTTGTTCGCGCGTCGTCATCGCTCTGTCCTGGCGCCCCTTTGGCGCCGACATTAGCGGTTTTCGCGAAAAAACGGCAGGGCACGCTCAGCGCGGCAGCTCAGCTCAGCTCCCGCAGGTTTGCCATCGAGAAAGCCGCGGATGTCCTCGACCGCGTCGGCGAAATAGCGCCGATAGTTCTGCTCGGAAACGTAGCCGAGGTGCGGCGTGATCACGACATTGTCCATCTTTCGGAACGGGTGATCGAGCGGCAGCGGCTCGACATCGAAGACATCGAGACCGGCGCCGGCGATCTTGCGCTGCCGCAGCGCGGCGATGAGGGCGGCTTCATCGACGATCGGACCGCGCGAGGTGTTGATCAGAAAAGCCGTCGACTTCATCAGCGCCAGTTCGGCGGCGCCGATCAGCCCGCGGGTGCGGCCCGATAGCACGACGTGAATCGTAATGAAATCCGATTGGCGGAACAAATTATCTTTGGTCGCGTAGTCGACGCCCGCCTCGCGGCACTTCTCGGCTGTCAAATTCTGGCTCCAGGCGATCACCTTCATGCCGAAGGCTTTGGCGATATTGGCGGTGCGCGCGCCGAGCTTGCCTAATCCCAAAATGCCGAGCGTCATGCCCTCAAGATCGAGGCCGATCGTCGTCTGCCATGGCGCGCCGGCATGCAGGCGCGCATTTTCGTAACCGATACGGCGGGTCAGTTCGAGCATCAGTCCGATCGCGACACCGGAGGTTGGATTACCAAATGTACCGGTGCCGCACACGGTAACGCCGCGCGCCTTGGCCGCCTCGGTATCGATCGAAGCATTGCGCATGCCGGTGGTGATGAGGAGTTTAAGCTCGGGCAGGGCGTCGAGGACTTTTTTCGGGAACGCGGTCCGCTCGCGCATGGCGACGATGATTTGAAACCCTTGCAGCGCGGCGATAACTTTGTCGGGTCCGCCGAGATGTTCCTGAAACACCTTGATTTCGACGCGGTCTTTGACCTTGCCCCAATCGGCGAGCTTGAGCGCTACGTTCTGGTAGTCATCGAGGATCGCGCAGCGAATTGCCATGTTTCCAGCCCCATTCGATCGACCTGTTTCGTAGCCGTCTCATAACGGCTCATGGAAAACAAGCGGGTAGAAACGGTGCGCGATCCGAGCGTCGCCGGGCGCTCGAGCCGGCAATCAAGGGCTTGTGACGGCCGCTTGAGACGGGCTTGTGAGCGCGACTTGTGAACGCGGCTCGCGAGGCCAGATTTGGCGTCGCGCCAATCCGGAATGATGGATGGCGATACCGAACGTTAGGCGCGGTCCGCGTGGGCGCGATGGGACCGCCCGCTTGACCCGCCAGTTCCATTGGCTTTCGCCAGGCTGCCGTATTTGGCGTGCCATTTCGGGCCTGGCCCGCGCATGTAGTGCAGGTCGGGCCGATACGCGCCTTCGCCGCCGAGGCAAGCCCGCCACAGCCGGCGCAAGGTCTTGGAAAAATCGTGCCGCATGGAACGCTCCAAACGCTTCCGACGCCAAAGGGCGAAGCCGAGGCTGCCGCCCTCAAACACATGTATTATTTTCAAACGGACGTTTGAGACAAAGTTTGGGCAAGAATCATTAAAAATTGGTAGGCTTTCCAAGGCCTGCCGTGGCAAATTTTCGGACAGAGTTTCCGAGTGGTTGCCTGGCCCCGGCGGCGTCGACCTGCACGCATGCGGCAGGGTCAGCGCCTTGCCGCCGCGCGCAGCCCTCGCTACATCGGTGGTGGATTTCCCCTTAATCGCGCCGTGAATAGTCCCTGCGCCGCTCGTGACAATCAAAGCGCGGCAAGCAGGAACAGAAGGCGCTCAGACGAAAGCGAATAATGGCCCGTCAATTCATCTACCACATGCAAGACCTGTCCAAGGTTTATCCGGGCAACCGCAAGGTCTTGGAGAACATCAATCTGTCGTTCTATCCGGACGCTAAGATCGGCGTGCTCGGCGTCAACGGCGCCGGCAAGTCGACGCTGCTCCGCATCATGGCCGGGCTCGACCAGGACTTTGCCGGCGAAGCGTGGGCCGCCGAGGGCGCGCGCGTCGGTTATCTGCCCCAGGAGCCGCAGCTTGATCGCGAAAAAAACGTCCGCGAGAATGTCATGCAGGGTGTCGGCCCACAAAAAGCGATCCTCGACCGCTACAACGAGCTTGCCGCCAACTATTCCGACGAGACCGCCGACGAGATGACCAAGCTGCAGGACGAGATCGAGGCCAAAGGCCTTTGGGATCTCGATTCCAAGGTCGATCAGGCGATGGACGCGCTGCGCTGCCCGCCGGACGATGCGGATGTGACCGAACTGTCGGGCGGCGAACGGCGGCGCGTCGCGCTATGCCAACTTCTGCTGGCGCAGCCTGATCTCCTTCTCCTCGACGAGCCGACCAACCATCTCGACGCCGAGTCGGTGGCTTGGCTCGAGGGCCATTTGCGTAATTATCCCGGCGCGATTCTGATCGTCACCCACGACCGCTATTTTCTCGACAATGTCACCGGCTGGATTCTCGAGCTCGATCGCGGCCGCGGCATTCCCTACGAGGGCAACTATTCAGCGTGGCTCGTGCAGAAGCAGAAGAGGCTCGAACAAGAGGGCCGCGAGGAGGAAGCCCGCCAGCGCACACTCGCGCGCGAGCAGGAATGGATTGCCGCTTCGCCGCGCGCGCGGCAAGCGAAATCGAAAGCGCGCTACCAGCGCTACGAAGAGCTGCTGCAGAAAGCCGGCGAAAAGCAGACCCAGACCGCGCAGATCGTCATTCCGGTCGCCGAGCGGCTCGGCCAGAACGTCATCGACTTCGACGATCTCCGCAAAGGGTTCGGCGACAATCTTCTCATCGACGAGCTCACCTTCAAGCTGCCAGCCGGCGGCATTGTCGGCATCATCGGGCCAAACGGCGCCGGCAAGACCACGCTGTTCCGGATGATCACCCAGCAGGAGAAGCCGGATCAGGGCACGATCAAGATCGGTGAGTCGGTGCGCCTCGGCTATGTCGACCAATCGCGCGACGCACTCGATGGCGCGAAATCAGTCTGGGAAGAGATTTCGGGAGGCCTCGATCAGTTGCAGCTCGGCAAACGCGAAGTGAATTCGCGCGCCTATTGCGCGGCTTTCAATTTCAAAGGCGCCGATCAGCAGAAAAAAGTCGGCCAGCTTTCCGGCGGCGAGCGCAACCGCGTGCATCTCGCCAAAATGCTCAAATCCGGCGCCAATGTCCTCCTCCTCGATGAGCCGACCAACGATCTCGACGTCGATACATTGCGCGCGCTCGAAGAGGCGCTGGAGGATTTTGCCGGTTGCGCCGTTATCATTAGCCACGATCGCTGGTTCCTGGACCGCATCGCCACCCATATTCTTTCCTTCGAGGGTGACAGCCACGTCGAATGGTTTGAGGGCAATTACCAGGACTACGAAAAAGACAAGATGCGCCGCCTCGGCATCGAATCCGTCATTCCACAGCGGATCAAATACAAGAAGTTTTCGCGGTAGCGATTATCAGGGCTCGGAATTCAATCCGCAGAAGGGCGGCACCGGTTTGGATTCACCGGGCTTGATGCCGCCGAGATGGTGCTTGATCTCCTCGTATTGCGGATCGTCGGGAGCAAAGACAAGCTCGCTTTCGGCAATCGGATCGGGCCACAAAGAACGCAGCTGCAGCGTGATTGTGCCGTCGGCGGACATTTTTGCCCGGCCGACGCTGTCAATGTCCTCGCAAGGGATCGGCTGACTGCTTCGATCGGCCGCCAGTGCAGCGCCGGCAAAGCCGGCGGCGAGCGATGGCGCCAGAGCGTTAATGAGGGCCACGGCCAAGGCCACCACAACAGCTGCAAAAGATGTTCGCCGCAAAGACATTAAGACCGCCTCCTGCTAGGAGGTACAGGAATAAGCCACTCGCATCGCCAATCTCAAACACCACGGGCAAGCGGCATGGAAGACTGGAGCGCGCGACAATATCTCAAGTTCGAGGACGAGCGCACGCGCCCGCCGCGCGACTTGCTTGCGCAAGTGCCGCTGGAGAAGCCGCGCCTTGTCGTCGATCTCGGTTGCGGGCCGGGCAATTCCACCGAGCTTCTGGTTGAGCGCTTTCCGCAGTCGGAGGTGATCGGGCTTGATTCTTCGCCCGATATGCTGCGCAAGGCGCGCGAACGGTTGCCGAACTGCAAATTCGTGCAGGACGACATTGCAACCTGGACGCCCGACCCGGCGACCGACCTGATCTTCGGCAATGCCGTCATGCAATGGCTGCCCGATCACGCGGCCATCATGCGGCGCTTGCTGCAGGCGATGCCGGCGGGCGGCGTGCTGGCAATTCAGATGCCCGATAACACCCGCGAACCGGCGCTCAGGTTCCAGCGCGAAGTCGGCGAGAGCGGGCCATGGCGGGATCATCCGGAGATCAAAGCGGCGCCGCGCGACGATCTGCCGTCGCCGGAAGCCTATTACGATCTGCTCAAGCCGGTCTGCAGCGCGATCGATATCTGGCACATCGTCTACAATCACGTAATGGCCTCGCCGGAGGCTATCACCGAATGGTTCAAGGGCTCGTCGCTGCAGCCGTTCCTCTCGTCGCTCGACGACGGCGCCCGCGAGCAATTTCTTGCCGCCTACACGAAGAAAATCATGGGGGCCTACAAACCACGCTTCGACGGAAAAGTGCTGCTGCGCTTTCCGCGGCTGTTCATCGTCGCGGTGCGGTGAATAACCGTTACCCGCCTTTCACCCAGACCTTGGTCGCCATCGGCCCAGTATCGCCGATGCCCTCGACGTAATAGACCTCGTCGCCGCGCCGCAATTTGTCAAAATCGCCGGTCAAGATCGCATTGCGATGGAAATTACAGGAGCCCGCCTTCCTTGGTCATGAGGAATCCCTGGTTTCTTTCCGGCGTCAGTTCCGCCACTTGGCCGAGGCCCCGGTTCTCGGAATCGCGGTGCGGCTCCTTGGTGCGGTCCTCGCGTTGCTCCTTGAGGTCGCGCAACCGCCGCTCGGCAATGCGAAAGGCTTCATGGATCGCATTGCGCAAATCGGGACGTTGGAATTTGCGTTCGAGATGTTTGGGTTCGTGACTGACGACCAGTTCCTTATGGCCTGGAATGCCGAGCTCGATCCGCACCACGGGCGGAATTGTGCCGGCGCTGTTTTTCGCGCGCTGGTCGACGCGAATCCGGCAGGAAATCAACCGGCCGTAGATTTCCTCCAGTTTCGGCGACGCTTGCGCGAAAAAGGTCCTCCGCCCATTTCGTGCTTTTGATATTGTGGAACGCGATCTCCAGGGGCACTTGCATGGCTCTCTCCGGGCAATCGGGCAGGATTTTTGTACCAACGCGTGACCGATCCGCTCGGTTCGCGCGATATGGAGGTCTGATGATGCGAAATTGGCTGATTCCCTGCACCGGTGCAGTCCTGACTTTGCTGGGCGCATTGTTGTGCACGCGATTAGCCTACGCCGATGCGGCATTTGCGGCATGGCTGCAATCGCTATGGCCGCAAGCGCAAGCGCTCGGCATTTCACGCCCCACATTCGAAATGGCGACGCGCGGGCTTGAGCCCGATCTCACATTGCCCGATCTGGTCCTGCCGGGCCGGCCGGAACGGCCCGCCGCCGGGCAACCTGAATTTGTCACGACCCCGGCGGATTATCTCAAGGAGCCGGCGATCGAGCGGCTCGCCAGTGAGGCCCGCAAGATCTATGACCGCTATCGCGCCCCGCTCGATTCGATCGAACGCCAGTTCGGCGTGCCCGCGACAATCGTGCTGGCAATCTTCGGCCGTGAGACCGATTTTGGGCGCACCGCGGATGCGCGCAACGCGATCCGCGTGCTGGCGACGCAGGCCTATCTCGGCCGGCGCAAGGAGCAATTCCTCTCCGAGTTTTTGCTGGCGCTCAAAATTGTTGACCAGGGCCAGATCAAGCTCGCCGACATGAAGAGTTCCTGGGCGGGAGCGATGGGACTGACGCAATTTCTGCCGTCGGATTATCTGAAATATGCGGTCGATTTCGACGGCGACGGCCGCGCCGATATCTGGCACTCGGTACCCGACGCGCTCGCATCCGCCGCCAAGCAATTGCGCGGGGAGGGTTGGCAGCCCGGTCTGCGCTGGGCCTATGAAGTACATCCGCCCACCGATGTCGATTGCACCACCGGCGTGCCTAGTCACACAATGACCATCGGCGAGTGGCTCGACCGCGGCTTCAAGCCGGCCTACGGTCGCGTTTTATCGACAGCCGAACGCGCCGAGACGGCGTCGCTCCTGCAGCCGGCCGGCCTCTACGGTCCGTCGTTTCTTGCCACCAAGAACTATTTCGCCATCAAGGAATATAATTTTTCCGATCTCTACGTGCTGTTCGTCGGTCATTTGAGCGATCGCATCACCGATCCGCGGCCGTTCGAAACGCCGTGGACCACCATCGTGCAGTTGCCCACCGCCGATCTCGATCGCATGCAACAGCTGCTCACGGCGCGCGGCTATTATCACGACAAGATTGACGGCAAAGCCGGCATGCTGACGCGCGCCGCGCTCGGCGAATATCAGAAGCGTAGCGGTCTGAAAGTCGATTGCTGGCCAAGCGCTGCGGTGTTGCATCAGATGGAAGCGAGCGGGCGCTAGCGTCATCGTCGGGTCAAGCCCGTTGGTGACGAAAGTGAGGACGACCTAATCCTCGCCCGCGATCGCGCTCGGCCGCCGATCATCGTCTTCGGCGGCTTCCCGCCGATGTGATCGGCCTGCGATCGAGCCGGTGACACCCGGATCGCTATAACCGTTGCCGTAACGATGCGCGGCGAAACGGCCGCCGGCTCGCGCTGCCGCGACGTCGCCCGGAATCGCCGCCGGCTCGCAGATACTGCGTCCGCTCGCGCGCCGCATCAGATCGACATGAATGTGATTGTAGTGATAGACATTGGCGCCGGGCGCTAACACGGTCGCAAATTGATCGCAGGCCGCCGATTGCACGTCGTGCAGAAAGCCTTGCTCCTCCGGCGTGCCGCGCCAGGCATATTGCACCTTGATCGCGTGGCCGTCGGCCAGGTCGAACTCGGCGATGTCGAGCGCATTGCCGAAGGCGTGTTCGGATATATGCGCGCTCGGATCGCCGTTCATGCTGCGGCAGGAATACGCGGAGATCTGCTTGATCTCGACGACGGGCTGGCGGAACCAGCGCATCGCCGCAGGCTGGACCGAAGTCGTGATCCATTGATCGAGCGCAGCGACCAGCGGGCAGGCGAGCGTCGCCGGCGGGCTGACTTCGACCGGTCCGGCTGATGCAGTCACGCTTGGTCCGCGCGGCGGACCAAGCGACGGCAGCGGCGCGGCGGCATTAGGATTGCGTTCGACACCGGGCGCGTAGGGCGCCTGGGGTCCGCCGTAATAAGGATGCAGCGCGCCGCCCGGAATGCCGAGCTCCTCGTCGTCATCCGGTTCGGCTGCCGAGACGCCAGGTGGATTGATCGATAACGGCTGTGCGGCGCCGCCGCGCATGACCGGAGCGGGGCGCGAGGGCGCGGAATAGCCGGCATAGGGATCGTATGACGGTTCGCTGGTCTGCACCGGCGGCAGCGCGCGCGATTGAATTGCGCCCCGCTGGGTCGCAATCGGCTGGGTCACGATCGGTTGACTGGCGATTGGCGGCGTTTTTCTCGACAGCGCGTCCGGCCAGCCCTGCGACACGATCGGCGGCGCGTCTCGGGGGAGGGCGCCGGTTGGGATATTGCCGGGCGGGCGCGGCGGGCCCGCGTCATAGGCAAGCGGCGGGCTGTCGCCGAGCGCCGCAATCCGGAGCGGATAATCCATGCCGCAAATTCCCGGCCCGCTGATCGCGGAAATGCGGACGCGCTGCGGCGTCTCTTTCACCACGCCGGTATTGAGGCAGGCGATTTCGGCGTCACGGCGCCACGACTCGCGCTCGGCAAAAAGGTAGTGACTACAGCCGGCAAGAGCGATCAGCGCGATGAGGAGGAGGAAGCAGACGAGCGACCACTGAACTCCACGCGTCATAAGCGCGACAATGCGAGGAATTCCGTTAAAGACTGCTCAAGATTGTTCGCGCAGCAATGCGTTAACCATACGGGGATCAGTAAACCAGCGATCAGGCCGTCGGGCGATCGATGCAGATTTTGCAGCCTGACCCCTGCGTCCAGCCATCTTGATCCCCGATGGCTAATGCCCGATACCTGATCCGGGGAGGGGTCGCATGGAAGGCAAGGCCAAGTTTATCTTTCCGATCTTGGCGACGGGTGTCGTGGTTTTTGTCGTCAGCTGCGTCGTCACTTTCAGCAATATCGGACTGCGCGCCGATTTTGTCATCCGCTGGCTTTCGGCTTTCTTCATCGGCTGGCCGGTGGCGTCGGTCACCGGCCTGATCGCGTTTCCGTACATACGCCGGGCGACGACCGGAATCGTCGCCATGATCGAGCGCGCCTGATGCTGTCCGCCCTCGATCTCGCCGCACGCCTCGAAGCCGGCAAAATCACGCCGCGGGCCGTCGTCGAAATGTGCGCTGAGGCGATTGCCGCGCGCGAAAAGGATATCGGCGCCTTCGCCACGCTTGACCTCGCTGCTGCGCGCCGCGCAGCGGACGATCCGCGCCTTTCCTCGTTGCCGCTGCGCGGGCTGCCGGTCGGCTTTAAGGACATTTTCGACACTGCCGATCTGCCGACGCAGTATGGCTCGCCCGTTTACGCCAACAATCGCCCGGCCGCCGACGCGACCGCGGTGGTGATGACCCGCGAAGCCGGAGGCATCGTCGTCGGCAAAACGGTGACGACGCAATTCGCATCCCTGGTGCCGTCCGCGACACGTAACCCGCGTAATCTCGCGCATACACCGGGCGGCTCCTCGGCCGGATCGGCCGCAGCCGTTGCCGCCGGCATGGCGCCGATCGCTTTTGGAACGCAGACCGCCGGCTCGGTGATCCGGCCAGCGGCGTTCTGCGGGGTTGCCGCGTTCAAGCCGTCATACCGCCTGATCCCGATGGTCGGCGTGAAAGACGTGGCTTGGCATCTCGATACTGCCGGTCTGTTCGGCGCCGGCGTCGCCGATGTCGCTTTCGCCGCAGCCGCCGTCTTGCAGCGCGAGCTTCGGGTCGACCGCGCGGTGCCGGCCGCGCCGCGCATCGCAGTGGCCCGTACGCATCTGTGGCCGAAAGCCAGTCCGGCGATGCAACAGGCCGTCGAAACTGCGGCGCGGATCGCGGCGGCGGCGGGAGCCAAGGTGGCCGATCTGGAACTGTCCCCGATCGTCGAAGACGCCTACGAAGCGCAATTCACTATCCAGGATTATGAAAACATCCGCGCGCTGGCTTTCGAATATGAGCGCCATCGCGACCGCCTCGATCCGCTCTTGCGCACGCAGCTCGATCGCGCCGTCGCGATTTCGGCCGACGAATATGACGCCGCCCGCCGGCTCGCGAGCCGGGCACGGCAACTGCTCGCCGACGCCATGGCGGACCATGACGTGATCCTGACGCCGTCGGCGCCAGGCGCGGCCCCGCACGGCTTTGCCACCACCGGCGATCCAATGTTCAACCGGCTGTGGACGCTGATGGGCGCACCCTGCATCAACGTCACCGGCATGAACGACAGCCTGCCGCTCGGCATTCAGATCGTCGGCCGCTTTGGCCGCGACCATGCCGCGCTGGAAGCGGCTTTGTTTGTCGAGCGGGCGATCGCGAAGAAGGTGGGAAACTAGTCCGCTCATTCCCGCGAAAGCGGGAATCCAGTTCTTTGATCTCATCTGGGTCCACGCTTGCGCGGGGACGAGCGGAAGAGAAGCCATCACTCCGCCGCCGTCTGCGTCAGCGCTGTCGGATCGTAATTCAGAACCGGCGCCAGCCATCGCTCGGTTTCGCCGAGCGTTTGATCCTTACGCCGCGCATAATCTTCGACCTGATCGCGTTCGATCTTGCCGACGCCGAAATAGTAACTCTCCGGATGGCTGAAATAGAGTCCGCATACCGAGGCGCCCGGCCACATCGCAAAGCTCTCGGTCAATTTCACGCCGATCGCGCTCTCGCCGCCGAGGAGCGCGAATAACGTGCCCTTCTCGGTGTGATCCGGCTGCGCCGGGTAACCGGGCGCCGGACGGATGCCGCGATAGCGTTCGGCGACCAGCTCCTCATTGCTCAGCGCCTCGCCGGGATCATAGCCCCAGAATTCGCGGCGCACTCGCTGATGCATGCGCTCGGCAAGCGCTTCGGCGAGCCGATCGGCCAGCGCTTTGGCCATGATCGCGGAATAATCGTCGTTGGCGTGCTTGAAGCGCTCGACCACGGCATCTTCGCCGATGCCGGCGGTGACGGCGAAGGCGCCGACATAGTCGGCAAGCCCGCTAGCGCGGGGCGCGATGAAATCGGACAGCGCGACATTGGCTCTGCCTTCGCGCCGAGCGATCTGCTGACGCAGCGTATGCAGTGTCGCGATCGGAGTTTTTCGCGCCTCGTCGCCGAAGACGAGGATGTCGTCGCCGTCACCGTTTGCAGGCCAGAAGCCGATCACGGCGCGCGTCGTAAACCAGCCTTCCGCAATCATCCGCCGCAGCATGTCTTGCGCGTCGGTATAAAGGCCGCGCGCCGCTTCACCCACTTTCGGATCGTTGAGGATGGCGGGGTATTTGCCGGTGAGCTCCCAAGTGGCGAAAAACGGCGTCCAGTCGATGTAATCGATCAGCTCGGCAACAGGGATATCGACAAATGTACGCGCGCCGAGGAGCTGCGGCGCCGGCGGCGCGTACGCACCGGACCAGTCGAGTCTCAGCGCATTGGCGCGCGCGGCGGCGAGTGAAAGGCGCTGTTTGTTGTTTTCGCCCCGGGCATGGGCGGCGGCGATGCGCGCATATTCGCCGCGAACATCGGCGACGTAGCGCGCGCGCGCATCGCGCGCCATCAGCGCGGAAACCACGCCCACGGCGCGGCTGGCGTCATTGACGTAGATCGCCTGGCCGCGTTTGTAATTCGGGTGGATCTTGACCGCGGTGTGCACGCGGCTCGTGGTGGCGCCGCCGATCAACAGCGGGACCTCGAAGCCTTGCCGCTCCATTTCGGCCGCGACATGGCACATTTCGTCGAGCGACGGCGTAATCAAGCCTGATAAACCGACAATATCGGCCTGCTCGGCGATTGCGGCCTGGAGGATTTTTTCCGCCGGCACCATGACGCCGAGGTCCACGACCTCATAATTGTTGCACTGAAGAACGACGCCGACGATGTTCTTGCCAATATCATGGACATCGCCCTTGACGGTCGCGAGCACGATCTTGCCGTTGGTCGAGACGTGAGCGCGGCCGTCGCGCTCCTGCTCCATATACGGCATCAGATGGGCGACGGCCTGTTTCATGACCCGGGCCGATTTCACCACCTGTGGCAGAAACATGCGGCCCGAACCGAACAGGTCGCCGACGATGTTCATGCCGTCCATCAACGGCCCTTCGATGACCGCGAGCGGGCGCGGCAGCTTGTGGCGCGCTTCCTCGACATCGGCCTCGATGAAATCGGTGATCCCATGGACCAGCGCGTGCGCCAATCGCTTCTCTACCGGCCATTGGCGCCACGACAGGTCGGCTTCCTTGCGTTCTTTGCTATGACCGCGATGGCGATCGGCCAGCGCCAATAGCCGCTCCGCTGCGTCGTCGCGCCGGTTGAGCACGACGTCTTCGCAAGCCTCGCGCAGTTCGAGGTCGAGGTCGTCATAGACTGCGATCTGGCCGGCATTGACGATGCCCAGATCCATGCCAACGGCGATGGCGTGATAGAGGAAAACCGAATGCATCGCCTCGCGCACCGATTCATTGCCGCGAAACGAGAACGACAGATTGGAGACGCCGCCGGACACATGCGCGAGCGACAGATTCTGCCTGATCCATCGCACGGCTTCGATGAAGGCAAGGCCGTAGCCGTTGTGCTCCTCCATGCCCGTCGCGACCGCGAAGATGTTCGGATCGAAGATGATGTCCTGCGGCGGGAAACCGACCCGGTTCACCAGAATGTCGTAAGCGCGCGCGGCGATCGCCGTCTTCTTTTCGAGTGTGTCGGCCTGACCCGCCTCGTCAAACGTCATCACCACGACGGCGCCGCCATATCGGCGCACCAGTTCGGCGTGGCGGACGAACGCTTCTTCGCCCTCCTTGAGCGAGATCGAATTAACCACCGCCTTGCCCTGAACGCATTTCAAGCCGGCCTCGATCACCGAAAATTTCGAGGAGTCGATCATGATCGGCACGCGGGCGATGTCGGGCTCGGCGGCGATCAAATTGAGAAACGTCGTCATCGCCTTCTCGGAATCCAGAAGGCCTTCGTCCATATTGACGTCGATGATCTGCGCGCCGTTCTCGACCTGATCGCGCGCGACGGCGAGCGCCGCCGAATAATCGCCCGCGGTGACGAGCTTGCGAAAGCGCGCCGAGCCGGTGACGTTGGTGCGCTCGCCGACATTGACGAAGGGAATCTCCGGCGTCAGCGTAAAAGCCTCCAGGCCGGACAGCCGCAGCCGCGGCGTAATTTCCGGAATCGGGCGCGGCGGTTGACCTTCGACCGCGTGGGCAATGGCGCGGATGTGTTCGGGCGTCGTGCCGCAGCAGCCGCCAACAATGTTGACCAGACCGGACGCGGCAAATTCGCCGAGCGAGGCCGCCATTTCCGCGGGTCCTTCGTCGTAGTGGCCGAACTCGTTCGGCAGCCCGGCATTCGGATAGGCGCAGATCAGCGCGTCAGCGACACGGGAGAGTTCGGCGATATGCGCGCGCATTTGCTTTGCGCCGAGCGCGCAGTTCAGGCCGACGGAGAATGGCCCGGCATGGGCAATCGAATTCCAGAACGCTTCCGGCGTCTGCCCGGAGAGAAAACGGCCGGAGCGGTCGGTAATCGTGCCGGAGATCATCACCGGCACGCTGGTCGCGCGCGCCGCAAGCTCTTCGCAAATGGCGTAGATCGCCGCTTTGGCGTTGAGCGTGTCGAAAATGGTTTCAATCAGCAGCGCATCGACGCCGCCGGCAAGGAGCCCGCGGATCTGTTCACCATAGGCCAGACGCAGCGCATCGAAAGTGATGGCGCGAAAGCCTGGATTGGAGACGTCAGGCGAAATCGAGGCGGTCCGATTGGTCGGACCAATGGCACCGGCAACGAAACGCGCGCGGCCGTCTTCCTCCTGGGCGATGGCCGCGGCTTCGCGCGCGAGCCGGGCGCCCTCGGCGTTGAGCTCGTAAGCGATCTCCGCCATGCCGTAATCAGCTTGGGCAATCCGGGTCGATGAAAACGTGTTGGTCGAAACGATGTCCGCGCCGGCGCGGAAGTAGGCGAGGTGGATTGACCGCACCGCGTCAGGCCGGCTGAGGTTCAGGAGGTCGTTGTTACCGCGGACCTCGCGATTCCAAGCATCGAACCGCGCGCCTCGATAGCCTTGTTCGTCAAGCCCAAGCGCCTGGATCATCGTGCCCATGGCGCCGTCGAGCACCAGAATGCGCTCGGCGGCCAGGCGGCGGATTGCTTTCTCCGCTTTGGACATGACGGCAGTGGTACGCACTTACACGCGCTCCTTCTGCGGCAGCGATTGCGCGGCTGCAAGGTCAGTGTGATCCGGCCGTAGCCCGAGCAAGTGGCAGATCGCGTAGACCAGGTCGGCACGGTTCATGGTGTAGAAATGAAAATCGGTGACGCCGTGGTCAACGAGATCGAGCACTTGTTCGGCAGCGACCGCGGCGGCAATCAGTTTGCGGGTCGCCGGATCATCGTCGAGACCGTCGAAGTGTTGCGCGAGCCAAGCGGGGATGGAGGCCCCGGTGCGCGCGGCGAAATTTTTTGTCTGCTTGAAATTTTGCACCGGCAGAATGCCGGGCACGATCGGAATGTCGATGCTGGCGGCGCGCACGCGGTCGAGATAGCGGAAATACAGGTTGTTCTCGAAAAAGAACTGCGTCATGGCGCGAGTGGCGCCGGCATCGACCTTGGCCTTGAGCATGTCGATATCGGATTCCACCGAAGGACTATCCGGATGCTTCTCCGGATAGGCGGAGACCGACACTTCGATGTCCGCGATCCGCTTGATGCCGGCGACAAGGTCGGCGGCGTTGCGATAACCGCCCGGATGCGGCGCATAGCGTTCGCTTAAGCCCCCTGGCGGGTCGCCGCGCAGCGCGACGATGTGGCGGACGCCGGCTTGCGCATAGGCCTGGATCACCGCGTCGATATCGGCGCGCGTGGCCGCGACGCAGGTCAGGTGCGCCGCCGGGATGAGTGCGGTCTCGGCGAGGATGCGCTTGACCGTCGCGTGCGTGCGTTCGCGGGTCGAACCGCCGGCGCCATAAGTGACCGATACGAAATTCGGCTTGAGCGGCGCGAGCCGACCGACGCACTCCCACAGCGACTGCTCCATCTCCGCCGTTTTCGGCGGAAAGAATTCGAAGGAAACGTGCAAGCCGCGCCGCGCGCCGGCGGCAACGAAACGGCTGGCGCGAAGCGCGCTCATTGGACTGCCACCGGATTAACTTGAGCCACTAGCCCTCTCCAATAATTTTGTTTGCGCATGATCTTTTCGGAAAACCGGTTCCCACTTTTCCGGATCATGCGCTAGCCACCTCGCGGCTCGCCGGCGCGGCGAGCACGATGCGCGGGTCGCGGGCGAGCCAAAGCGATACGGCGATCTTGCCTTGCGGTCCCGGTGGCAATGTCTCCTGCCGCAGCACGTCGAGACCGGCGGCTTCGAGCCATTGGGTGACAGTCTCGGCGGCAAAGCCAAGCCGGCGATGCGCGTGCTCCTCGCGGAGGAATTCGAGATTGTGCGGGGCGAAGTCGACCACAAGCAGCCGTCCACCAGGACGCAAGACCCGCGCAGCCTCGGCGATGGCGCGCGCGCTGTCGTCGAGAAAGTGCATGACTTGATGGATGATGACGACATCGAAGGAATCGCGCGCCAGCGCGAGATCGTAAATATCGCCGTGGCGGACGCTGCAGTGCCTGAGTCCGGCGCGATCGAGCCGGGCGCGCGCCAGCGCCAGCATGTCGAGCGACAAATCGAGCCCAAGCCCGCGCTCGATATCGGGCCCGAACAGTTCGAGCATGCGGCCGGTGCCGGTGCCGAGATCAAGCAGCGACCGGATTGGCTTGTCGGCAAGCGCGGCGCGGATCGCGGATTCCACCGCGGCGTCGGCGACGTGCAGGCGGCGGATGCGGTCCCATTCCGCGGCATGGCGGCGAAAATAATTCTGCGCCGCTGCGGCGCGGTTGGCGCGTACGGCGGCAAGCCGCTCGCGGTCGCGGAGCACGATCGCGTCGTCCGTCTTGAGCCGGCCGATCAGCGTGCGCGCAAGCTCGGAGGTACCGCCGCGTTCGCCGAGACGGAAGAACGCCCAGGATCCTTCGCGAAAACGATCCACGAGGCCCGCCTCGGTAAGGAGCCGCAAATGCCGGGACAGCCGCGGCTGCGACTGGCGGAGGATCTCGGTGAGGTCGGAAACCGTCAGTTCGGCCTCGCCGAGCAACGCCAGGATGCGCAGCCGCGTCGGCTCGCCGGCGGATTTCAAAGTGGCGGTCAGGCCGGCAAAACTTATGTGCTGTTGATCCATGCTTGTTGATATTTGCCCAGTTTGCCATTGCATATAAGGATATCTTTATATCCTTAAGCGGTGGGGGGCAAGGGGAGCTCTCCCAAGCGGCGGTGGGATGGCGCCCCGCGTCCTTTCCGTCATCCTGAGGTGCGAGCGCCGCGAGCCTCGAAGGATGAACGGCCCCAGCGCCTCGGCCGTCGCCCTTCGAGTGCCGCGGAGCTTGTGGTGCCGGCCACTTCGGGCCGGACCCGTTGGCGGCTGCCTCAGGGTGACGGATCACGGGCGGGCAATCACATTCTCGCGGCTTTCCGCGCTGGCGATCTTCGCCGCCGCGTGCCACCGTCGCGTGATGACCGAACGCAAATCCAGCATGGGCGCGGATGCCACCGGCGGCGACGATTTCCGCACGCTGCGCGAAGGCGAGGTCGCCGTCGCGCCGCCAAACGAGTTCGACGCCGCGCTCTATTTCATCGGGCGCATCCGCACGCCCTGGCAAAGCCGCGCGCAATGTCCAAAGAACCCGCGCGAATCCGACGCGATCTGTACCGTCGAGCTCGATCCGCGCTGGACGCAGGCTCTTAAGGGGCTTGAGACCGTCACCCACGTTCTCTTGCTCTATTGGATGGATCGCACGCGCCGCAATCTGGTCCTACAGGTGCCGCGGCACTTTGGCGAGCAGCGCGGCACTTTCGCAATACGATCGCCGGCGCGGCCCAACCCGATCGCGGTTTCGGTGGCGCGGCTTATCCGGGTCGAAGGCAATGCGCTTTACGTTGTCGGTGTCGACTGCTTCGACAACACGCCGCTCCTCGACATCAAGCCCTATTTTGCCTCGACCGACTCGGTGCCTGATGCCGTCGTTGGCTGGCACGCGCGGTGGGCAGAGTGAGCCAAGTTTGGCTCCTGGCCATGATGAGGCGCCGACGGATTTGACGGATTTGGAATGACTGCGGTTACAGTTGCTTGGAGGAGCTGCCCGCGATGCTGAAATCTCGGCTGATCGGATCGATTGTTTGCGTCTATGTCGCAATGTTGGCTGGCGCGTCAGGCGTGCGCGGCGCCGCCTGCGAAGACACGATCGCCCGCCATATGGTCGGCGAAGCCATGCTGGCGGCGCAATTTGTGGCGGCGGCGGAAAAGAACGGCATGACGACGGAGGGGATCAACGGGATTCTCAAGGACATCGCCGCCAAGTCCGCCATTGAAGAATTCTGGATCACCGATCCTTCCGGCCACGCCTATCTGACCAATACCGGGATCGATTTCACGTTCAACTCCGATCCGGCCAAGCAGCCGCAGGCGTCGGCGTTCTGGCCGCTGATCACCGGCGCCAAGAAGGTCGTTATCCAGAACGCGCGCAAGCGCGAGATCGACAACAAGATCTTCAAATTTGTCGGCGTCGCCGGCGTCGACAAACCGCGCATCGTACAGGTCGGCGTGTCCGCGGCGAATTTGTGCAAGTGAGCGGCAAAAGCGAACCATGAAATATTGCGCTGCTGAACCGGGACCGTTGGAAACTCAGCATATGAGACGTTCCCGGGTCTGCGGCGCACCGCCATAGCGCGTTGAAGACGCGCGTGAACGTGCTAATGGCGCTGCGCCGCGCCCGGGAAACGCTCGAAAGGATCAGCGCGATGCCGCAGCGTTATCTCGACGATTTCACGCCCGGCGAAGTCTTCAAGTCGGTGCCGCATACTCTGGGCGATAAACATTTTGCCGCCTTCGCGGCAATGACCGGCGACGCGCATCCGCTTCACTATGATCCCGAATATGCGCGCACCAAAGGCTGGGATGCGCCGATTGCGCATGGGCTGATGCTGCTTGGCCTGTGCGCGCTCGGTGCGGCGCCGGTCAGTGAGGAGCTCACCGACTCGATGATCGCCATGCTCGGCAACGAGGCGCGCTATAGGCGGCCGGCTTTCATCGGCGATACCGTGACGCCGCAATTCACCGTCGTCTCGATCGAACCGAAGGGCAACGACCGCGGCATCGTTCGGCTTGCCATCACGCTCCACAATCAGCGCAATGAGGTGGTGCTCGAAGGTATTCACACCCTCATGCTCAGGCGGCGCACGACTGTGAAGTAGGATTGAGTCTGCGATACTCCGCTCATTCCCGCGTAAGCGGGAATCCAGATAAGACTTGGGTCCCCCCTTTTCGCGGGGACGAACGGAGGATTGGTACAGCGTCGCTCGAGAGCTAGGGCAAGAGCGCTCGGCAGAAGCGGCCGATCAGCCACACGATCGCGGCAGCGACGAGGGCAACGACTCTGACAATCGGTGCGCCTTGCGCCCAGGCGATAAAGAAATCGGCGACGGCGAAAATCACCATGACCGCGGCGATAATCGTCGCCAGCCAATAAAGCGTGCGGCCGGCACTCAGCGAGGTCTCGCCGGATTCCCACCAAGACTCGTCGTGGATCGAAGCCATCGCCACCTCCCTCGCTGCCGCGAGAGCTGGTCTCATTGCATTCCTTCGCCCCCGATGCAGATAAAACCAGACAGGCGTTTGCCAAGTTCCGCAGATCGCCGCGATTTGACCGTGCGTAAAGTGCGACCAAATCGCGCTTTCGGAAGGCAAAAGCCTCGCTTCGGCTAAAGCGAAATGATTTTAAGTTGAATCGCTGTTTCGCTTTAGCTTCCTATTTGCGCATGATCTTTTCGGAAAACCGGTATCCACTTTTCCGGATCATGCGCTGGCGTCAGAACAGCGCCGGCACCACCGCGACCGGAATGATTCCGACATAAACGATGCCGTCGGTGACGCGAAGCGGCAGCGCGACTGCCGGTTTTCCATCAAGCTTGGTGGGCTCGCCCATCCTTTTGATGGTCTCGATCAAACCGGCGCTGGCGCCTTCGCGCACGACGCCGCCCAAGCCCGGCAGCAGGCGGTCCAGTGCGCCGAGCCCTTGCGCCGGCGATCCGGCCCCGCCGGTGAGCCGATCGATCCCTTGCCCGATCAATTGATCGACGCCGAGGAGCGGCACGATGTTCTCCACCCCGGCGATAGTGACGCGAAGCTCGCCCTCAAGCCGGCCGGAGGCGTTGATCGTGAGCGTGCCGTTGCCGAGCAGCGCGGCGTCGCTGCGAGCCAGACGCAAGGTCTTGATCTCGATGCCGCCGCCCGAGGCTTGCATGTCACGGAACAGAACCGACCATGGCTTGGGCTGGAAATCCTTAAAGCCCCGCATGATTGCATCGATCTCGCCCTGCAGCGGTTCGGCAAGAAGCGGATGAAAATTCGGCGCCAGGCCCGCGGTCACCTTGGCGCTCGCTTCGATGACAGGGTTGCTGCGCGCCGAACCCGCAATGATGCGGCCATCGACCTCGAGCCGATCGGCCTGAAAGATCATCCCGGCGTTCGGGCCAGCGGTGCGGTCGAGCCGGGGCTTGGTCAAATCAACAGTCACGCGTTCGGGCTCGGGCGGCAGCCCGAGCAAGGCGAGCCGCGCTGCCGACCAATTGGCGACAAAAGCGGCTCCCTGGCCCGGATCGGCGAGCGTAACCGGGGCGCTGATTTCGCCATTCAACAGGGTCGGACGAAACACTTGAGCGGAAAAAGTGAAGTCGCCGGCGCGGACATCGAACGGCGGGCGATTGCTCTTGAAAGCGGCACTCGCCTTGTCGCAATGGATCACGATTCCGAACGGATAGCCGCCGATAGACTGCGAACCGCAGGCGTAAATGCGGCCGAGGGCGGCCTCGCGATTGAGCCATCCGGACAAAGCCTCGTTGGCGATCGAGGTGGCGTAGGACCACAGTGCCGTCCAGCCGATCGGCAGCGCCACGATGACGGCAGCCAAGACGGGAAAGCGCCAGAAACGCCGGGGAGGGCTGCGCCGCGGGCGGACCGGCGGCCGGCGCGGTTGCATCATGCTCAGAGGGGATTGCGCAGACATCGCCCTTGGTTGCCTCTCGTCGTGGCATTTCGAAGATCGGCCCTAGGGTCAAAGCTCATTATTTCCGCGAGCCGCGTTGCCGCCAAAATCGCACGCCGGGCAGGAGAAGGGCGAAGAGCGTATCGGCAATACGGTCGAGCCCTTCGACGAACCCGGCGGCGATTTTCGCCGTAACCCGAAGGGACGCTGGGCCTTTCGGCCGCTGTGGCGTCGTTGCTCGTCGCTCATGATC
>DATAYT010000119.1:0-2950 GCA_036272395.1 Xanthobacteraceae bacterium
AACCAGTCTGCAAGCTTGTGGACGTGCGGCGCGAGCTTGACCGCCTCATCACCCAAACTCGCCAACTTCCCTGCATAGTCGAGCGCGCGTTTGATTGCGCTGCCGACCTCCGCCTTGTTCGCCTCCGGCTTGGTGAGTTCCTCGCCGGCATCGTCGAGCGCGCGCCGGATCTTGCCCTGGTCCGGCGTTTGCAGTTGTTCGAGGATTTTCCGCAGTCCAGCGAATTCCGCGCGGACATCGACTGGTTCGTCGGCCAACGGCGGCCCTTTTCCGAGTTCGACCCGGAGCCTTGCGTTGATTGTGTTGCCGCTCCCGGCGACGACGACGCTGCCGGTTATCGAACCGGCATTGATTTCATTTCGTTCCGCCACCGCAACCTCCGACGGTTACCGTCGCAATTCTATTCCACTTTCGCCGTTGCCGGGAAAACTGATTTCAGAGCAGGGATCATAGAATGGCACCGTGCTACCGAGCCAATGGTACATTACCCGGGTGGGCGAGCAAATGTGAGGTATGTCACACATGCCGAAATTCCTGCCCAATTGGCCTTGCCAGTTCATCGTTGGAAAAGGTGGCGACCTATAGCACGCCATCAATGGTGCGGAAGATACGTCAACAACAGTGCGCTCACGGCGCCGGCGGCGATCGCGGCGGTATAGGCTGCAGCCATTGCCGCCCTAATACCCCAACGCCGGCTCGGCCTGTAGGCAAGCTCGGCTTTCATCGTGAGATGCGGCAGCCCAGTCTCGATGCGCGCTAGATCGGCTTTGGTCGCAAGATATGGCAGGGTCGCCGCGAGCCGTGCTTCGATCCGAATAATCGCCTGCTCAACGCGGGCGAGTCGTGCTTCGAGGCGATCAATGCGCGCTTCGCTCATTTACAGGCGCCGAGTGATGCCGCAATCGAGACGCCGGATCAAGAACACCGAACGCTGCAATTCGACCAAATCTTTGGTGGTGAGGAGGGTGTTCACGGCCTGGCCGCACAGGGCTCGCTCCTTCGCCCACTGCCCGCCGTTGGCGCCTTCCCCGCCTAAGAACAGATAAGAGCCGCCCGCAAAGATCATCATTGCTGCGATCAAAAAGAGCGTTTCTTTCGAGGACAGCCAGGACTTGCCGTAGGGACATGATCATAGCAGCACTCCGATCATGGACGCGATGAGGATCACAAGCAAAAACGTTTCCAACCACACAACGCCACCCGGCGCGGCAAGCCGCGCCGGCTGCAAAGGAAGCCAGTTATCGCGGTTCTCAACAGCGCCCTTGCGGACCACAGGTGTAACCGTCATCGAAATAGCGAGCGTCGTAGCACTTCAGCTGATACGGCTTGACCGGTTTGCCGGTGACATAATCGGGCGGCGGTACGAATTTTGAGCGCCGGTGAGTACAGCGCCACACCATACGGGATTGGATTTCCTCTAGAGCCGCCCAGCGGCAATCCTTGCATAACTGTGAGGGTGGGTTTCTGGTTGCCGACACATAGATCATCATTGTCGGCGAAAGATGCCAGACTGAAAAGGTTAACGGCAAGCGATGAGTTTACGCTTGACGAGCAGTCTTTCAGGATCCGACTCGTGGAACTCGAAATTGAGGGCAAATTGCGGGAAACCCGGTAGGAAAACTGGAAGTCGACGGTGCGAATGATCTCGACCGTAGCGGCCGGTGCTGGCATCATGGTGGCCTTTGGCGTCGCCATCGGTTGGTGCGCCCGCGGCGGGTCGGCGGCAGTAATCGACAGTCGAAAACCAAGTTTTTCATGGTCATGCTCGTAGCCGCCTGTGGTTTCGCTCAATAAGGATAAGATCTCTTAGCTGCGCGGCTGCGCTTTGTGGCGGGCGGGCGCGCGCGTCAGTGCGAAATCGGCAGGATCGTCAGCGGATCGGATAGCTGGCGCCTCCAGTTGGCCTTGGGCCTTCGCGATCGCCGCTGAAACAAGGAAGCGCTTACAGGGAAATTTAACGACGATTCTGCCGCCTTTAACGATCTTCACATCTGGGCCTTTGTACGTATTCGAGGTAATTGTCGGCCGCATTCGGCAAACAACGTATTGGGTCGGCCGATTGTGGACTACGATCGTACTAATGACGCGGGCGGGGATTTGCAGTAACGACCCCGCCCGTGGGTTTTTGATCTCTGGTAGATTAACGGTGTCGGCGGCAAGCGAACCGCCGGCCCCGCTTGCCGGCGGGGAGCATTACCGGGAGCTGGCGAGCCGCGTACGCGAGCTGGCGCGCCTCACTTGTTCGCCGGGGGTTCGTCGCGAACTCATCGATCTCGCGAAGCGCTACGACCGGCGCGGCGATCATTTTGACCACTGGCACGCTCGAAAACTTTAGCCGCGCCACGTCGCAAGCGACAAATCGAGCCGCTCGATCGAGTACGCGGGCGGTGCCCTGGGCCTCGCCGGGTTGCCTGGTATAGCGCTGCCGGGCGAACCGTTTCATCCTACATAGAGCCGAGTTCTGCCAGATCGGCACCATGACCTAACGAGGAGGAACGGAATGACCCACCGGAGCCTGCCCCGCACAGTCACATATTTCGAACCAGTTCCGCCGCGCCTCGCGCGCAACACCATCATCGAGTCGACGTTCGAGGTCGGGCGCCACCGCTACTGGCAAGGTATTTGGGCTAATATGTGATCGCGCACAGCCGCGACCCGCATCGGCTTGGGCGGCGCGAATGGTGGCGTGTCGCGGCCGCGCGGTCGCTCACGCCGGCGGTTCGCGACGCGGCTCTATGGCAAATTGCCGGGCAGCATTGCCCCCCATCATGCGCGCAATCAGCGGCTCCGCTACATTGGCGGCGCGCAGGCGGGCCAATGCGTCCCAGGCGCTCGTCGCATCGTGATGCGGATAGCGCGAACCCCAAACCACCTTGTCGGCAAAGTCTTGCGGCAGCGCCTGGATCATCCGTTCCTCGGCATCGAAGCCGAGCATCACATTGCCGTGCTC
>DATAYT010000120.1:0-10947 GCA_036272395.1 Xanthobacteraceae bacterium
GCCATGGTGGCGGACATTGCCGGGCGATTCCGCTATCCGGACTATGAGACGCTGGATGACAGCCCGCCGGAGCTTGTCGCGGCGCGACGCCGTGATCGCGGGTTCGACACTTGGGTGAACACGTGCGTGACCACCCACAAAACGCCCGGCTACGCCATCATCACGTTGTCGCTCAAACCCGAAGGTGGGACGCCGGGCGACTGCACCGCCGGACAGATGGACAAGCTCGCCGATCTGGCCGACCATTATTCGTTCGGGGAAGTGCGCGTCGGGCATGAGCAAAATCTGGCGCTGCCGCATGTGGCGCAGCGCGATCTGCCGGCGTTGTGGCGCGAACTGGATGCGATCGGCTTGGCGCGAACCAACGTCAACCTGATCTCTGACATTATTTCCTGTCCCGGTCTCGATTATTGCAGCCTCGCCAATGCGCGCTCGATTCCGATCGCCCAGGAAATTACCCGCCGCTTCCACGACCTCGACCGCCAGCGCAATCTCGGCCGTCTGCACATCAATATTTCGGGCTGCATCAATGCCTGTGGTCATCATCACGTCGGCCATATCGGCATACTCGGCGTGGAAAAAAACGGCGAAGAGTTCTATCAGGTCACGCTCGGCGGCAAGGCTGACGAAAATGCGACGCTCGGCACGCTGATTGGTCCGGCGGTGCCTTACGCGCAGGTTGCCGACGTGGTGGAATACATTGCTGCGGCCTATCTCGATCTGCGCGATAAGCCGGGCGAGTTGTTCATCGATACCGTCAAGCGTGTCGGCATCGAGCCGTTTCGGGAGCGCGTCTATGCCGCTCGTTGAGAACGGCCAAATCGTGCAGGACCGCTACCATTACCTCGGCAACGACGAGCCGATTCCCGAGCGCGTTCCAGTGATCGTGTCGGCGGAGCGGTTCCGGGCCGATGCCGACGGCCTGATCCGCCGCGACGGGTCGCTTGGCGTGCTCTGGCCGAACGACCGCCGTATTGCCGAACTGGCGCCCTGGCTTGGCCATCTGGCGCTGGTGGCGCTGCAATTTCCGAAATTCCGCGACGGCCGCGCCTATAGTCAGGCGCGGCTTTTACGCGAGACCTATGGCTTTCGCGGCACGCTGCGCGCCACTGGCGACGTGTTGCGCGATCAGTTCCACTTTCTCATCCGCGCCGGTTTCGATTCGTTCGAGGTGAAGAAGGCGACGGATGCCAGCGCCTTTGCGCAAGCCGCCAGCCGCTACAGTGTGGTCTATCAGCCGAGCGCCGATGGCCGCGTCCCGGCACTGCGCAAACGCGTGCAACGGCCCGATACGGCTGACGCGGCCGAGTGACGACGGGAGCGGACGTGCGGTGTAACTACTGCACTGCCGTCGAATAGCGTTGAGCTGCAACAGCGCTTATGATCGCGGATCATGGATGATTTTCGCATCGACCCGCCGCTACTGGTGAAGGGCGAGCCGAAGCCGCAGCGCCTGGCGTCGCTCGGCGAGGCGCGCGCTTTCGTTCACGAGGCGATGAAAATCGGCCGCCCGGCGCCATGGCGCGAGGTTTATCACCGGCTCACGACGGTAACCAGCGAGGAAGATGCGGAGGAGGCGATCGGCGATTTGCGCGAATTGCTCGACATCGAAGATCTTCTGATCCATCCGAGCCTGCCGCCGAGCCGAGACGGCAAAGAGTCCTAACTGTCGCAGCCGGTAACAATATCGTTAGCCAAATTTAACGTTGGGCGCGTGGAACGGACGCGCGCTCACCGCTATATCCGGCGAGCACTCCTCTTGCTCTACAGCCCGTTCACCCACCTTCGCGGAATCCCGGTGTCCCGTATGACACGTGTATCAAATTATTGGCACGAAGCAGCCACGAAAGTGCCGGAAGTCACGCTCGGCTTTTGGGTCATCAAGATCGCAGCCACGACGCTTGGCGAAACCGGCGGCGATTCCGTGACCATGACGCTGAACTGGGGTTATCTGACCGGCACGGCGATTTTTTCGGCGACCCTGATTGTCTTTGTCGCGTTGCAGATCGTCTCGAACAAATTCAGGCCGTTTCTGTACTGGGCGACGATTGTCGCCTCGACGACTTTCGGCACCACGATGGCCGATTTTGCCGATCGCTCTCTGGGAATCGGCTACAGCGGCGGGTCGGCGATCTTGCTTGGGCTCGTTTTAGGAACGCTTGCGCTTTGGCGCTGGTCGGCGGGTTCGGTCTCCGTCCAAACGATCATCACGCCAAAGGCCGAGGCCTTCTATTGGGCGACGATCACGTTCTCGCAGACTTTAGGCACCGCGCTTGGCGACTGGGCCGCCGACACCGGCCTTGGCTATGCCGGCGGCGCCGTGGTGTTTGGCGCCGCGTTGGCGGCCTTGGCGATTCTTTATTTCCGGACCGACGTCTCGCGGGTCTTCTTGTTCTGGGCCGCCTTCATTTTGACGCGGCCGCTGGGAGCCACCGTCGGTGACGTTCTTGACAAGCCCGTCCACGACGGCGGCTTGGCGTTCAGCCGCCCGGTCGCGTCGGCGATCATCGCCGCTTTCATCGTGCTGTGCATTTTGCTCTTGCCGCAGCGTCCCGGCAGGCATCCTGAGCGGATCGCCGCTTAGCGAGCGAAGTTCAGGCTGGAAATATCAGGCACGTGGTCGTGCCGTGGGCGAGCAAGCGTCCCTGTTGGTCGGTGACGCGTCCTTCGGCGGTGCCGACACGGCGGCCGCAGCTCAGGACGACGCCCTCCGCCTTGATCGGGCCCGTTTCGGATGTGATCGGCCGCAGCAGCGAAATCTTGAATTCGAGTGTCGTTGAGCCGACCCCTTTCTCCAGGGTGGAGTGAATGGCGAGTCCCATGCAGCTGTCGAGCATCGTTGCCGCGAGTCCGCCATGCACGGTGCCGGCCGGATTGAGGTGGCCGCGGTCGGGAACTGCGGTGACGACCACACGCCCGCTCGCCGCTTCGCTCACGTCATAGCCCAGGGTTTCGGCCATGGTATTCAAGGGCAGCGTCCCATCGGCCAATCCTTGAACGAATTCCAGGCCGCTCATCTCTTTTTGCCGCTCGGTGCTGACGGTTCCATAGGCTTTGCTGGTGACGCGGCATGACATTGGCTTGATCTCCCCGCTAAGCCCAAATAAATGTTGCCTATTCGAGCGCGCAACCCGATTTCTGGAAGACCTTAAACGTATTTCCACTTTCCGCTAGCTCGCTTAGAGTTGTACGCGTGAAGTGTTCAGCGAGGTCCTTATGACTCTTGTCGTTGCGGTAATCGCGCCAGGCGCCATGGGCGGCGCCGTCGGTAAAAGGCTGGTCGATAACGGCGTCACGGTTCTTACTTCGCTCGAGGGGCGCAGCGAGGAAACGCGCGCTCGCGCCAAGGCTTCCGGTATGTCGGCGGCTAAAGACGACGATATCGCGCGGGCCGATTTCATTCTGTCCATCTTGCCGCCGGGCGATGCACTGTCGCTGGCGCGGCGCTTTGTCCCGGCGCTGACCGCGAGCAATGCCAAGGCGGTCTATGTCGACTGCAACGCCATCAATCCGAAGACGGTCGATCGCGTCGCCGCCGTGATCGCGCCGACTGGGTCGCCGTTTGTCGATGCTGGAATCATCGGTCAGCCGCCCAAGCCGGGCGATGCCGGCCCGCGCATCTATGCTTCCGGCGCCGCGGCGCCGCGCGTCGCGAGCTTGCGCGACTATGGCCTCGACATCCGCGTTCTCGATGGCGTACTCAGCGCGGCCTCGGCGTTGAAAATGTCCTATGCAGGGATCACCAAAGGCACGCAGGCGATCGGCGCCGCGATGATGCTGGCGGCGACGCGCGCAGGCTCCGCCGATGCGCTGATGGCAGAGCTGCAACTCAGCCAGAAGGAGATGCTGGCCTGGCTCAAGCGCCAGCTCACCATGATGCCGCCCAAAGCTTATCGCTGGGTCGCCGAAATGCAGGAGATCGCGGGCTTTGTCGGCGACGATCCGGCGGCGCGCGATCTCTATGACGGCGCCGCGGAGTTCTATGAGCGCTTTGCCGAGGATTTCGCCGCGGGCGGCAAGGAGGCTAAAGCGTTGGCGGGATTTTTGGGGAAGGCGTCTTCAGGCAGTTGATTCGTCATTGCGAGCGAAGCGAAGCAATCCAGCACTTACCTGGATTGCTTCGTCGCTATTGCTCCTGGCAATGACGAGCTGCGGACCACCACGACGACGCTCACTGATTAAGCCACCGCCGCGCGAAGCCGAGGATCCCCTGCGGCAGGAAGATGATCATGGCGATGAAGATCAGCCCGAGCGGAATCAGATAGGGGAATTGGTCGCCGAAGAAGCGCGACAGGAATTCGCGCATGAGATGAAAAAATCCGGCGCCGACGATCGGGCCGACCAAGGTGCCGACACCGCCCATGACGTTATAGATGACCGTCTCGCCGGAGGTGAGGAAGTAGACGAAGTCGGGCGCGGCGAATTCGTTCTGGATCGCATAAAGAATGCCAGCCAATCCGGCGAACAATCCGGAGAGCATGACCGCCACCATCTTGAAATTCTCGACGCGATAGCCGATGGCGCGCGTGCGCGGCTCGTTCTCGCGGATCGATTGCAGCACCATGCCGAATGGCGATTGAGTCACCCGGCGCAGGATCAGATACGAGCCGGCGACCACCGCGAGCACGAACCAGTGCATGGTAGTCGAGGTGAAGCGCGCGTCGTAGAGGAACGGGATCCGCAAATGCGGCCGGGTGAAGATCAGGCCGTTTTCACCGCCGGTCACGGCGGTCCAGGTGAAGATGATGACGTAAAAGATCTGGCTGAAGATCAGCGTCGTGATGGCAAAATAGATGTCGCGCAGCCGGGTGGAGAAGTAGGCCACGAACAAAGCGGCGCCGGCGGCGCCGGCGAGCCCGAACAGGATCGCCAACCACAGGTTCGGCGGGCTGACGATCAACAGCGCACCGGCGGCGCCGTACATGCCAAGCCCGAAAAAGGCGGAATGGCCGAACGAGACCATGCCGGTGTAGCCGATCAACAGATCGGACGACATCGCCAACAGTCCCCAGATCAGAATCTCGGTGGTCAGGCGGCGCCAGAATTCCGGCAGCACCAGGGGTGCCGCGATCAGCGCGGCGATGATCACGCAAAAGCCGATCCAGAACACGACCGTGTGGCTTACGCGCGTTTTGTCCCGCGGCGAAACCGCAAGCGCAGTTCCTTTGTCGAGAGGCGCAGTCGTCATCGCGGCGTCGCTGCAAATAGCCCGGTCGGGCGGAACAATAACGTGAGGATCAGAATGACGAAGGAGACGATCACGGCGCGCGACGGATCGAGCCAGATCGTCGCATAGGCCTCGATCAGACTGATGAAAATGGCGGCGGCGATCGAGCCGAGGAAATTCCCCATACCCCCGACCACGACGACGATGAAGGCTTTGAGCACCCAGTCAAGCCCCATGGTGTGGCTGACGCCGACCATGGGCGCGAACAATACGCCGCTTGCGGCTGCCATCGCGGCGCCGATGGCGAACACGCCGGTATAGACGAGCGGCACCGGAATCCCCATCGCCTGCGCCATCATCCGATCCTGCGCGGTGGCTCTGATCCAGACGCCGAATTTCCCGTGCTTAAGGAACAGCCAGAAGCCGCCGATGATTGCGGCGGAAAGTGCCGCAATAAGCAAGCGGTACCAGGGGTATTGCAGATAGAACAAGGTGAATTGGCTGCCGATCGGCGCCGGAATCTTCCGCACCACCGGGCCGAATTGCCATAGCGCGTAATTCTGCAGCACGAGCGACATGCCAAAGGTGGCGAGAATGGTGTTAAGCGGATCGCGGCCGATCAGCGGGCGAAGCGCGACGATCTGCATCGCGGCGCCGAGAAGCGCGACGATGAGCGCGGCGCCGAGAAGCGCCAGCCAGAAGCTCCCGGTGGCGACGAACACCACGAAGCCCAGATAGGCGCCGAGCATGAACAATTCGCCATGGGCGAAATTCACCACATCCATGATGCCGAAGATCAGCGTCAGTCCCGAGGCGACGAGCGCGAGGATCATGCCGGTGACGACGCCGTTGACGGTCTGAATGATCAAGAGATCGATCGGAATGGCATGGAAAAACTGCGCAATCGCGTCCATCGCTCACACCCCGAGATATTGCTTGATGATCGGATGGTGGATATCGAGCGCGGCAGCCGCGCAGTGATGGCGCACCGCGCCTTTCTCCATGATGTAGACGCGCTGGCTTGCTTCCAGCGTCAATGGCACATTCTGCTCGACCAGAAGAATGGCGACGCCCTCGTTGTGCAGCACTTCGATGATGTTGCGGATCTGCGACACCATCCGCGGCATCAGGCCTTCGGTCGGCTCATCGAGCAGGATGATCTTGGGCTCGAGCATCATCGCCCGCGCGATCGCGAGCATCTGTTGTTCACCGCCGGACAGCGTTCCGCCCGCCTGCGTGCGCCGCTCCTTGAGCACCGGGAAATAGGTAAAGGCCTTTTCCAGGAGCAGAGCGCGTTTGTCCTCGGTCATACCGCCGCGATCGAGCCCAGTGCGCAGGTTTTCCATCACCGTGAGCAAGCGGAAGATGCGCCGGTCTTCCGGCACATAGCCAATGCCGAGTCGCGCCAATTTGTGCGGCGGCGTGGCGTTGATCGAAATGCCGTCGAACCGCACCGTCCCCCGGCTCGGACGAACAAGTCCCATGATGGTTTTGAGCGTGGTGCTTTTGCCCACGCCGTTGCGGCCAAGGAGCCCGACCACCTCGCCGGGTGCGACGTTGAGCGACACGCCGTGAAGGATATGGCTCTTGCCGTAATAAGTGTGCACGTCCTCGACGCGAACGAGCGGCGCGGCGCTTTCGGCCGAAGTGCTTTGAGCCAAAGTACTTTGGGCCATGGCGCTCATGTCTTCAGATAGACCTCCAGCACCTTCGGATTGTTCTGAATTTCCTCGGGCGTGCCCTCCGCGAGGATGGCGCCGTAATGCAGCACGGTGATGCGATGACACAATTCCATCACCACCTGCATGTCGTGCTCGACAATCAGGATGGTAAGGTCTCTGGCGATCCGCCGCACCAATTGTTTAGTGTCCTCGGTTTCTGCCTGGCTCATCCCCGCGGTTGGCTCGTCGAGGCAAAGGAGCTTCGGTTCGGTGGCGAGCGCAATGCCGATTTCAAGCGTGCGCTGCTCGCCATGCGACAGATTGGAAGCGAATTCCCGCGCCTTACTGAGCAGCCCCACTGCCTGGAGCGCCTGTTCCGCCTTCTGATTGATATCGGCAAGCGCGTTGTGGTGGGAAATCATGTTCCATGAATGCCGACGCGACTGCGCGGCGATGCGCACGTTCTCGAACACGGTGGCATTCGGCAGGATATTGGTGATCTGATACGAGCGGGCGATGCCCTTCTGCGAAATTTGATTGCTCGGCAGCCCGGTGATGTCTTCGCCGTCGAAGACGATGCGGCCGCCGCTCGGGCGGAGCACCCCGGTGAGGCAGTTGAAAAACGTGCTTTTGCCGGCGCCGTTGGGGCCGATGATGGCGCGCACTTCGTCGCGCACCGCTTCGAAATTGACCTGCGATAGCGCCGAAAGGCCGCCGAAGCGGACTGACAATGCTTCGGTCTTGAGCATCGGCGCAAAGCCCGCTCCCCGGCCATTGGCCAGAATAGGGGGCGTTTCTCTTTGTAACCCACGGTTTCCTGCCTTATCACCAATCATTGATTTTACTTGCCTAACCCGCCGCGCGGTGTATCTTGCTGTTACCTATGGCAACATGCAAGGACGCTGAAATTGTTGCCATGACGTTGCCATGACGGTCCAGCCGGGGAGCGGGGGAAACATGCGACAGCTTACCGACCTCAAGATTCGCTCGCTAAAGGCGACGACGAAACCGTTCGACGTTAAGGACACGCAAGTCCCCGGTCTGCATGTCCGGGTCATGCCGACAGGCCATCGTAGCTTCGTTTTGCTTGGTCGCTTTCCCGGCAAGCCGCACCCAACCCGCCGCGCCCTTGGCGGCTATGGTGAGCTTACATTGGAGGAAGCGCGTGACAAGGCGCGAGAGTGGCGGCGGCTGATTAGTCGCGGCATTGATCCCCAAGTTCAGGAAGACCGTGACCGGCAAGCGGCGCTACGCCAACAGTGCATCACATTTGAGGCCGTTGCCGAAGACTTCATCGCGCAAAAACTGCCAACCGAACGGAAGGGCAGGGAGGTCGGCCAAGACATTCGGCGCGAACTAATCCCAAAATGGGGCACGCGACCGATAGCGGATATTACGCCACTGGATGTTCGCAATGTCGTGAAGGCGATAAAGGATCGTCGCGGCACTCCATTTCAGGCGCACAACGTCTTAGTCACAACCCGCCGCCTGTTTGGTTGGGCGATAGATCAGCATGTCTATGGCCTCGAATCATCGCCGTGTGATCGGCTCAAACCAAAAGCTATCGTTGGCAAGCGGCTGTCACGAACGCGCATTCTCGACGATGATGAGCTGCGGGCATTCTGGCGCGCGACCGGGCGACTTGGCTATCCCTACGAACCGCTCTATCGCATCTTGGCGCTGACCGGCCAAAGACGCAATGAGGTTGGTTGGGCGCGCTGGTCTGAAATCAATCTAGAACAGAAACTATGGACGATACCGGCCGAACGCATGAAAGGCGGTGCCGCTCATGTCGTACCGTTGACCGATGATGTCCTGGCAATCCTAAAAGAACTGCCGCGCTTCAAGGGGGGCGATTATCTGTTCAGTTCGAGCTTCGGCAGAAAGCCGGTTCGTGGCTTTAATAGAGCAAAGCGTGAGGTTGATCGCCACATGCTGCGGAGTTGGCGGGCGCTTGGCCGCATTCGCGGTGAAGATCGGCGCGACAAAACAATCCCGCCATTCGTCATTCATGACGTTCGACGCACGGTCAGGACAGGGTTGTCTGCGCTGCCAATTCCGGACTTGGTTCGCGAACTTGTGGTCGCACATAGCAGGCCGGGACTGCACCGGGTTTATGACTTACACGCATATGAGCAAGAGAAGCGCCATGCTTTAACGCTGTGGTCCGCCCGACTTCGCTCGATCCTCAAGCCATCGCCCGCAAACGTCATTGAGATGGCGAGGGCACAATGAGCATCGCAACAATCTCTTTCAACCCTGGTGATCTTGAAGAATGCAAGCGGGTTGTTACTGGTTTGCAGCTTTTATTTGAGACCGTTCATGGAGCGGCGGCGACCCGAAGTCTTTTTGTCGAGCGAACCAAATCGAAGCATGAGGTACAAGAAGCTATCAATTTTCGATTGGTAACAGCTCAACTAGAGAGCGGCCTAAGCGTCGAGAAATTTGCAAAAAAACTTGCTGAAAAAAATAAGACATTACAAAAGGGCCAACGACATGGCACGACCGGCAGCATAAATCCCGACGCCATCAAAAGACAAATCGGCCGCACCAAGAAGGAAATGAAGGAGCGCGGGGTTTACTACAATCTCGCCAGCCTATGTGAAGAAAAGTCGCAAGAAATTGCGCGAATACTGAAGGACAAGGACAATTCTCAATGAAATGTCCCCGGACATTTTAAAATATATTGGTAGCTAGTTTGTTGTTCTAATTCCGCTACGCATTCTCCCGACACTGCAAACGACATTGCGGCAAGTCGGGAGACAGTAATGAAATTCCTACAATTCCCAGAACTAAAACCGGCAAAGGGTATTCCGTTTAGCCGCGCCCATGTGTGGAGATTGGAAAAGGCGGGACAGTTTCCGAAACGCGTGAACCTTGCCGAGAGGACGGTGGCGTGGGCCGAGGCTGAGATTGATGATTGGCTTGCGGCACGCATGGCTGAACGCGACGGAATTCCGACAGCGCCAATCAATATTGATGAACTTGGCCTAAGCGTCCGCACCAGGAATTGTCTGAAAAATCTTCACATCAATTCATTGGGCGATCTAATTCAAAAAACCGAAGCTGAACTGTTTCGCCAACCAAACTTCGGCAGAACGTCGCTCGCCGAAATCAAACAAATGCTTGCGCAGCGTGGTCTGCATCTGCGGGAGGGATTTGCGCGCTTATGAACAACACCAACGCGTCCGACTAAATCGCGGGGCGGCGAATGAAAGTGTGACTCATTTGCAACACGCAGCAACAAAGTTTGTTTGTTTGTTTCTTGTTTCAAGTGGCGCGCCCGGCACTTTTGGCCCTTATGCGGTATAATTTAAATATAGAAACAGAGTTTTGATTTTATGATTCGTTTTGATGACGACGATATTAATTTACGCCGCCGCAATTCCATCGAAAAACACCGAAGACGCCGGATAGAAAAGAACCTTTTTCCGAAAAAATGTAAATGTGTTGTCTGCAGCGAACGCTTTATGTGCCGGAGTATCGAGGATTATGTGCGGCGGCAGTACTACCTTGGCCCCGCTAAGGACGGCACTATTCGCCATGTCTGCTCGGGCTGTAGTCTTGACCACAAGGTGAAGGTCGCGGCGCGGACGTTATATCATCTTATCAGCGCCATTCCTGTGGCGGTGCGCGACCGGAACGAAATCTATCCTGATGAAATCCCGGTCCGGCCGGAAGGAAATACGTCGCCCCCCGGACTCGGCCTTAGCGACTACCGCGAACCGGCGCGGCTGTTATCCAAGTTCGGACGATACGAACTTGTCGGGCGCCAGAAGGCGGCATCGCCCGTCCGAGATGTTCTGAAAACCACGTGCGAGCTGGTGGACCTTCCGGCAATCGACACGAGACTGGCGCTGTGCTTATGGGAACGGCTAACGCCTCCAGAGACGCAGCAAGTACTGAAACGCATCGGCCGCCTCTACAAGAATAGTTGCTGGTGGCCCAAGAGGGAAAAGCGCAGCCTGTTTGATAGAGCGGAAGCGTCATCTTGGAAAAAGGCGCAGCTATACAAACCGGGCCAGCGTCCATTTGAGTGGGACCCGAAAGACCTGCTGGCACTCGAAAGCCGGGAGATTCGGCAAATCCTGGGTGGGGTTTTCGTGGGCCATGCTGGTT
>DATAYT010000121.1:0-12150 GCA_036272395.1 Xanthobacteraceae bacterium
CGGTCCGCGAGTTGGCCGACGATAATTCCGCTTAGCGCCACCGAGTGAGCCGGCGAGCCAACCTGTAGCCAGCGAAACACCGCCCCGATAATCGTCGCCGAACGGAACGAAAAAAGCAGTGTTCACGGGCTGGTCACCTGCCAGCACGCCGCCGCGATCGGCCTTCCCGATGGGCTGTATGGTGAGCAGGATCGGTCCGGCGTCAGTGTTGCCACAGGTTTTGTGGACTTTTCGACCGGCCGCGAGAGCATCGTCACCGCGCCCGGTCCAGGCATCCGAACGCGTGCAATTCACGGTGAACGGCCAGTTTCAGCCGGTCATCAAGAGCAAGGCGGGTCAGACCGAAATCTGGGTGCTCGCGAATGTGAGTGACATTGCCTACATCAACGTGCAGCTGACGGAAACGGCGACCGGGCGGCATCCGCCGATCGCCATCGTGGGCCAGGACGGCAATCCCTACACGACCGTTCACTATCCGCCCACCGACAACGGCACCCGATTGCTTGCGGTGGCGATTCCAGGCGCGCCCGGTAAGCCTGCCGAGGTTCGTCTCTACGACGGCAACGGCGACCGCTTCGTCGGCACCGTCATCCCATTCCCGGTTTTGAAGGCAGCGTCAACGTCGCGATGGGGGACGTCGATGGTGACGGCATTCTCGACCTGATCGTCGGCGCCGGTAAGGACCACGCGCCGGAAGTCGTGGTCTATGCCGGGGCGTCAATACGCGGCAAGGGCGCCTTCGGGACCGAGTTAGCGCGCTTCCAGCCGTTCGATTCCCAAGCGCGCGGCGGAGCGTGGCGGCGGCGCAGATCGACGGGACAAACGTCGACAACCTCATCGTCGGATCGGGTCCCGGCGTCACGAGCGAAGTAAAGGTCTATCAAGTTCCCCTGGCGACATCGTCTAGCGCCGGGCCGACGCTGTTCGCGGCGTTCAAACCGTCACGCTGATAATCCGGCAGCGATAAATCGGCCGGCACATCGCCGCCCGCTTTGGGATCCGCCGCGCTGAATTGCTGGAGATTGCTGGGAATGAACTCCAACTGGCCTCGATGATTGTTGATTGAAAGCGGCCCCGCATACCAAACAGTGAAGTATTTGGTTCCCAGCTTGGATTGTTTGAAGTTCACCGGCGCGAGCGACGGGCGATAGGCGCCGTTCGCCAGTTCGCCCTCCTTCGGCGGGATTATCGTGCTGACCCACTGCGGCCAATTCAAATTGTTGAGTTGCGCGAGTCCGCCGGCGCGGTCAAAGACGAAATTGTACTGCAGCGCCATGTTGCGGATGGGAATGTTTTTCTCGGTGACGAGCGGCAGGTTGCCATCCGTTCGTCCAACCGCAAGCAAACCGACGAGCCTCGCATAGACCTGCGCCGCGGTAAGCCCATGAAGATGACAGTGATACCAGTACAGCCCTTGCGGCATGTTCCTCGGAATGTCGTAGGTGTAAGTGTTCGACATCCCCGGCGGGATGTGCAGCATGACATTGTCGGCATTTCCCTTCGGGCTGATGTGAGCGCCATGGGTGTGGAGATTTATCGGTGACGAGGTCATCTGCTCCGGGTAAAGAGGAACCTGCTGATCCTTGGGCGTGTACTGCGGAACGAAGTAATCCCGGATGGTCAGGCCGGTGAGGCCGTTTTCGAAATGGACGATCAGCCGTTCGCCGGGAAATACCTGGAGCGTGGGCGCTGGATAAAGGTTGCCGCCGGACTTCTGTCCGTTGGACGCCGTGCCACGGATGACCTCGTAGTCGAACAGAAGAAAGTTCTGGACGGGCGTCGCTACCGTGTCGAGCGTCGCCTGGCCTTGCCTTGCGGTAAGCCGAACTTCGAGGACGCCGTCCTTGCTCGTCAGCACGATCGGCTCGCGGAACTCCGGCCGAATTGCGAGATCGGTTTTTTGTCAGCACTTTGCGCGGATGCAATCGCGCTGGGCCATGCCAGCGCCATCAGCACAGCGAGGGCACCCAGTGTCAGCAAGCGATACAGGCGACCGGAGTGTAATGTGTCGCGCAAGCAAGGTTTGTGCATGGAAATGTCCTAACCCTCGCTAAAATCTATGAGCATAGAACGAGCCGCTCGGCACGACTGCCGGGATATCGCGCCGGGAGGGATCTTTGGATTTTAACGACGCGCTCCTGTGATCGGACCGCTGGAGTTTGGCCTGACGGCCGGAAGTCGGCACCCTGAGTGATAGCGGGCACGAACCATTCTGTCTCGTCACTTTTGCAGTCCGCTGATCGCTTGGCCCCAAAGATTTTCCGCCCGAAAAACCACAGCCGCGCCAATCGTAATCGGGGCATTGCACACAACCGGCCTCGTTGCGGCGTTATCGCTGACAATGGCTGGCCATCTCCCCGCGGTCGCTACGTCCGCTCTGCTTGCGGCGGAGGAGGAACATCCGCAGCATCGTGGAGTGGGCGCTTCGTCGTGATCCGGCGCGCCGCGACGGCGATCGCCAAGGTAACGACCAAAAATCGCGCCAGATGATGCGCTCCGACATAGACAGGATCGAGATGAAGAGCGAGCGCCAGCACCATCATGGTGTCCTGCGCGCCCGGTGCAAAAGCGATGACGATATTGGCGATCGGGAACGAAAATAGCCGCGCTACGATCACGACAAACACCGTCGCCACCACCATCGACACGGCGAACGAACCGAACGCCGCGCCAAGGTGGCCGAGCAGCATGCGCGCACTAGTATTCGCGAAGCGCGAGCCCACCAGCGCTCCCAGCGTGATCACGGATGCGCCACCGACCCACCACGGCAGCGCCGCATGAATAAGCCCGGTGCCGTGCAGGACGGCCGAGCCAGCCAGCGCGCCGAACAATAGGCCGCCGGGAAACCGCAGACGCAGGAAAATAAGCGCAGACGTAACGGCGACCCCGAGCAGCAGCAGCATTTCGCCGAGCACGGCAAATCCGGCGGGCCCGCGCGGCAACGGCACCGCCGGCACGACCAGCCCGAACAATGCGAGCCCGTTCGGCAAGCCGACGACAAGGAGAAGCACGCGCACGGTCTGGACGATGGCGACCGCGCGCAAATCGCCGCCGAGCTCGCTCGACAGCGCGATCACCTGGGCCATCGAGCCGGGACTTGCGCCCATCAGCGCGGAGAGCGAATCCCAGCGGTGCACGACGCGCAGATAGGTCATGGTCGCAGCGATCATGCCGAGCGACGCCAGCATCAATAGCGCAACGCTCGCCGGCCAGGTGACCACCCCGCGCAGGGTTTCGGGCGTCACCACCGTGCCGAGCAGCGTTCCGACGACGACGTAACAGATGCGCGCAAGCATCGGCGGGACGCGCATCGGCCGTCCGAGCAAGGCCGCGGTCGCCACCGCCACAACCGAGCCCGACACCAAGCCGGCCGGCAGACCGAGAAAGACGCAGGTGACGCCGCCGGCGAGCGCGATTGCCAGCGTTTCGGTAGTCTCAAGCAGAATACGGCAGAATGCGGGGTTCATCGGCACGGGCTAAATATCCGCCATGAATGCCGGCTGCACCGCGCATCGTCAACGCGCGACGGCTTTAGGCCGCGCTCGTAGCCAGTGCAGATAGACACCCCCGCCAAACTGTGTGACCTTAACGTAAAGCGCAAACAAGCGGTTCGACCCACGGCGCCGGCGACGGCGGAGCTTTAGGTCATGTTGCAGGGTTGGGTCATCGTCGTCATCGCACTCGCTTATATCGGGCTGTTGTTCCTGGTGGCGAGTTACGGGGACCGCCGGCGCATAGCGCGTGGAAGTTCGGCGCGCCGCTTCATCTATCCGTTGTCGCTTGCGATCTATTGCACGTCTTGGACGTTCTTCGGCTCGGTCGGACTAGCTTCACGGTCCGGCTTTGACTTTCTCACGATCTATATCGGCCCGATGTTGATGTTCGGTTTGGGCTTCCCGCTGCTCGTCCGCATCGTGCGGCTTGCCAAAAGCCAGAACATCACTTCGATCGCAGATTTTGTTGCCGCGCGCTACGGCAAGAGTCAGATCGTCGCCGCGACCGTCGCGCTGATCGCAATCGTCGGCATGATCCCCTACATCGCCTTGCAGCTCAAAGCGGTGTCGTCATCGGTGTCGACCATCCTTGCCGAAGCGGCGCCTGGCGCAGTAGCGCAGCCGCCATTCGGGGATCTGGCGCTGTTCGTTGCGCTGGCGATGGCCACATTCGCCGTTCTGTTCGGCACCCGCCACATCGACGCCACCGAGCACCAGGACGGCTTGATGCTGGCAATCGCGACCGAATCGGTCGTCAAGCTGGTTGCCTTTCTCGCCGTTGGCATCTTCGTGACCTTCGTGATGTTCGGCGGACCGGCGGCCCTGCTGGCGCAGGCACTGGATCGACCCAACACCGCCGCGGTGCTCACGCGCGCGCCGCAACTTGCCTCGTTCTGCGCCATGACGCTGTTGTCACTGTTCGCCATCGTGCTGTTGCCGCGCCAATTCCACGTCACCGTCGTCGAGAACCACAGCGAGTCGGAAATCCGCCGCGCCTCCTGGCTGTTTCCGCTGTATCTCATACTCATCAACCTGTTCGTGCTGCCGATCGCGATGGCCGGGTTATTGACCTTTTCGGCCGGGCGCGTCGACAGCGATATGTTCGTGGTCGCCTTGCCGCTTTCGGCGCAGTCCGAATTGATAACACTGGTCGCTTTCATCGGCGGCCTCTCGGCGGCAACCGCGATGGTCATCGTCGAAACGGTCGCGCTCGCGATTATGGTGTCGAACGACATCGTGATGCCGCTCGCGCTCAAGCGCCGCGCGCTGGCCGGCGAGCCGCCCGATGCCGGCGCCCAGCTTTTGACGACGCGGCGCATCGCGATTTTCGCCATTCTGTTCCTCGCCTATGCCTATTACCGCTCGGCCGGCGAAGCGCAGCTCGCCGCCATCGGGCTGTTGTCATTTGCCGCGGTGGCGCAATTGGCGCCGGCATTCTTCGGCGGGTTGATCTGGCGGCGCGGCACGTCGCGCGGCGCGATCGCCGGGATGAGCGCCGGCATTCTCGTTTGGGCCTATACGCTGTTACTGCCGAGCATCTCCGCCGCCGGCATCGTCAGCGCGCGCATATTGACGGACGGTCCGTGGGGGCTCGCCTTTCTGCGGCCGGAAGCACTGTTCGGTCTCGACCTGCCGCCGCTCGTCCACGGCGTGGCGTTGAGCTTTGCCGCCAATATCGCCTGCTATATCGGCTTCTCGCTGGCGCGGCCGCCAAGTTCAATCGAACGCGTGCAGGGCGATTTGTTCGCACCGCCCACATTGGCGCCGATGCTTGGCCCAATGGCGCCGGGCTTTCGTTTGCGCCGCGCCTCCGTGAGCGCCGAGGATCTAATCGCAACGGTGGCCCGTTATCTCGGCGACGAGCGCACGCGCCGATCCTTCGCGAGCTTCGCGGCGGCGCGTCGCATCAGTATTGAGCCGACCGCCGAAGCGGACTTTCAGCTCCTGCAATATGCCGAATATTTGCTGGCCTCGGCGATCGGCGCCGCGTCGTCGCGCCTGGTGCTATCGCTGTTGTTACGTAAGCGCACGGTCTCGACCGAGGCCGCGCTGAAGCTGCTCGACGATGCCAGCGCCGCGATCCACTACAACCGGGAGATCCTGCAGACTGCACTCGACCATGTGCGGCAGGGAATTGCGGTGTTCGACAAAGAGCTGGCGCTGGTCTGCTGGAATCGGCAATTCGGCGAGATCCTCGATTTGCCGCATGAACTCACCCGCGTCGGCATCCCGCTCGATGACATTTTGCGCCATATCGCGCAGCACGGCGGCGCCCACACCGGCACCGATCGATTCATCGCCGAGCGGGTCGCCAAATACACGTCCGGCGCCGAGCCGTTCCTCGAGCGCATCGCCGGACAAGGCCTCGTCATCGAAGTGCGCACCAATCATATGCCCGGCGGCGGGCTGGTAACCACGTTCACCGATATCACGCCGACTGTGAAAGCGGCGGAAGCGCTGGAGCGCGCCAATGCGAACCTGGAGCGGCGCGTGCGCGAGCGCACCGGCGAGCTGACGCGGCTCAACGCGGCGCTTGAACGCGCCAAGGCGGAAGCTGACGACGCCAACGTGTCGAAAACGCGTTTCGTCGCGGCAGCCAGTCATGACATTTTGCAGCCGCTCAACGCGGCGCGGCTCTATGTGACGAGCCTGATCGAGCGCCACGGCGCCGGCGAGGATGCTCCGCTAATCGGCAATATCGACGCCTCGCTCGAAGCGGTCGAAGAAATTTTCTCGGCGCTCCTCGACATTTCGCGCCTGGACACCGGCGCCATGAAGCCGGAGCTCGCCGATTTCCGCATTGATGAGTTGCTGCACCGGCTTGAAGTCGAGTTCGCGCCGATGGCCCGCGAGAAGGGGCTCGACCTCATCGTGATGCCCTGTTCGCTCAATGTGCGCTCCGATCGGCGCTTGTTGCGGCGGCTCCTGCAAAACTTCATTTCCAATGCCATCAAATACACGCCGACGGGGCGTGTGCTGGTCGGCTGCCGGCGTCAGGGCGAGCACCTGCGCATCGATGTTTATGACACCGGGATCGGTATTCCGCCGGCCAAACATCGCGCGGTGTTCAAAGAATTCCATCGCCTCGACCAGGGCGCGCGGGTGGCGCGTGGCGTCGGCCTCGGCCTGTCGATTGTTCAACGCATCGCCCGCGTGCTCGATTGCGAGATAACGCTGAAATCGGATCCTGGCGAAGGCTCGCGTTTTTCGGTCGCGGCGCCGCGCGCGGCCGCGATCGGTTCGGCGTCACGGTCAGCCGCCGCACTCCAGCGCGAGCCCGGGCGCCTCGACGGCATGGTCGTGCTTTGCATCGATAACGAGCGCCCGATTCTCGACGGCATGGAGACGCTGCTGAGCGGATGGGGCTGCCGTGTGCTCAAGGGTGCCGATCTGGCCGAAGCCCTGGCGGCGTTCGCGGCGAGCGGTCTCGAACCCGACGGCCTGTTGGTCGATTATCATCTCGACGGCGGCAATGGCATTGCCGCGATCAGAGAGCTACGCGGGCACCTCGGCCAGTCCGACGGCCGCGATGTTCCGGCGATCGTCATCACCGCCGACCGCTCGGCCCGCGTTCGCGACGAGGCGCGTGCCGAAGGCGCGCATGTTCTCAACAAGCCGGTCAAGCCGGCATCGTTGCGCGCGCTGATGATGCAGTGGCGGGTGCAGCGCGTTGCGGCGGAGTAGCCTAGACGCTCAATCGATCTTGATGCCGAGCGCCTGCCCAATTGGCGTCCACTTGGAGATTTCCACTGCAATGCGGCGCCGGAATATTTCCGGGGATGAGTCCACATCCGGCTCAAATCCGGTCTCTATTAGCATCTTTTGGTAATCGGACTGCGCGAGCAAGGCATGGTTGGCCTGCGCAATTTGATCGATGATCGCTTTCGCTGTGCCGGCGGGCGCAAAGATCATTTCCGGCAGCGTCTCCGCGGCCGTCGGCAGATCGCTCGCGGCGCTCAGACGGTTCGGGCTGGTGACGGCGAGGATGCGCAACCGGCCGGTGCGGTGAAACTCAATCATTTGCCCGGTCACGGCAGGCGTCACCATCGACACATGGCCCGCCAGCGCGTCGGCGATAGCCGGTCCCGAGCCGCGGTACGGTTCCTGCAGAAGATCCGGAAGCCCGGCAAGCGACTTGAACAATTCGCCGGTGAGATGATTGAGCCAGCCGACGCCCGCGTGCCCATAGGAAGCGTGGCGCGATTGGCTTTGTCGTAGTTGATGAACTCGGCAAGCGTCGTGGCTGGAACGGAAGGATGCACCGCGAGCGCGAACGGCGAGACGGCAATGTTGGATATCGGTTCGAGATCTTTGATCGGATCGTACAGTGGCCGCGTTTTCAAAATCGCTTCGGTGACGTGCGTACTCGATCCGCCAAGCAGAAGCGTATAGCCGTCGGGACTGGAATGCGCGACGAACGCCGCGCCGAGCGAACTGCCGCCGCCGCCCTGATTTTCCACGACTATGGTGCCGAGCCGCGGCTTGATCCGGTCCGCCCAGGGCCGACGGCGTCGAAGCCGCCGCCGGGCGGAAATGGAATGATCAGACGGACCGGCCGCTCGGGATAGTTCGATGCCGCGCGCGCAGTCGTGGTTAGCCCACGAACTGCGAGCGCCGCCGATCCGAGCGTCAGGAAGTCACGCCGTCGCACGCGGCCAGTTCCCCCTCCAGCACTTGCCCACCACTTGCTCAGCACTTGCCCAGCACTGGCCGAAGTGAGGAATAAAACTAATGGCGCGGCTGCGGCGGGTCCAGCACCGCTGGGAAGATGGGATGCTTTGGCCTATGATTGCGTGACAAGCTCGTGTCGCATCCCGCGTTTGACGTCGATTGGAGAATGTTCATGCCGATGACATTAACGCCGTTGACGCCGGCGGTTGGCGTGGAAGTAGGAAATGTCGATCTCGCGGCTTTGAGCGCCTCGGCATTCGCGCAAATCGAAGCGGCCTGGCACCGCTATTCGGTGCTGCTGTTTCGCGGGCAGAACCTCAGCGATGACGACCTGGTCGCTTTCAGCCGGCGCTTCGGCGATCTCGACCCGCCGCCAAATCAGGAGCTCGGCCGGCAGAGTCCGCCGGGATTTCCGGACATCTACGTGGTCTCCAATGTGCTCGACGGCAAAGGCCAGCCGATCGGCGCGCTGGGCGCCGGCGAAGCGGTCTGGCATACCGACATGAGCTATCTGGAACTGCCGCCGGATGCGTCGATGCTCTATGCGCTCGAGATTCCGCCAGCCGGCGGCAATACTTATTTCTGCGGCATGCAGGCGGTATGGCGGGCACTGCCGGCAGCGCTGAAGGCAAAGCTCGGGACGCGCCGCATCAAACACGACGGCACATTCAACAGCGGCGGCTATGTGCGCCAAGGCGTGACGCCGACCGACGATCCGCATGAAGCGCCCGGGGCGTGGCATCCGGCGGTGTGCATGCATCCGATGACCGGGGAGCCCGCGCTTTACCTTGGGCGTCGCCGGAATTCCTATGTCGAGGGTTTGCCGCGAGCAGAATCGGACGCGTTGCTGGATGAACTGTGGCAGTTCGTCGACTCGCCGCAATTCATTTACGAACATCGTTGGCGTGTCGGCGACCTCGTGGTCTGGGACAATCGGTCGACCATGCACCGCCGCGATCCGTTCGATAATGCCTCGCGCCGGGTCATGCATCGGACCCAGATCAAGGGAAAAATTCAGCCGCGTGCTTACGCCGCGGCTCCACGCCAAACGGCCTCGGCTTAAGTTCGCATCGTCGCGGCGGAGTACGCGATCTCGCGAAACACAACGGCCGTTTGACTCCAAAACCGTTTGGCTCTGAAGTCCGATAAGGCCGCCGATCGGGCGGCCTTATCGTTCAACGCTGTGCATCGCTAGCGCCAGTCACCCGAGACGATGCCGCCGTACCGATCATAAGACGCCACGCCAGTCCCGCTACTGGCCGCCTGCTCCCTGGTAACTCCAGGCTTGCTTGCAGCCAGCGCCGAAAAGGCGGTGCTGAGGATAATTGCAGCAGTAAGCGCAAACTTTGTCACGTTGGACATGGTCCTCTCCCTCGTTTGTGCGCCGCAGGCACTGCGACGGCACACCGATATGATCAACAAAGGGCCGCGGTATTCCCGGTGGCGAAAATTGGCGCGCCACTTTCAGATAACTTTTTGATCAACGGTTAGTGAAAAATGTTGGGGAATATTTTCTCGTCATTTGGAAGCGACCTGTAACTTCCTGATATCTACCTCACTTCCCCGACCCGAACTCATAGCGGGCCTGGTTTGAGGTTGGCTCGATGCCGAAAGGCGCCGCAACTGAAATAGAGCGCGCGGATTGGTGCGGCTCAGCCGGGATCCCCGTTCCTAATCTGGCTTAGCCGATGGGAATAAACCCAGCCGGACCACAATCTCTACAAAGGGAGTTGGACCGATGACCAAATCGCCAACGCGTGAGTCGCCGCCGCGAGCGAGCGAACAACCGCAGCCGCGCCGTCGAAACGCTTACGATTACGACGGCGAATACGAGTTTCCCGCTGCGCAGCATTGGACCGCGCCGCTGGCGCACCAGTCTGTCTAGTGCGCCGCGTAGCCGGTCAGGCCACCTTGCCGAAACGTCAATTGTAGGGTGGGCAAAATCGTCTGCACTATTGGTTCAGCGCACGCTCATGCGCGAAGGATTTCGCCCACGCGCCAGGCGCATTGCCGGCGTAATGTCCACGCTGCGCTTGCTCGATTGCGCCCTCAGATGAGATCGGCAAACTCCTGCTCGGGCAACGCCTTGATTGTTGCCTGGGCTTCCAAGGGATCGATGCCGATCGACGATGTCACAAATGTACCTGTGGGCGAAGCGTGGAGGCTTAAGGCCGCTACGCCTCCGGCCGCAAGGAGCGAAATCGCGACAACGGCGGACCACAGAAAGGTTTTCGACATGGCTCATTGCCCTTCGTCGGCAAAGTACGCACTTTGCATGTATTGAAACGAGCAAATTTGAATCTATTCCGGTTGCAATCTGAGTCTATTCGGCCGGATGGACTAAGCCATGTGGCCGGGCGATACGAGGTTAATTTAAGATTGATCGAACGGAGTCATGCTGTTGGCGAAAGCTTGCGGGCTCCGTCCGGTCAGCTCCAAAACCAGACCTTCAAAGCCCGCGTTTAGCATTCCGCACGAAGTCACTTCAGCGGCCATTGTCCGGTTTCGATCTTGCCGGCGGCGATCACCGCTTGGGTCCGGCTATCGACGCCGAGCTTTTGCAATATGGCGGAGACGTGCGCCTTGACGGTCGCCTCCGACACGCCGAGCTCATAGGCGATCTGCTTATTGAGGAGCCCGCCCGAGAGCATCATGAGTACGCGCACCTGCTGCGGGGTGAGCGTTGCCAGCCGCCTGATCAGCGCCGCGGTCTCGGCATCCGCCGCGCCGGCGAGCTCGACATCGGGCGGCGTCCACATTTCGCCCGCCAACACGCGCGCGATCGCGCCACGCAGCGCCTCAACGCCGAGCGTTTTTGGCAAAAAACCCGCGGCCCCGAATTCCATGCAATGGCGAATGACGGCCGGATCGTCATTGGCGGAGACGATCGCGACCGGCAGGCTCGGATATTGCGCGCGCAAATAGATCAATCCGGAAAAGCCGCGCACGCCGGGCATTTGCAGGTCGAGCAAAATCAAATCCGCCTCGCCACCGGCTTCGAGCCGTTCCACCACCTGCTCAAACGTGCCGGCTTCGGCGACCTCAACGTGATCGAACAGACGGTTGATCGCTTCTCGCAGCGCGCCGCGAAACAGCGGATGATCGTCCGCGATCAAAACACGATAAGACTGCGTCTCGCTCAATCGGATGCCCTGTCACTGTTGGCGCAGGATCCGCAGAATTGCAGGACCACCTCGCGCCGATGCGGGCTGCTGCGATGCTCGGCGACGTAAATTCCCTGCCAGGTGCCGAGCGCCAAACCGCCGCCGTTGACCGGTATCTGCAGGGACACGCCGTTGAGCATGGATTTGACATGCGCCGGCATGTCGTCCGGCCCCTCGACGTCGTGCACCCAGCCGGCATTGGCCGGAGCGAGGCGGCGGAGCGCCGTGACCAGATCGGTGCGGACGTCGGGGTCGGCGTTCTCCTGGATGACGAGCGAGGCCGAGGTGTGCCGCAAATAAATCAGAAGTGCACCGTCGCCCGCGCCGACCTGTTTGAGAAAGCGCGTCACTTCCGGTGTGATCTCGAAAAAACCTTCGCCGGACGTTTCCACCGATAAAGAAGCAGTGGCAATGCTATCGGCTTTGATGCTGCGAATGGCGGAAAGCTTGCTCAAGATCGCTCAGCTCTTGTTGAAGACCTGCTTTTGGGCGCGGGCGATGGCATCGATAAAACGCTGCCAGACGTGACCGACAAAAGCGATGGCCCGATCGATATCAGCGTCGCTCGGCAGACGCAGCGTCGAGTCATTCTGTGCGGTGGAAGCATCCGGCGCCACGCCTGGTGGCAACGATAGGCCGTGCGCAAGCAGAATTTTCTTCAGTGTCGCATTCTCGCTCTGCAATCGGGTGATCTCATTCTCGAATACAGCCCGGTCCTCCGGCGCCGTTTGGCAGGCCCATCCGACCGGCTGTTCGGTGCACAGCGACACCGCCCCTGACCGGCTGTCGAGGCGCAAAAAGCCGTTCGCCTGCTTGCTGAA
>DATAYT010000122.1:0-12791 GCA_036272395.1 Xanthobacteraceae bacterium
AGCATCGCCGAACTGTTCTTGGCCTTCGCCGCGATCTCGCTGTCCGGCTTTGGCGGCGTCTTGGCCTGGGCGCGGCGCATCATGGTGGAGCGGCGGCGCTGGTTCACCGCGGAAGAATTCAACGAAGCCTTTGCGCTGTGCGCCTTTCTGCCCGGCGGCAACATGGTCAACTTCGCAGTGATTTTCGGCTCCCGCATGCGCGGGCCGCTTGGCGCGCTGGCGGGGCTGGCCGGGCTGCTCGGCCCGCCAATGATTTTGATTATCGCGGTCGGCGCGCTCTATGCACATTACGGGGACCTGCCGGCGCTCCACCACCTGCTGACCGGCGTCGCCGCCGCGGCAGCCGGACTGATGATCGCCACCGTCGCCAAGATGGCGCGGCCATTGTTCAAAGTGCCATCCAAGAATCGGGCCGTGATCGCCCCGCTGACCGCGGTCGCGACCTTTGTCGCGATCGGGATTCTGCATTGGCCGCTGCCGCTGGTTCTGCTTGTCATCGTGCCGGTGAGCATCGGCGCGGCTTTTCGCAACATCGAGGCGCGCCGGTGAAATCCGAGAGCGGCTCACTGGTCACGCTGGCGGCGTTCTTCGCGGTGACGTCCCTCTTCGCCGTCGGCGGCGGCAATTCGGTCATTCCGGAAATGCATCGCTACGCCGTCGATGTCCAACACTGGCTGTCCGACCGGCAGTTCGCCGATTCCTTCGCGTTGGCGCAGCTCACGCCGGGGCCAAACCTGATCATCGTCACGCTGATCGGCTACCACGTCGCCGGCATTGCCGGCGCGGTGGTGGCGACGCTGGCAATGTGCGGCCCAACCTCGGTGCCGGCCTTCATCGTCGGACGCGCCTCGGAGCGCTTCACCGGCGCCGCCTGGCATGGCGCCCTTACCCGCGGCCTGGTCCCGGTGACGCTCGGACTGACCGCGGCCAGCGCTGCGGTGATCGTCAGCGTCGCCGATTTCAACTGGGTCGCGGCGGCAATCACGCTCGGCACTGCCTGCATTGCTTTGTTCATGCGCGTGCATCCGCTCTGGGCTTTCGCCGCGGCGGCGCTGCTCGGTCTCGCCGGCCTGGGTTGATCGGCGGTTCGTCTTGCGCACGCGCGGTTCTGCCCGCATGGTGGCGGCGCTGATTGAAATTCGGAGCAGCAATGAGCGACCCCGCGCGTCTAGAGGCAATGGCGCAATGGATGTGGGCGGCGCGGGCGCGCCGCCTGCCCTACCGCAACCTGCCCGACGACTTGCGTCCGGCCTCGATCGCCGAGGCCTACGCCGCGCAGGAGGCCTATTACCGTCTGGCGGAGCCGACCTATGGCGCGGTCGCCGGCGCCAAGATCGCGACCACGACCAAGGTGATGCAGCGGCTGATGGGTATCACTCATCCGTGCGGCGGCGCGGTTTTCCGCCGCACGATTCATGCATCGCCGGCCAGGCTGCGCGCGGCGGATTTTGTGAATCTCCGCATCGAAAGCGAAATCGCGCTGCAACTCGGCGCCGATCTGCCGGCCTCGGGCGCGCCGTGGACGCGCGCAAGCGTCGCGCCGGCGGTCGCAGCGGCATTGCCCGCCTTCGAGTTGATCGAGGACCGCAACGCCGATTATGCGAGGACCGAGGCTACCTCGCTGATCGTGGAGAATTGCTGGAACGGCGGGATCGTCATCGGAACGCCGAAGCGCATCGCGCTCGATGATCTCGTCGGCATCACCGGCCGTCTTACCCTTGGCGGCAAGTTAATCGGCGAAGGCGCGGCGGAGGACCCCTGCGCCACGCTGGCCTGGCTCGCCAACCATGTCGCCGAGCGCGGCCGCGATCTCAAAGCCGGCATGGTCGTGATCACCGGCAGCCTCATTCCGACGGTGTCGATCGCGCCCGGCCAGCGGGCGGTGTTCACCGTCGAGGGGCTGGGGGAAGTCACGATGGATGTGATTTAGGCGATCCCCCCATCGCCACACGGGGGGAGGGAAAGTGAATCGCTTAACATCGGCAGAGGCTTGCACTCCCTTCGTCCACCTCTCATTTGGCGTTAGACTCCGCATAACGAATCGGCCGGAACCGCAAAGTCCAATGCGCCAATATCTCGATTTGATGGAACGCGTGCTCAGCGAGGGCGTCGAAAAGCACGACCGTACCGGCGTCGGCACGCGCGCGATCTTCGGCCATCAGATGCGGTTCGATCTGCAGCGCGGTTTTCCGCTGCTCACCACCAAAAAGCTGCACGTCAAATCGATCGTCTACGAGCTGCTCTGGTTCCTGCGCGGCGACACCAATATCAAATATCTCAACGAGCACGGCGTGCGTATCTGGGACGAGTGGGCCGACGAAAACGGCGACCTCGGTCCGGTCTATGGTCACCAATGGCGCTCATGGCCGGCCGCGGACGGGCGGTGCATCGATCAGATCGCGAACGTGGTCGAGGAAATCCGCCGCAATCCCAATTCGCGCCGGCTCATCGTCACCGCCTGGAATCCCGCCGAGATCGAAGGCATGGCGCTGCCGCCGTGCCATTGCCTGTTCCAATTCAATGTCGCCAATGGCGCGCTGTCGTGCCAGCTCTACCAGCGCTCGGCCGATGTGTTTCTCGGCGTGCCGTTCAACATCGCCTCCTACGCGCTGTTGACGCTTGCCGTGGCGCAAGTGACCGGACTCGAACCGGGAATCTTCATCCACACACTCGGCGACGCGCATCTTTATTTGAATCATCTGGAGCAGGCGCGGCTGCAGCTCACGCGTCAGCCGCGGCCGCCGCCGACCATGCGCATCAATCCGGCGGCGAAGGATCTGTTCGCGCTGACTTACGAGGATTTCGTCCTCGAAGGCTATGAGCCGCACCCGCACATCAAGGCCGCGGTCGCGGTGTAGACATCAAGCCGGCCGCTTCGGCGGCGACTTTAAGCGCACTGTAAATCGCGTGATGCGTCGGCGTCGGCACGCCTAATTCGTCACCGAACTGTGCAACCGCTCCAGACAACCAGTTCAGCTCAATGCGGCGACCGTTTTCGAGGTCCATCAGCATCGATGATTTAGTGTCAGGCGGTATGCTGCCGTAGAAGTCGCCATGCCTCGCGACATAATCGTCGCCAAGGTCAATTCCTTTGGCCTTGGCAACTGCAACAGTCTCGGCAATGGCGTCTTTCAGGAGTTGGCGAGTATCAGGATCGCTCATTATCGGTCCCGCCGCCTTGCGCAACATGCTGCTTATCCCACTGAACGCGGAAAGCAGCGCGAATTTTGCCCACATTTCTTTGCCTATATCGGCAGAATAAAGAGCGTCGATGCCGGCTGTCTTGCAAGCATCTAAGAAGCGTTCACCTCGCAAACTGACACTCCCGTCGTACTCGCCGAAGACAAGGCGCGCGATGGTGCCGGTATGCGTGATGGTGCCGGGCGAGATCACTTTCGCGCCGGTGATATAGGTCGTGCCGCCCAAGACGTGGTCGCGGCCTACGATCGATTTCAAACTTTCCCGCGGATCCATGCCATTCTGAATTGAAATCACGACTGTCTCATCACCAATGACAGGAACAACCAACTTGGCGGCCGTCTCCGTATCGTATTGCTTAACCGCGAAAATCACGATGTCGGCTGTGCCAACCGTCGCAGGTTCATCGGTGGCGCGGACAGATGGGAGATGAAGATCGCCATTGGCGCTGATGAGCTTAAGGCCGTTGGTTCGTAATGCCGTCAGGTGTGCACCACGCGCAATGAAATACACATCGTGACCACCGGCGGCGAGGCGGGCGCCGTAATAGCCACCAACTCCGCCCGTCGCCATCATCACGATTTTCATGGGCCTGGTTGCGCCTGGCTCGCTATAATGGCTTCTCCTGAGCTCGGGAAGACGGCCTTGTTTCGCTTCGCGCTTTTCGCCTTTGCCAGCGCTTTGGTCTACTCAGCCGGCGCGTTCACGCCAACGGCTGATCAGAAGATGTGTGCCACACTTCCCGCTAACGCTGACGTTGTCGCCGCCTGCAATCGGATCATCGAGGCACCAAGCTCAAGTGCTCTCGACCGCGCGGCATCCTACACTTTCCGCGCCGACGCCGCCCGTACCGACGGCAATACGGCCGCGGCAATCGCCGATTACAGCCAGGCGCTGGCGCTGATGGCGACACTCGTTCCGGCCCTGAGCGGGCGCGGTATCGCCTATCGTGACGCACAGAATTACGACCTGTCGCTGCACGACTTCGATCAAGCGATCGCGATCCAGCCCAATAATGCGGAATTGTATAATTCGCGCGGCATCACCTACCGAATGAACGGCAATTCTTCCCAGGCAATGGCGGACTTCAACAAAGCGATAAAACTCGAGCCTGACAACGCAGGGTTTTTCAACAGTCGCGGCAATGTCTATGCAGATATCAAACAGCCGGACCGGGCGATCGCGGATTTCACACAAGCGATCAAGCTCGATGCTACTTATCCCAATGCGTACTTTAACCGAGGCTTCGTCGAAGGCGCCGATAAAAACCAGCTGGACAAGGCGATTGCCGACTTCAGCAAAGCGATCAAACTCGATCCATCCATGATGGACGCTTATGTAAGCCGCGCGGTTGCCTATGTCCAGAAAAGCAATACCGCGGCGGCATTGGCCGATTTGAACACTGCAATCAGCGGCAAGCCCGACTCACAGCGCGCTTATTGGTATCGCGGCACGATTTATTTGAACGCCGGCGACAATAGGAAGGCTATTGCCGACCTCACGATGGCGGTTCAGCTCGACCCGAAGGACGCCAAAGCGCTTTTCGCCCGCGGCCTTGCCAAGCGCAGAAACGGCGACGCAACCGGCAGCGACGCCGACACGGCCGCAGCCAAGGCACTCGATCCGGACGTGGAAAAACAGATGTAAAGCCGACCGCGTGCATTAGCCTTATGCTGCACGGCGTGAGTCTGTTTGCGCACTTCGCGGAAATCCCAATTCGCTCAGCCGAGGTCTCCTTTCCCGGTGTAAAGCGGACATGATCAGGTCTGACTGGGCATCCTCTACACAAGAATTTTCAACTCAAATGTGCAATAGTATGAACCATTAGAATGTCATTTGCTTGATTATTTGGTCCAAGAGAATGAGACGGCGCTCTAAATCAGCCGGCGGGTCAAAAACGCGACTTCGCAGGAGGGCCGCGCAAAAGCGTCCTTACGGTTCAACAACCCGGCGCCGGGGTATATCGCGCGTCTTCCGGCGTGAAACCGAGATTCAGCCCCTTACCGGCGAGCTGAACACGATAGCTGAACAACAGCGTGCGACTACAGAGGTGCTCAAGCTCATCAGCAGCTCATTCGGCGATCCCCAGCCAGTTTTTGCCAGCATATTGGCGAGTGCCGTTCGGATTTGCGATGCCGACAACGGCGTTATTAGTCGCTGGGACGGCAACGCTTTGCATCTCGTCGCAACACACAATATGCCGCAGGCGTTCATCGAACTACGTGAGCAGTCGCCTTACAGGCCGCTCCGGCACTCCCCCAGCGGCCGTATGCTGGCGACCGGGATGCTCGTTCACATCGCGGATTTGGCCGCGGATCCGGCTTACCTTGAAGGCGACGCGCCACCTGTTGCCGCCGTGGAAATTGGGGGAATTCGGACGATGCTCGCGGTGCCGCTGCTGAAGGATAGCAAACTGATGGGTTCGTTATCCATCGGCCGCAAGGAGGTCCGGCCGTTTGCCGATGAACAGATCGAAATCGTTCAGAATTTCGCCACCCAAGCTATTGTCGCAATCCAAAATGCGCAGCTGCTTCATGAATTGCGGCAAACACTGCAAGAGCAGTCCGCTGCCGCCGATGTGCTAAAGATCATCAGCCGTTCGGCATTCAATCTCCAGGCTGTACTCGATACCGTGGTTGAATTGGCCGCGAGACTTTGCGATGCGGATCTGGCGGCCGTGTACGCAAATCCCGGGTATTTTCGTGCCTTTGCGACATACGGTTTCCCCACTAGTCACCGCGAAGTTGCCAGCAACGTTGTCTTTGAGCCTGGCCGGGGCACCATTGTGGGACGTGTGGCGCTGGAGGCTAAGCCAGTGCAGGTCGCTGACGTACTGGGCGATCCGGAGTACACGCTTCACGAAGCCCAACAAAGGGTTGGTTATCGCACCGTCCTCGCCGTTCCACTGTTGCGGGAGAGTCATCCTATCGGCGCCATTTCGCTGATGAGGGTTACCGTCCGGCCGTTCACGGACAAACAGATCGAACTCGCCCAGAACTTTGCCGACCAGGCCGTCATCGCCATTGAAAACACGCGACTGATCGCCGAGCTGCGTCAACGCACCGAAGAACTCGGCCGCTCGCTGGCGGACCTGCAGCGCGAGCGAGACAACAAGCTCATGAACTTGGAAGCGATGGCGGCTTCCATCGCACATGAGGTCAGACAGCCTCTGTCAGCCATCGCGACGAGCGGCAACGCGGCACTGCGATTTCTTGGACGAACGCCGCCCGATCATAAGGAAGTACGGTCATCTTTGAGTAGGATAATTACCAACAGCCATCGTGCTAGCCAGGTATTCGACAACATTCGTACCTTGTTCGGAAAAGTCGACAAGGGACACGAACTAATCGATATGAATGAGATCGTTCTTGAAGTACTGCACACTTTACGCGGAGAATTGAAAGATCGCGTTATTACGGTCCGCACCGAGCTGACATCCCAACTGCCGCTGGTCATGGGCCATCGAGGCCAGTTGCACGAGGTTCTTCTAAACTTGGTTCGTAACGCGATCGAAGCAATGGCCGCTATCAAGGACGGAAGGCGAGTGCTGCAGGCGAGGACTGAGCGTCATGATGGCCGCGATGAAATTGTTGTGGCGATAGAGGACTCGGGACCGGGAATTGATCCAGAGAAGTTAGACGGGATATTTGATGCGTTCGTATCGACAAAGCCGCAAGGGATGGGATTGGGACTGGCGATTTGCCGGATGATTATTGACCGTCATGGCGGTCAACTTTCGGCGTCGTCGGGCAAGAGAAGGGGCGCAGTATTTCAATTTATTCTGCCGAGGCAGTCGGTCGATAGCGACGCCGCTCGCTCCGAATGATTGAATGCAATTAGACATTATCATTATCGCCGCGGTGGCCGAGAACGGCGTCATCGGCCGCGGCAATGCGCTGCCGTGGCGGCTGAAATCGGACATGACGCACTTTCGCGCGCTCACCATGGGCAAGCCGGTGGTGCTCGGGCGCAAAACCTTCGCCTCGATCGGCAAGCCGCTTGCCGGCCGCACCACGATCGTGATCAGCCGCGACGAAAATTTCGGCGCTCCCGGGGTCGTGGTCGCGCCGAATTTCGAATCGGCACTTGCCACCGCGCGCGGCGACGCCTTGCGGCGCGGCGCCGGCGCCATCATTGTCGCCGGCGGCGCCGACATTTATGTGCAAGCGCTGCCGCTCGCCACGCGGCTGATCATCACCGAAGTGCATAAGCGCGTGGACGGCGACGCCCGGTTCCCCGCGTTCGAAGCTGAATTGTGGCGCGAAACCGCGCGCACCGAGCAAAAATCCGGGCCGCAAGACGAGGCCGATTTTGCTTTTGTCACGTATCAACGCGTCGTTAATGCAGGGCACGGCGCGGCATAACTGCGCGTTGTAAGCGCAAAGCCGCTCCCCTATAACCCCGGCAGCCAAAAGCGGCCCCCCGGCGATATGCCGGTGGTAAGGAGTAATGTCATGCCGTGGAGCAATCAGACCGGCGGCCCGTGGGGGTCCGGACCGCGCGGACCGTGGGGCTCGGGACCGCAGTCGCAGGGCCCCAAGCCGCCCGATCTCGAAGAATTTCTGCGCAGAGGCCAGGACCGGTTGCGCGGGCTGATGCCCGGCAATCTCGGCGGCCGCGGTTTCGCCTTGATCGCGGTGGCCGCGCTCGTGCTGTGGGGCTTTTCCGGGTTCTTCCGTGTCGAGCCCGACGAGCTCGGCGTCGTGCTCCGCTTCGGCCAGTTCGTGCGCGAGGTGCCGCCCGGGCTGAATTATCACCTACCCTATCCGATCGAGACCGCGCTCACGCCGCAGGCGCTGCGCGTCAACAAGATCGACATCGGTTTCGATCTGCGCCGCGGCTCGACCATGCGCGACGTGCCCGAGGAAGCCTTGATGCTGACCGGCGACGAGAACATCGTCGACGTCGATTTCTCGGTGCTGTGGAAGGTGAAGCCGGACCATGTCGGCGACTACCTTTTTAACGTACAGGCGCCCGAAGGCACGGTGAAGGCGGTCGGCGAAAGCGCGATGCGCGAAGTGATCGGGCATTCCAACATTCAGGCCATTCTCACCGGCGCGCGGCAGACCATCGAGACCGCGGTGCAGGAAAGCATGCAGAAGACGCTCGACGATTACGGCGCCGGCGTCCTGGTGCAGCAGGTGCAATTACAGAAGGTCGATCCGCCGACGCAGGTGATCGACGCCTTCCGCGACGTGCAAGCGGCGCGTTCCGATCTCGAGCGCGCGCAGAACGAAGCGCAGACCTATGCCAATCGCGTCGTGCCGGAAGCGCGCGGCCGCGCCGCCAAGATCATCCAGGACGCCGAAGCCTATCGTGAGCAGACCGTCGCCGAAGCCAAGGGCCAGGCCTCGCGCTTCAGCCAGGTCTACGAGCAATACAAGAAGGCGCCCGACGTGACGCGGCAGCGGATTTATCTCGAAACCATGGAGCGGGTGCTCGGCGGCACCGACAAGACCATCATCGATACCGGCGGCCAGTCGGGCCCCGGCGTAGTGCCCTATCTGCCGCTGCAAAGCTTGCCGCGTTCGGGTCAACAGCAGCAGCCGACGGCGGGAGGCAACCAATGAGACCGAGCCTCGCCGGCGGCGCGCTTGCGGTCATTCTGCTGATCGCGCTGGTGGTCGCCTACAGCACCTTCTTCACCGTCTATCAAACCAAGCAGGCTTTGGTGGTGCGGCTCGGCAAGCCGGTGCGCGTCATCACCGAGCCTGGCCTGAACGCCAAGATCCCGTTCATCGACGCCGTCATCTATATCGACAAGCGCATTCTCGCCATCGAATCGCCGGCGCAGGAGGTGATCGCCTCGAGCCAGGACAGGTCGGATGCCGGTGTCCCACGTGCCGCGCAGGCCGGCGAGCGGTTGGTGGTCGACGCCTTCGCGCGTTACCGCATCACCGATCCGCTGAAATTCTATCAGACCGTCGGTCCGGAAGGCGCCAATTCGCAGCTTTCGATTCTCTTGAACTCGGCCCTGCGCCGGGTGCTCGGCGCGGCGACGCTTGCCGATGCGGTGCGCAATCGGCGCGAGGCGCTGATGATGCAGATGCGCGAACAGCTCGATCGCGACGCGCAGCCGTTCGGCATCGAGGTCGTCGACGTCCGCATTCGCCGTGTCGATCTGCCGGAACAGAACAGCCAGGCGGTCTATCAGCGCATGCAGACCGAGCGGCAGCGCGAAGCCGCCGAGTTCCGCGCCCAGGGCAGCCAGAAGAGCCAAGAGATCCGCGCCAGAGCCGACCGCGACGTGACTGTTCTCCTCGCCGAGGCCAATTCGCAATCGGAAACCGTCCGCGGCCAAGGCGACGCCGAGCGCAACCGCATCTTTGCCGACGCCTATGGCAAGGACGCCGACTTCTTCAGCTTCTATCGCACCATGCAGGCCTACGAGCGCAGCATGCAGCACGGCGACACGCATCTGGTGCTTCGCCCCGATAGCGATTTCTTCCGCTTCTTCGGCGATCCGACCGGCAAGGCGGGCGCGGCAACGGCCGGGGCGCCGGCGGGCGCGGCAGCGCCGTCGGCCGCGCCGCGCGCGCAGCGCTGAGCAATAACGTAAGCCACGGACCGCCGATGTCGGACTTTATCGTGGCGCTCGGCCTATTCTTCGCGTTCGAAGGGCTGGTTCTCGCCGCTTTTCCCGATGGCGCCAAACACATGATGAAGACCGTGCTTACCGCGCCGAACGGTCAACTGCGCATCGCCGGCATCGTTTCGGCCGTCATCGGCGTCGCTATCGTCTGGCTGGTGCGCGGCTAACGAGGGAGTATCAAGCCTCGACGTGCTCCAAGGCAGGAGCAAGGGAGCGTGCTTCGGTCCTTCTACCCGGCTTTGCGGCGTGTATGATTTGCGAAGTCCGAGACACTTCAACAACGACCCGCGGACCTGGCTTTTCCCTTTCAAGACTTGGTTGAGGTCCGCACGGTCGATGCCGTGGCGCTTGGCGAAAGCCACTTGCGAGCCGGCGCGCTCGACTGCGGCCCGGAGCAGCTGACGAACTTCATTGTCGCTGAACACGCGCGCCGAAACCCCCAAATCGCCTGCGATCGAGAGCAGATCTTGCCCACTCAGCCGGAGTTTGTTCTTTCTTGCGGCCATGCCGCCACCCCACGCGCGAATGGGGAATCGCGCATCGCACTCCTCGACAGGTATGTGTGCGGCGTCTGATGGTAGGCGCAGCCGTCCGTCCCCAAAGCACAAGCTTATACCCTAAATACCGGCAAGCCAAATTAGTTGTTATTTGTTAGCCCCTTAATGGGGCCAACCTTGCGTATCAATTCGTGTGCTCATTGCGCGGCTCGTGCAAAGATTGTGCTGCGCATCCGCTGGACGATTCACGTCGGACGGCGCGACAGCGGAAATAATTCAGAGCCATCGCTTTCTTTCAAACGATTTGGCTGCAACTCGCCTGCCGCTTCGAGCACGGGATAGGCGACCGAACAGATGTGAGAATGGATGCGTTTGAGGTCGCGCAAGATGTCGAGATGCAGTGAACTTGTTTCGATGCTCTCAGGCCGTCCTTCGCGCAGGCGCGCCAAGTGACTGTCTGCGGATCCAAGCTCGGCGACTCGCAGCTGTGTCTTTTCCTCAATCAATTTTCGGGCGGTCGGCACATCCTGATTGATGAAGACACTGAAGGCAAATTTGAGGTTTTCCAGGATGCGCTTGTGGAACGCTTCGAGTTCAGCGGCGCCTTCTTTGGAGAACTCGTATTTGTGTTTGATCTTTTTGGCCGCGAGCTCCATCAGATTTTTGTCGATGATATCGCCAATGTGTTCGAGATTGATCGCGAAGGCGACTATCTCCATCGCGCGCGCCGCCTCGCGCTCGTCGAGGCTCTCGCGCGTCAGCCTGGTGATGTAGAGCTTTACGGCTTCGTCCAAACGATCGACAACGTTGTCCATGCGCGAAACTTCGGCGGCGAGCTTGCGGTCGTCGCTCAGCAGCACCGCCATCGCCTGCTTCAACATGGCCTCGATGACGTGCCCATATGCAGGGTCTCGCGTGCCGCGCAGGCCAGGGCCACCGAAGGCGTACGCATCGCCGCCTCATCCAGATAAAGCGGTACCGACGGATCGGGCTGTTTCGCCGATTCCGGCAGCAGCCAGATCAATAAACGGGCAACGCCATCAAGCACAAAGACGAACAGAACCGCCAAGGCGACATTGAAGATGGTGTGGAAGTCGGCCGCCATGCGGGCGGGATTGACATCAAATCGACTGAATAGCTCTACGATCGGCTGCAGGAACGGCAGGACGAGAGCGACGCCGACGACGCGGTTCAGCATGTTGCCGATTGGCAGGCGGCGGCCGGCGAGGTTGGCGCGGCTGCCTTCGAGCAGCGGATTGACGGCGCTGCCGAGATTGGCACCGAGCACCAGCGCCAACGCCGCCACAGGACTGACAAAGTGCGAATAGGCAAGCGACATTACGAGCAGCACCACGGCCGCGCTGGAATGCGCGGCCCAGGTGAGAACAGCGGCAAACAGGACACAAAGAACCGGTTCCCCGGTGATCGCCGCAAGCACGACCCGCACGCTTGGGGCAGTTTCGGCAGGGGCGAGCGTATCGATCAGGATGTGCAGCGATAAGAGCATAAGGCCCAAGCCAATCGCCACCCGGCCGAGATCGCGCGTCATCGTGCGGCCTCCGACATTGAAGGCAAGCAAGCCGGCAAGGAACAGGATTGGCGCAAGCGCGGAAACATCGAACGACAAGATCTGCACGATCAGGGTCGTGCCGATATTCGCACCGAGCATCACCGCGAGCGCGGGAACGAGATCGACAAGTCCGCGCGCCGCGAACGAGGTCATGAGCAGGCCGGTGGCGGTGCTGCTCTGCAGGAGCGCGGTTACGCCAATTCCGGCAAGTAGCGCCAGAAATCTGTTCTGTAGCGCCGTGCCGAGGAAGCGTCGCAGGCTCGAGCCAAACGCGCGCATGACGCCGCTGCGGACCATGTGCAGGCCCCACAGCAGCAGCGCAACGCCGCCCATAAGGTCGAGAAGAACCAGACTTCCCATGAGCTCTTAGCTCTCGATCACAGTTTCGCGTAAATAGACCCAATGGCCAATAAGTTCCACCCCAAGCGTCATTGTTCTTCGCGCGCGCGCCGGTCGCGCCCGCGAGGCCGTCGAGTAAAAGCAAAAAATGTCGGGGTACGCGCCTCTGTTCAGCCCAGCAACCGGACGCCGACGATCACCAGCACGCTGGCCAGCGCGATCCGTATCACGGCGTCACGCGCGCGTGTCGCCAGATAGCTGCCGAGGATGATGCCCGGGATCGATCCGATCAGTAAATTGCCGAGCAGCGCCCAATCGACCGAGCCGAGATACCAGTGGCCGGCGCCGGCGAGGAGCGTCTCGCGGAGAGCGCGCCGACGCGCCGACTTTCGCTTGGCTTTGACCATGACCCTGTCCCCCGATAGAACGCAATCGATGACGTGCCTAAGGTAACAAAGATGGGTCCACGGCGTGGGTTTCACTTCATTGTTGTGATTTTAACGTACCTCGGCATCGCGCCCGCATTCGCGGACATAACGGTGCTGACCTACAACATGCGATTTTGCCCGAGCTGGGCGGAAGCCCATGAGCGGTC
>DATAYT010000123.1:0-19520 GCA_036272395.1 Xanthobacteraceae bacterium
CGGCAAAAGCTACGGCGCGAACGATTTCTCAGAAATGTTCCGCACGTGGTGTGACGCCGCTAGGCTTCCGCAGCACTGTGTCTTCCATGGGCTCCGCAAGGCGGCGTGCACGCGACTCGCCGACGCCGGATGTACGGCGCATGAGATTGCCGCCATCAGCGGTCACAGGACGCTGAAGGAAGTCGAGCGCTATACCAAGGGGGCAGATCAAGCCCGGCTCGCCCGCGCCGCGATGGAACGCATCGGCAACGAGAGTGTCAAATCCGAGCCGGGTGAAGTGTCAAAGCCATTGAAGCAATTGGCAAAAAATGCCGGGCAATGACGCGGCCAGCGTCATTGGGCCACGGTTGGCAAGCGCCACCGCGAACGGCTGATTGTCGGTATCGCGCCACTCATGATAGCCGTCGGCGAGGACAAGACAGCGGCGTCCGGCCTGCCAAGCGCCACGGAACGCGGCGCGCGTCGCCAGGGTTTCGGCGCGGGCATTGAAGGTCGAATAGCCGAGCTTGGGGTCCTTCGCCCAAGACGGGATGAGGCCCCAGCGCATCAGGGTGAGAATGCGGCTGCCGGCAGCCGAGACGACGACGGGGAGCTTCGACGTCGGCGCTGCATTCCAGCGCGGTTGATAATTGCTGATCTGATCGAAGTCGATTTTCAGGTCGAGTTTGATTTCGGAGACGTCGTCAGGAAGCTTGGCGCGGCCGCACATGATCGACTCCTGGCGGGTTCAATGAAAATCGCGGCTGTGCAGCGACAGCGGATCGGATTGCGGCTGCGGGTGTCCGGAAAATCTCGGCGAGAACAGATCGCCATCGCGCAGCCACGGCAATTGTGTTGAAAGATCGGTGAAGCTTTCCGCAACGACATGGATGACGAGACCGGCGCGTTGCAGGCGGCCGCGCACGGCAAGAAACCGCGACGTCATCACCGTGCGGCGGTTTCGTTCAAAGACTTTCGGCCAGACGATGACATTGGCGATGTCGGTTTCATCTTCGAGCGTCATGAACACAACGCCTTTCGAAGTGCCAGGGCGCTGACGCACCAAAACCAGTCCGGCGACAGTGACGATCGAATCCTGCGACAATGCCTCGTCACGAAGCTGCGCGTTGCGGATTGCGCCGAGCGTGAGAAGCCGCTCGCGGAAGAAGTGAACCGGATGTTGCTTCAGCGACAGCCCGGTCGTCACATAGTCCTCGACGACGTGCTCGCACAGCGGCATTGTCGGCAGCGCGACCTCCGGTTCGGGAAAAAATTCATCGCCAAGATGGGGCGTCAAAAGCGGCAGCGCGTCTTCGGTCTTGGCGTCGCCAAGTTTGCTGTTGTCTCGATTTGGGCGGTGAATGCCGATCGTATCGAGCCGCCGCGCCGCCCATAATGCAGCGCGCCGATCTAGCCCGAGCGAACGAAATGCGTCCGCCTCGGCCAGCCGCTCGATGGTGAAACGCGAAATGCCGGCGATCGCGGCGAGCCGCTCGATCGAGGAAAAACCATTGCCGCGCGCCGCGGTCATCTTTTTCAGCTCCGGTTCGGCAAGACCGCCAATGAGGCGAAAACCGAGTCGTACGGCATGACCGGTTCCTTCTACGCTCGCGGACGCAGGTGTCGGCTCGAGCGTACAATCCCAGTCGCTGCAATTGACGTCGACGGGGCGGACTTCCACTCCGTGCTGGCGCGCGTCGCGCACCAGCTGCGCCGGTTGATAAAAGCCCATTGGCTGACTGTTGAGGATGGCGGCGCAGAACACATCGGGATAGCGGCATTTGATGAAGGCCGAGGCATAGACCAGAAGCGCAAAACTCGCGGCGTGACTTTCGGGAAAGCCATATTCGCCGAAACCTTCGATCTGGCCGAAGCAATGTTCGGCGAAATCGCGCTCATAGCCACGCGCGACCATGCCGTTGATGAATTTGTCGCGAAATAGATGAACGTTGCCGGTGTGGCGGAACGTGGCCATGGCGCGGCGCAGCCCATCTGATTCGTCGGGCGTGAATTTCGCCGCCGTGATCGCGATCTGCATTGCCTGTTCCTGAAACAGCGGCACGCCGAGCGTGCGCTTGAGAACGTTTTTCAATTCATCCGGCGGTCCGTGGGCAGGAGAAGGGGAGGGATAGTGCTCTTTCTCGATCCCATCGCGGCGCCGCAGATAGGGGTGCACCATGTCGCCCTGGATCGGTCCCGGCCGTACGATCGCGACCTCGATGACGAGGTCGTAAAAACATTGCGGCTTCAATCGCGGCAGCATCGACATCTGCGCGCGGCTTTCGACCTGGAACACGCCGACCGAGTCGGCGCGCGACAGCATTTGGTAGACCGCGGGATCGTCCTGCGGCAGCGCGGCGAGCGAATAATCGAGCCCATAATGGACTTTCAAGAAATCAAGTCCGCGCCGCACGCAGCTCAGCATGCCGAGCGCCAGCACATCGACTTTCATCAGCCCGAGCGTATCGATGTCGTCTTTGTCCCACTCGGTGAAGGTGCGTTCGTTCATCGCGGCATTGCCGATCGGCACCGTCTCATCGAGCGGCGCGCGCGTGAGCACGAATCCGCCGACATGCTGCGACAGGTGACGCGGAAAACCGATCAGCGCGTCGGCGATTGCGACGGCCTGCTGGATCGCCGGATTTGACGGATCGAGGCCGGCTTGGCGGATGTGGTCGTCGGGATAGCCGTCGCCGTAACCCCATACCGTCTTGGCCAAGGCGGCGGTCACGTCTTCGGTTAGCCCCAGGGCTTTGCCGACTTCGCGGATGGCGCGGCGGGAGCGGTAATGCACCACGGTGGCGCAGATCGCCGCGCGATGGCGACCATAACGCCGGTAAATATATTGGATGACCTCTTCGCGCCGCTCATGCTCGAAATCGACATCGATATCGGGCGGCTCGCCGCGATTTTCCGAAATGAAGCGGGCGAACAAGAGATCGCTCTTGTCTGGATTGACGGAAGTAATGCCGAGGCAAAAGCAGACCGCGCTATTGGCCGCCGAACCGCGTCCTTGGCACAGGATTTCCTTCTCCTGGGAGCGCGCGAAGGAAACGACGTCGTGCACGGTGAGGAAGTAACGCGCATAATCGAGTTTGCCGATCAGCGCGAGTTCGTCTTCGAGTCGTTTCCTGACATCGCCGGGAATGCCATTGGGATATTTGTCTTTTGGATAGCGGTCCTGCGCGCCCGCCCATGTGAGATCTTCCAGATGCTGCTGCGCGGTCTTGCCCGGAGGCACCGGCTCATCGGGATATTCGTATTTGAGTTCGCCAAGCGAAAAGCTGCAGGATCGGGCGATGGCGAGGCTACGGGCAATGGCGTCGGGAAAGGCGGCGAACAGCCGCGCCATTTCCGCAGGCGCTTTGAGATGCCGCTCGGCATTGCTCGACAGCCGCAAGCCGGCTGCAGCGATGGTGCACTTTTCCCGGATGCAGGTAAGCACATCGAGGAGCGGCCGGCGCTCCGGCGCGTGATAGAACACGTCATTGACCGCGACCAATGGCGCTCCGCATCGCTCGCTAAGCTCGGCCAACAGCCCGAGCCAGCGCGGTTCGTCGCCGCGATGATAATGCACGCCGGCAAGGAAGGTGCGGCCCGGCGCAACGTCGGCAAGAGCGGAGAGGCGTTCGGTGAACGTATTCGTCCTCCCCCGCGCAGCGGGGGAGGGGGACCATGCGGAGCATGGGGGAGGGGGCGTCGGTTTCCGATCGTTTTCATAATTGCCCCTTCCACCGCGCTTCGCGCGATCCCCCTTCCCCGTTCCGCTACACTCCACGGGGGAGGATGAAGGCGGAATCCCCGGCGGTAACGCGATGAAAATCTGGCCTTCCGCGGCATTGAGAATTTCCTCGAAGGTCAGATGACATTCGCTTTTCTTTGCTTTGAGATTGCCGGCCGTGATCAGACGGCACAACCGGCCATAGGCGGCGCGATCGGTCGGATAGGTCAAGACTTCAAAACCGTCGATCGTCGCTAGCCGCGTGCCGACCACCAGTTTTATTTTACGTTTTCTGGCTTCGTCATAAGCGCGCACCACGCCGGCAAAAGAATTGCGGTCGGCGATGCCGATGGCAGTCAATCCCAGTTCGTCGGCGCGCGCCACCAATTCCTGCGGATGCGAGGCGCCACGAAGGAAGGAAAAGTTAGTTGTTACAGCAAGCTCGGCATAGGTACTCATTTACATTCTCACGCGAACAAACTCACGCAAACAGGCCGTGCACGAACCAGCGCGGCGTTGCCGTTTCCCGGCCGTAAAGGCCTTCGCGGTAGAGCCAGAAGCGATGACCCTCGCCGTCTTCGACGAGGTAGTAATCGCGGGTGCGGGCTTCTGTTTGTGAAGGATAGGGCGCGCGCCACCATTCATCGGCGATCCGTTCCGGACCTTGCGCGCCGGTGATGTCGTAAGTCACCCCGCGCCAGCGGAAGCGCCGCGGTGGCCCTTCGGGAATGAGCGCGGTGACTTCGGTCGGCTCGGCTTGCGGCAACAGCAGCAATGGTCGTGTTTGCTCTTCTTCAATGGGCCAATTCTGCGGCGTTTCACCATTGAACTCAGTCAGCGTTTCGGCGCATTCGGGAATATGGCGCGGAACGGCTTCGAACTGCCGCACGCGATCGGGACCGAGGCGGTGCCGCAGCGCGTCGATCAACGCCGCACCACGTTCGACATCATCCTGAGGTGGTGAACGCGCGGACGAGATATTCAATTCGATTTGCCGTCCCGGCATGGATTCGGCGCGCGTGACGGCAAGGCCGATGGCCTCGAAACCGAAGCCACCATCGTGCATGGCCGCGAGCGCTTCGAGTTTAAGATCGATCAGCCGCGCAACATGCGGCACGCTGCGTGTCGGCGACGTCAATCCGATATCGATTGCCTCTACCGTCCCATCGACGCCATAGAGGCTCAGCCGCAGCGTGCGCGCGCCGGCTTCGTCGCGTACGAGCACATGCACCAGGTGCTGCATGAGACGGCAGGCGCGCGCGAGAATCGCTTGGTGGCTGACAATCGGTTCAAGCAAATAATTCAAGCTGTGATAAACCGGCGGCGTGGTGACCGGGATAAGCGGTTCGTCGCGGCGGCCGAGCGCCTGGTCCAACCGGCGAAGCAATTCGTCGGCAAAACGTGCGGCAAATGGTGCCCGTGGCTTGTCCAACAGCGCGCCCACGGATTTGAAACCGAGCCGGCGTAACAGCGCGCGGGTTTCGACCGACAGCCGGAGTGCCTCGATCGGCATTGCCGAAAGCGCCGCAGCTCCGCCGCCCACGGGCAAGATCGATTGCGCAGTCTCGGCAAAATGCGACAAGGCCCAAGCCATGCCGGGCGTATCGGCAATGGCAAGCCGCGCCGGCAATCCGAACCGGTCAAGCCGGCCGGCAAGATCGGCAAGCAGGCTTTCCTCGCCGCCGAACAGATGCGCGGCGCCTTCGATATCGAGAAAAAAGCCGTCAGCGCCGTTCTCCTCGGTCCATGGCGAGGCGGTCGGCGTGTAGCGCGTCGCCCATAAAGCGAGACGGTGCAGCGCGGCATCATCGGCGGCGCTGTCCGCACCGCGTACTTGCAGACTGTCCGCTTTAGCGCGCGCATCGGCCACCGGATCGCCGACGACAATCCCGGCGTTCTCCGCCGCTTCGTTCATGGCGGCGATGCGCAGGCCTCCGGTTGCGGGAATAGCAAGGACGAACGGCCGTTCAGGATCGATTGGCTTGCCGGTGGAGCTGATCGCCTGTGCCGCTAGAAGGCGTTTGATCGGCCAGCGCGGCAACCAGACTGAAACGATACGCGACATGATCGTACTCCACTACCCATTCACCCGGCCGACCGTTACGGCAGCGTTCAAGTTGCAGGCGCCAACGCGGACGCGTGTAACTACCGAAACGGTCGCGCGCGGCGGCTACCGCGCCGATCCGCCAACGTGTCGCTGCGGCGGTCGATTCCAGTGTTTGCGAAGGCCGCAGCAGCAACAGCGGCAGACCGGCATCGGTGGCGGCGAGATGCAATTTTTGGCTGGTCTTCAGATCGAGTCTGTCGATCATGCCGATGACGGCTTGCGGTGCGCCCGAACGCAGCGCTTCCACCAATGCCCACAAACTGTCGTGGCGACGCGCCGTCTCCACCAGGATCACGCGGGCCGGATCAAATCCGAGACCGTTGAGGCCATGTCCAGACAAACGACCGCATTGGCGCGATCCGTGGTCCGGCATCACGAAAATGATTTGTTTGTTTCTCGCCGCTTCTGGGAAGTTGGCGCCAAAGCGTGCCAGCACCGCTACGAAAAAACCGAAAGCGGCTGGGAATGCCGCTTGCGTTGCCGGGACAACCTCATGGAGTGCGCCGCAGGTAAGGCCGCCATTCGGCAAGTGGCAATCAAATGCGGCAAGATCGAAAGCAAGCTTGGCATGCAAGGTTTGGGGCCACCCTGGATGCGGAGACAGCAAAAGGTGTAATTCGGCCAGAGCGGCGGCTCGGCCTTGGACCGGGGATAGAGAGGAAAATGCTGGCGGAATAAGCATTTAACGGCTTTTCTCCGCATTGAATAACGGGCCAATATTCCGGGTATGTTTCCTGAATTTGATATTAGAACAAAAAGAGAACATAGCAAGAGGCTAAAGTCCGAAAGTGCTCCCCATGGGCGCATCTTTGGCGCATCTTTCGCAGTCTTGGGCTGACATTTATTTCTATTTCGCGGTAGGCCGGCGGGCCTCACGTTTGCCTTTCGCACAGTGGCCGCCGTACACTGCCGCGCGTGAAAATCCTTCCCGTCAAACTGACATTTACCGTCGCCGCCGTGGTCGCCACGCTCTGTCTTGACGCCGGCACCAGCCACGCTGGCATGTATGGCGATTCCCGATGGTGCGCGGTCTCCAACCAAGGGACTGACGCGTTCAGCTGGGATTGCGAATATGACACGATCGAGGACTGCATGCCGGCAGTGCTCACCGGTAATCGCGGTTTTTGTGCCATGACTCCTTTTTGGCACGCGGCTCCGGATCAAAAATGACGCTGCAAGTTCTCCCTTAAACCAAACGATACAGCCATGCCGGAAGCCGATCACGAAGGCCAACGCTACGCCTCCGACCAACGTCAGGAAACGCCGGGCTTTTACCTGAAAGGCTCGCATCAACTCGACTGGGGCATGAAAAACCGCCTGGCGCGCGTGTTTGATCCGGCTTCCGGTCGCACCGTGATGTTGGCGGTCGATCACGGTTACTTCCAAGGGCCGACCAGCGGGCTCGAACGCATCGATCTTTCCATCGTGCCGCTGTTGCCGTTCTGCGACGCCTTGTTCTGCACGCGCGGCATCTTGCGATCGGTGATTCCGGCACAGTGCCAGAAGCCGATGGTGCTGCGCGCCAGCGGCGGGCCGAGCATTCTGCGCGATGAACTCTCCGACGAGCAGATCGCGATGGATATGGACGATGCGGTGCGATTAAACGCGGCCGGAGTCGGCATCCAAGTCTTCATCGGCGGCGAGCATGAGACGCGGTCGGTGCACAACATGACAAGGCTGGTCGATGCCGGCCTGCGTGCCGGCGTGCCGGTCATGGGCATCACCGCGGTCGGCAAAAACATGGTGCGCGATGCCAAATATTTCCGGCTGGCCTGCCGCATCATCGCCGAGCTCGGCGCGCAATATGTCAAAACCTATTTTGTCGAAGACGGCTTTGAGACGGTAACTGCCTCTTGTCCGGTGCCGATCGTGATGGCCGGCGGCAAAAAGCTTACCGAGCTCGAGGCGCTGACGATGGCCTTCAATGCGGTACAGCAGGGTGCGGCTGGCGTCGACATGGGCCGCAATATCTTCCAGTCAGAAGCGCCGCAAGCGATGATCGCGGCAGTCGCGGCCGTCGTGCACAAAAACATGAAGCCGAAAGAGGCGTTCAAGCTGTTCGATACCTTCAAACGGCGCGCCGGAAGCGTCAGCGAAGTCATGCGCAGGGCAAAGACCGAATAAGCCGGTCGCCGCGCAGTCATTCGCTTATCGATAAAAGTCTACCGTCAAGATTGCCGGCTCGAGCGGCACGCCGGTCAGGCGGGTCTTCAATGCGGCATCCGCGTCGTGACCGGCCGGCATGCTCGCACCTTTCGTCCGGCCCGCTGTGAGTTCGCCGACGAACGCTTGGAAATTGTCCATCAGGGTAATGCTGTTGGATCTATCATTGTGTCCGGAGATCACGAAAATCGAATCGTAGCGGCGGCCCGATTCCAGACATCGTCGCACGTCGAAAAAATAACCGGCGCAGCGGTCTTCAGCCCCGCGCAGGACCCATGGCACGACGGGATCGGTCGAGGCGACAAGCGCGCTGCCGTTGGCATTGCGATCAATAAAATCAAATATTGCCTGATACGGAACAACGGAATTGCGCTTGAAGGGGTGCGTTCCGGAAATCAAATTGGCAATGGCCGCTGCCGAAGTAGCGAGCGTGACCGCGGCCACAGCGATCGCCCGTTGAACGTGCCCTTGCTGCAATTGGCGATCGAAAAATATCGTTATCAGTGCCGCGGCCACCGGCGTCAAATACAAAAATGAGCGCGGCGTTGCGAAACCGCCAACGTCATCAACGCCGGGGCGCTCAGCAGCAGCAATAAGAAATGAACTGGCTTACCGGGCTTTTGCCGATCGATTTCGGAGACTGCCGCCAGGGCAAAAACGATGATGATCGGAGTGACGATCCATGCCTGGCTGATTCCGAGGGCATTGCCACCGAAGAAGCCAAGCATATTCGTCAAAACGGAACGGACAACACCGTGGGAGAATTCGCCCTCCACCGCTATCATCCCGTAAGTGAATATCCAGTAGGCTGAGCAGAAGCCAACCGCGGCGCCGGCCATCACAATAAGCCAGTAAGAAAGATCGAACGACCAACGAAATCGGCGCTGGAGCAAATGACGATGGATCAAGAACGGCGGCACGATCAGCGCCGCGGAGAAATCGGTTGACGCGGCGAGCCCGAGTGCGAGGGCCGACCACAAGCGATGCCACTCGTGACGCGGTACGAGGTAGAGCACCACGAATGACATGATCAGAGCCGCAAATAGAGGGTACCAGCGTATCGCATCGCCTTGACTCACCGCCAAAGGCATCAAGCCGAATGTAAGGACGGCAACCAGACGAGTGGGCGGCGCCGGCTTTCCACCCTCGGCGCGCTGCGAAAGCCATGTCAAAACCAGGATTTGACAAAGTGCGAGTGCCAGGAAGGTCAGCAGCAGGCTGACGAACCGCATCGCCGCATCGGAAAATCCGAGCTGGCGCAAGCCGTAGAACATCAAATACGAAAATGGCGGATGAACGTCGGTGGTGGCGGGAAAAATTCTCGATAAGTTCGTGCGCTGGTGCAAAAGGGTGGCGATTTCGTCATCGAAAGGAAATCGCTGGCCGAAACAAACAAAAACGCCGTCGCCGCTAAATCGAAGCAAAAGGCGCGCGCTGTCGCAACATAATTCATAGGCGCGCAACGCGCATTGTCTTGTTCGGACATCAGCTGAGTTCTTGCCCCGCCGGACTTAACTTTGTCCGGAAGGGCCTAAGTGGGCAACGGGAACGGGATCAAAACTGTCTGGACTTGATCGTCCGAAATGACCCAAAGCCGAATATCAACCAGCCGACGATGCCGGCAGTGATTGCGCCGGCAAGCGTTGCCGGCATCTGAGCGGTCGAGGAGCTGCTTTCCGCCGGCGGCCGATCTTGAGGTGTTGATGTGATGGCGGGGGCCTCGATGGGTGCCGGCACGATGACGCGCATCTGGCTCGATGCCGAGGTTTCAAACCGCTCGGTCTGCGCAGATGTGCTTGGGCTTGGCGACGGCCTGTCGACAGGAGTTGAGACAACGCTGTTGCGTTCATCTGTTGCAGCGATTTTTGCCGGCGAAGGGGTTGAGTCCGGGATCGTCCGGCGGGACGCCGCGGCCGGAGCTGGCTCGGTGTCTTCGGTTGCGAACTGCAGCACGGTTTGCGAGGTGGCCTGCTCATCCGTTGCGGGAGGTTCAGCGCTCGGCCACGCGACGCGAGAATTTATTTTCTCGGCGAGGTGCGCCGGCCGATGAGACTTCGAGTTCGCCCCCACCATTGGCCGGCGTTTCGATTCCGGCTGCGCTATTTTTGTTGTTGCGTTGCGCTGGGCGCTGACGTGGCTCGTCGCATGCGCCGGCTTTTGCGGCTCAAGCGGTGGATGCAATCCCGCGAGATAGGGTTTGCCGGATTGGTCTGTGGCGGTCGCGCTCTGCGCGGCCGCGGCGCCGGCAACAAACCCGGCCATCGCGACGGTCAACGCCGCGATGCAAATAAGACGAAAAGCTCGACACAATTCCTCCGCTGCCCCGGATCGCTGCTGTGCTGCGCACGCCGATGACGCGAATTCGCATCAAACTAATCGGGTCGCCTGCATTGGGCACAGCCGCGGTGACGACATGGTGGCGCAATTGCGGATTTTTTGGTGCAAAGCACAGACAAAAGTCAGCATTAAGGTAAACGTGCTCGCGCCCGAACGGTCCGGTTCCCGCCGCCGTGATCTTAGCTCAACTCGGTGATTACTTCGGGGAACCGATGCAGGCGTTCGCCGGGGCCGTTTGGCCCGATCAGATAATTGTCGCAGACCCAGGACAGCACGCGGCCGCGGATATAGGTTGGATGCACCACAATATTCATGTGTGTTTCGATGCTCATGGGCTCGTCGTGCCGGATGAGCGGCCGCTCCACCAGGTCATAGCCCTGGCCGTGGCAATGCAGGCGCCTTTCTTCTGGCCGGCCGTTCTTACGCATAAACGCATTGTATTCTTCGAACACGTCCTTACTGCGCGCGCCAGGCTTTAGTAGCGTCAGATTGGATTTGCGCGCTTCGAGCGCGAAGGCGAATTCGTCTTTAAGCTCCGAAGAGGCCCTGCCGACCACGCAAGAGCGGCCGAGTTCGGTATACATGCCGCCCGGTCCGGAATCTTCGACCAGCAGCGCCACCGTGTCACCCGCTTCAATGACACGGTTTTGGTAATGGCGCTGGCCGAACTGGACCGGTTTGTCCGGCGGCATCGAGGCGCAAAGATAAATGCCGTTCTCGCTGCCGTGCCGTTGGCTATAACACTGGGCGATTGCAGCGATGTCGCGGTCGCGCATTCCCGGCTCGACCGCGGCGAATGCCGCGCGCATCGCACCGTCCTGCATGGCGGCAGCGCGCCGGATGAGCTCCTGTTCTTCGGCGCTTTTGATCGCCTTGATTTTGTCGACGAGATCGGACGCTTCGACAAAGCGCGCGTTGGAGAAACGGCCTTTCTGCAAATAGTCGACAAGCGCAAACGACATTTGCGACGTGCCGACGAGTCCGATGGTGCCGCCCGCGTAAGGCGAAAGCGCCTTTGCCGCGAGTTCCGGATCGTAAGGCGCAGTATAATTGCACGAGACGAAACTCGGCGTCGTCAGCCATTGCTTGACGCCGCGCCGCACGCCATCGCCGTTGACGGCCGGATGCGTGACGCCGCCAAATGGACCTTGACTCACCAGGGTCATCAGATCGTCGCGCGGAAACACGACCGCGAGTGGATAGCCGTTGGTTGCCGGCAGATCGGTAAAATATTTGACGTAACCGCCCATGTGATCGTTGTTGTTTTGCATCAGCAGTACGTCGATCTGCTCGCGTTCCATGGCGGCGCGGACAGCCGCCCAGCGGCGCTGCAGCTCGGCGGTCGAGATCGGCGTCTGCAGGCGTTCGGAAAGTTGCTCCATGATTGCTCCAGTGATCGTTCCGGGCCGAGCGGCTAATGCGCCACGACATTGATCATGCCGCTGTAGTCGCCTTTAAGAAAGCGCTCCATGTTTGCCTCGATCGTGGGCAACGCATGATCGATGTAGACGTCGCAGAACCCGCCCTGATGCGCGGTGATGATGACGTTGGGCATCGACCAGAACGGGTGGTCGGTCGGCAGCGGCTCCTGGCTGAATACGTCAAGCGCGGCTCCGGCAATCCGCCCCTTCGCAAGCGTCTCGATCAGTGCCGGCTCATCAACGATCCCACCGCGCGCCAGATTGACGAGAAAGCTCGTCGGTTTCATCGCCGCCAATATCCCGGCATCGATGCTGTTCCGCGTGGTGGCGCTAAGCGGCGTCAGCGGGACCAGGAAATCGAAATCGCCAACGACCTGCGGCAAATCTGCGCGCCGATACATGCGGTCGAATCCGGCAAGCTCGCGTGGCGCCGACGTCATGCCAACGACGCGCATACCGAAGGCCTTGCATTTCGGTGCCAGAATTTCGGCGATCTGGCCGACGCCGAATATGCCGACCGTTTTGTCCTGCAGAAGCTGCGCCGGAAAGCGGCGCCATTGCCGTTCGTCTTGCGCGCCGATCGCTCGTCGTAGCCCGCGCGCCAGTGCCAGCATGCCGGCGAGTGCCGCTTCCGAGACCGGCGCACCGTGAATACCGCGCATATTGGTGACGATCACGTCTTTGGGCAGGGCCGGCTGATCGATGAGATTGTCGACACCGGTGCCAAGCGCCTGCACCCATTTCAATTGCGTCGCAGCGGCCAACACGTCGCCGGACAGCATCGGGGCGAAAGTGATAAGGGCATCTGCTTTATCGATGTAAGGGCCGACTTTGGAATGGTGGTCAACCAGCTCGATCGCGATTTCCGGAAAGCGTTTGCGCAAGGGGTCGCGATATTGATTGCGAATGGGCTCCGGTAAAGTCAAAAGAATAAGGACATTGGCCATGCGGTTTTCCGAAAGCGGCCGCCCGCGACTTGCAAACGGGTTATAGCGTCCAGTCGAACCGAGCGCCAACCGCGCGGGCCGATGGCTGCGCACAATTTGATCTCGCGCACCGCCGTCGGGTCGGATAAACTCAATCGTGTTGTTGCAGCTGTCCGATTAGGAGCAATCGATGGCAATCGACTTCTCAACCGTGAATTGGCTTTACGTAACGATAATGGCGGTATTCGCCTTTGTGGCGTCGTTGCTGGGAGGCCTCATTTCATTCCGCAACCGGATCGGTGGAGCGCTGCTCGCGGCAATCCTTTTCGCCGCGATGTATGTGGTTTGGAATTATTATCCGCACCCGCAAATCCAGCTCCCGATCGTCCCAAGCAACGCGTATTCCATGCCATCCGGCGGTTGACCTTTCCGTCCGTCCGATTATCCCTATTCCCGGGGCACTACCGAAAATGGAGCGGACATGAACAAGGTCTATGCGGACGCGCGGTCCGCGTTGGCCGGGTTGCTGAAGGACGGGATGATGATCATGGCCGGCGGCTTCGGCCTGTGCGGCATTCCCGAGACACTGATACTGGCAATCCGCGAATCTGGGGTGAAAAATCTCACCGTCGTCTCCAACAATTGCGGCGTTGACGCCAAAGGGCTCGGCATTCTGCTCGACACCCGCCAGATCAAGAAGATGATCTCCTCCTATGTCGGGGAGAACAAAACCTTCATGCAGCAATATTTGGCCGGTGAACTTGAGATCGAGTTCAATCCGCAGGGCACGCTGGCGGAGCGCATTCGCGCCGGCGGCGCCGGCATCCCGGCGTTCTTCACCCGCACCGGAGTCGGCACCCAGATCGCAGAGGGCAAGGAGGTGCGCGAGTTCGACGGGCACCATTACGTCATGGAGCGCGGCCTGGTCGCCGATCTCGCCATCGTTCACGCCTATCGCGCCGATACCGAGGGTAATCTCGTCTACCGAAAGACCGCGCGCAACTTCAATCCGCCGATGGCGACGGCGGCCAAGGTGACGGTGGCGGAAGTCGAGCAGTTGGTCCAGCCCGGCGATATCAATCCCGATCACATCGTCACGCCCGGCATTTATGTGCAACGCATTGTGCATGTGCCGAATGCGATCAAACACATTGAGCAGCGAACCGTGAGAAAACGGCAGCGAGCCGACTCGCCGGCCGGAGCTGGCGTCGAAATCTAAAAGAGGAGCCGAACGATCATGGCTTGGACCCGTGACCAGATGGCGGCGCGCGCTGCCAAGGAACTGCAAGACGGCTTCTATGTGAACCTCGGTATCGGAATCCCGACCCTGGTGTCGAACTACATTCCTCCCGGCATGAGCGTACAGCTGCAATCGGAAAATGGGATGCTCGGCACCGGTCCATTCCCGTTCGAAGGTGAGGAGGATCCCGACCTCATCAATGCCGGCAAGCAGACCGTCACCGAGCTGCCGACCACGAGCTATTTCAATTCGGCGGATTCGTTCGCCATGATTCGCGGCGGTCACATCGATATCGCCATTCTCGGCGCTATGCAGGTCGCCGAAAACGGCGATCTCGCCAACTGGATGATCCCCGGCAAGATGGTCAAAGGCATGGGCGGCGCCATGGATCTTGTCGGCGGGGTGAAGAAAGTCGTCGTGGTGATGGAGCACTCGGCCAAGGATGAATCAAAGCTCAAGCATCGCTGCACCTTGCCGCTCACCGGCGCCGGCGTGGTCGATATGATCATCACCGATCTCGGCGTGTTCAGGCTCGACAAGAATGGCGGTGGATTGACGCTGATCGAACTCGCGCCGGATGTGACGCTCGACGACATCCGTTCGAAAACGGAAGCGAGCTTCAAAGTCGCGAACACACTCAAGCAGTAGCCGATCAAAAATTTGGCTGCTCACTCTCGGCTGATCGCGATTCCGATGCTGTTGGCTTGGACACCGCTGAGCTGCACCGTGAACGGAGCGGCACGGAGTTGAAACTTGACGCTCTTGCGGACGCCGTCGCAGCCGGTCGCACCGGTCGCCGTGATCGATTTGAGCCGCTCGCCACTCTGCACAACGTCGATCCAGCCCTCCGACGACAATGTAATCTTATACGTGCCGCTTTGCACGGGCGCGGGTGCTTCAATGAATCCGGCAAATGTATTGTCCGATTTCGGCGCGCGCTCCGGAGCGACTGGAAATTTCACCTCACTAAATCGCAGCAGCGTTACCATTGTCGCGAACGGCAGCGGCCACGTGGCCCGGCTGCCCGAAGCCAGTTTCGGCAAATCAGTGCCGGTCAACGTGGCGCGCTCCTTGTCGAGCGGCCATTTGAACTTGTCGCAGCCGGCCGGCTCTTGCGCCAGCGCCGGCGCCGCGCTCACGCACAGAGCAAATACGATGCATAGGAGCTTCACGGCGCGATTATTTTCATCCCACATGTCCGGAAACCGGCAACTACTTTTCGCGATCATGCGCTAATCGACCGCGATCATGACGTCGGAGGCTTTGATAACTGCGATCGCTGCACCGCCGGGTTTAAGTCCGAGCTCTTCGACGGCTTCATTGGTGATTGATGCCGTGACGATCTGGCCGGGAGCAATTTCAAGGCGGACATGCGCCGTAGTAGCGCCCTTCTTCACCTCGAGGATCTTGCCTTTAAGCTTGTTGCGCGCACTGATTTTCATGAGCGATCCCCTGGTTTCATCAGCGATCCCCTGAGGTGATGATACTGCTCGGCGGGAATGTTACGTCATATAACACACAATCTGCGGTTGGAAATGCGTGCGCGCGGGTCTGCAATTCTTTTTTCGCACAAATGACAGCAGCTCACTTTGACGCTATTGGTTGATCGTCTTTGCCGGGAGCGCCGCGGGCCAGGTACCTTCGGCGTGTAATCGTTTCCATGAATGACGAGCGCAGCGCGAGCGCCGCGGGAGGAAGCCAGGCGCTTGCCAGCGAGCCCGAGCTTGCTCCCGTTGCCAAGCCCGCCCGGCGAACGGAACGTCCTGCCGCCGGGGATCCGCAAGCGCTGAGCCATCGCGACAAGCGGCTTATCGCAATCAGCATGATGCTGCCGGTGTTCCTCGGCTCGGTCGATCAATCGGTCCTGGCGAGCGCGCTGCCGACCATCGGCCGCGACCTTGGCCAGGTGCACAATCTGCCATGGCTGGTCACGGCTTTTCTCATCGCCTCGACCGCACTCACTCCGCTTTACGGCAAGTTCGCCGACCTTCACGGCCGCCGGGCGGCCATGCTGATCGGAATTTCAATTTACATGATCGGCTCATTGATCAGCGCGGCCTCGCCCAACATGCTGATGCTGATCGGCGGCCGGGTGGTGCAAGGCTGCGGCGCCGGCGGATTGGTGGTAACCGCGAACATGGTCTTGGGCGACATCGCCGCTCCGAAGGAGCGCGGCCGCTACTATACCTATTTCTCCATCGCATTTATGACCGCGGGCGGCAGCGGTCCGGTGCTCGGCGGATGGATTTCCGAGCATCTGCGCTGGCCGATGATTTTTTTGTGGAATTTTCCGCTATGCGCGATTGCGATTGTGATCGCGCTGACCGTGCTGCGGCGTCTGCCGCGGCGTGAACGCTCGCACCGGCTGGACATTATAGGCGCCGTGTTGGTGATCGCGGCGAGTTCGTCCTTCATGCTGGCGCTTAATCTTGGCGGTATACGCTATCCGTGGCTGTCGCTGCCGATCGCTGCGCTGCTCGTCTGCGCTTTTGTGTTGGGCGCGGGTTTCGTGTTTCGCCTTCGCACCGCGATCGAGCCACTCATCCCGGTCGCAATCCTCGCCGATCCGGCCGCCCTGTTGGCTATCGCCGCACACTCGTTCGGCTGGGGGGCGATCATCAGCCTCAACGTTTTTCTGCCGATGTATCTGCAGAGCGCGCTGGGCTGGTCGCCAACCGCGGCCGGATTGAGCCTCGTCATTCTCATGGTGACGCTCAATTCGACCGCCGGCCTGTCGAGTCAGCTGCTTGGCAGGGTCCGGCGGTACAAGCTTTTGCCGCTGTGTTTCCTGTGTGTCGGCGTCGGTGCCGTTGTTGCGCTGGCGCTGTCGGCGGAAGATATGACGTCGCCGCGCTTCGAAATCATCTTGCTTTTGATTGGCGTCAGTTTCGGACCGACCGCACCGCTCACCCAGGTCGCGCTGCAGAACACCGTTCCGGTGCACGATCTCGGCGCCGCTTTGGGCAGCATGAATTTTGTGCGCACGCTCGTCGCCACGATCATGATTGCAATATTCGGCGCGGTCGTGCTGGCCAATGCGCCGGTTGGCGCGCGCGCCGGAACATTAAGCCAAAGCTTTCTCGGCGGCGCGTCGGTTGCGACTTTTAGCACCGTTTTTCTCGCGATCGCCGTGACACTTGCGGCCTCGTTCCTGGCGCTGTTTCTGCTCGAGGAAAAGCCGCTCGTGGACGCGCAGGGGCGCGCACGTGATTAAACCTTCACCTTGAAGCCTAAGATGATTTGAAGCGCCGGTCTGAGTTACACGCCAAGATTAACGCAGACACGGCGAGCATGGCGGAGAGGACGGAGTTTGCGTTCGTGGTCGCCCGCATTACCGCGTCCCAGGCTGCCGTCAATCGCACCCCTGAAGGGCGCTCTCGCGTCTTCGTGTCAAAGAACTTTACGCACGGATATGGATGCGGGCGGCCGGAAGGGCAAATCCTCTGAGGGGGTTGACCCTAGAGGAGGATCAGGAGTTAGAGCGGCTGCACAAGCAGTTCCCATCATTGGGCCCGTATGAACCCTACGTTCCCATTTCGGAGTTGCTTGAGAAGCGTCGAATAGAAAGGGAGCGTAATCGCTCGGCTGAATCCAAAAACTCGGGTGCGCGGCATGTCCTCTGATCACTGGCTCGGGGCAGCGCGGTGACGCTCGGCACTAGGCCGGAGCGGCGGATAACCGTGGTGGCCCACTGCTGAAAATTAGTTCTGCGCGGGGGCGGTTCGCAGCCGCGCTCCCGGCCCACCGTTCTCATCATCGATGAATTCCACCCCGCCTGTTCGAGTGCGCGGCGGAGGGCCTGATCGTTGGCCCGGGTGAGCGCGGTCGCGCTTGGCGCCGGTTCGGCACGGCGGATGTGCGTAGTGGCGAAGGCCATCGAGGGCACCGGCGCGCCGGAGGCGGGCTGATTGGCGAGGAAGACAGCGCCAGCGCTCCGCTTGGTCGCCCCCGGCCGCGGGGGCCGCTCCTCGCCAGCGTTATCTTGGCTGGAGCCTCGTTGGGCCGCGATGTCCGCTTTGGGCATAAGCGGACATTCCGGCGTATCCAACCCATGTCCGCTTTATCTCCAATAGCAGACTCACACCGGACATCGCGGCACGTCCGTTAAGGGTCTAGCCTGCAAGTCATTGAACCTGCGTTCGACCCATATTTTCATCTATAAGACGGCGGTTATCCCGTTGACGGAAGTCTCTGTGATGATTGATTTATGGCGCCTGACAGCGACTGAGGTTGTGAGGAAGTTGCGGAAACGCGAGCTTTCGCCGCTAGAACTGGTGGAAGCCGCAGCCTCGCGCATTGAGGCCGTAGAGCCAAAGATCAATGCCCTGCCGATCCGATTTTTCGAGGAAGCGCGCGACTGTGCAAAGCGCTTTAAAAATGAGAGTCGCGACAACCCTGGCTGGCTCGCGGGCCTACCGATGGCCGTGAAGGACTACAATGATGTCGCTGGGCAGTTGACCACGTACGGCTCGCCAATTTTCGCCGAACACCACGCACCAGCAGACGACCGCACCATAGCCACGCTGCGAGCCAATGGGGCAATTCCGCTGGCCAAATCGAACGTACCAGAATTCGCCGGAAGCCATACCTTCAATCCGGTTTGGGGTATCACGCGCAATCCCTGGAATTTGGATCGGACGGCTGGCGGCTCATCGGGGGGCGCCGCAGCTGCGCTTGCGGCAGGTGAAGTCTGGCTCGCTAACGGTTCGTGTTTGGGCGGCTCGTTGCGCATCCCCGCGAGCTTCTGCGGCATTGTTGGCCTGCGCCCTAGTCCCGGTGTCGTGCCGCGAGGCGATGGATTGCCGGCCTTTGACAGCTTGTGGGTGGACGGTCCGATGGCGCGCAATGTGCCGGATCTCGCATTGATGCTGGATGCGATGGCTGCATTGACACAACATGACCCGCTATCCTGCTCGGTCGCGCCTGGCGTCTTCCAGAAGGCGCTCCAACGCGCGCGGCCTCCTCGGCGCATTGGGTTCAGCACTAACTTCGGCATGCGCAGCATCGATCCGGAAGTCGCTCTGATTTGTCGAGCCAGCGCCCAGCAGTTCGTAGAAATGGGCTGCGTGGTAGAGGAGGAGACGCCGGATTTCTCCGGCGCGATAGATTGCTTTCAGGTGCTGCGCGCCCTTCTTTTCGCTGACGTGCGTGGTGATTTGCTGCCTCGAGAACGCGACCGCATCAACCCGGATATCGTGTGGAATATCGAGAAAGGCCAATGCCTCACTTCGGACGAGATCATTCGAGCACAGCGTCAGAGGCACATGCTTTTTCACCGCGTCGCTCAATTCTTTGATGATTATGACTTGCTTGTATGCCCCACTGTCGCGGTCGCCCCGTTTCCAGTCGAGCAGCGCTTTCCTGTCGAGATCACAGGTGAAAAGCTGACCACATACACAGATTGGATGTTCCTGACCTTCATCATCACTCTGGTTAGTTGTCCAGCCATCTCGCTGCCCTGCGGGCTGACTCACGATGGGTTACCAGTTGGGCTCCAGCTTGTGGGCCGGCCACATGGCGATGCTGAGCTGCTCGGTACGGCTTTGTTGCTGGAACAAGCTCTCGGCTTTGACCGTTGCGTGCCGTTGGAGATTTAGGACTTTAATCACACGTCAGATCGATGTCC
>DATAYT010000124.1:0-2725 GCA_036272395.1 Xanthobacteraceae bacterium
ATGAAGAACGGGATCGCCATGATCTCGAAGCGATCGATACTGGTAAACAATTTCAGGCCGACCATCTTGGGATCGACGTCGGACAGTATGAACAAATAAGTCAGCACCGACAGGCCGAGCGCGATCGAAATCGGCATTCCCGACGCCATCAGCGCCAGCAACAGCGCAAACAAGAGCTCGGCGCGCACCGTGTGCGACAACTCGATGACGTGGAGCCTTGCGGCAAAGCAGATCAGCGCCAACGCGAGCGGAATGACGACGATGAGCGCCGCCGTTACGGCGGCGCTCACCGGATTCGGCGGCGAAGGCTTGGAAACGTGCAACAGTGCCGTCATCGCGCCGCCTCGATTGCCGCCGGCGGCGTCGTATCGTGCGGCGCTTCATAGTCGACGCCGTGGGCTGGATGCGGCACGACGCCGGTGCGCAGGAAGCGCCACATCACCTGCAGGAAACGGAAGCACATCAGATAGGAGCCGAGCGGAATCGCCAGATAGATCATCCAGCTCGGCCATTCGAGTTCTGGCGACACCTGGTCGGGATCGAGCTCATAGACGTAAACCGCGCCCAGCGTTCCGATCACCCCCGTGAACAATGCGCCGCACAGCATCGCGAACACGATCACCGGTTTGCGCGCCGCCGGCGTCAGCCGATTGACGAAAACATCGACGCCGACGTGAATACCGGTGCGCACGCCGAGCGCGGCGCCGAATTTTGCCATCCATACGAACATGTAGGTGGCCAGTTCCTGCGCCCAGGAGAGGTTGATCGAGGCGAGCCAAATGTAGACTGCGTTGGCCGCTGCTTTGAGTAGCAGAAACTGGTGGACGCCGGCCCAGCGCGCCAGGCTCGCCGAATTGCTGGCGCCATAGCGATGCACGACGGCGACGAAAGTCAGCGCAGTCGCCGCGCCGATCAGCGTGACGATGATCCACTCTTCAAGCCGGTCGAGAATACGGTCGAGCACCCGGCGCCCCGCGAGCTGATGCCTTCCCGCGCCGCGGGAAGGCACTGCCAAGCCTTAGGACTGTGGCGGTACGAAACCCGACTCCTTATAGACTCGTTCGATGAATTCCTTGCCGAACCGGCCTTGCATTTCCTTGTGCACGGGCATCAGCTTGTTGATCCACGCCTGCTTTTCAGTATCGGTGAGGACGTGCATTTGCACCTTGCCGCTCGCCTTGATCTGATCGAGCGCGTCGGCATTGTCCTTGGCCGCGGTGTCGTTGAAGAATTGCGTCGACTCTTTCACCGCGCGCTCAAGACCGGGACGAACGTCGGCCGGCAGGCCGTCCCAGAACTTCTTATTCGTGAGCAGCGAATAGGTGAGGCGTCCGTGATAGGACACCGTCAAATATTTCTGCACGTCATAGAATTTCTGGGTCCAGATGTTCGACGGCACATTGTCCTCGCCGTCAACCACTCCCGTCTGCAAGGCCTGATAAAGCTCGCCGAATGCGATGATCTGTGGGATGGCGCCGAGCTGCCGCGCCACCGCGTCCAAGACTTTGCTGCCCTGGATGCGCATTTTCAGTCCGCGAAAATCGTCCGGCGAAATCAGCGGCACGTTTGCGGTATAGACGTGGGCGCCATTGTCCCAATAAGCGAGCGGTTCGACACCCTTGTCCTCCAGTTTCTTGTTGAGCTCGCCCATCATCGGGCTCGCCATCATCTGCCGGGCGTGCATATCGTCACTCATCAGGAACGGCAGATCGAAGACGTCGAATTCCTTGACGCCTAGCGGACCAAATTTGGAGATCGACGGCGCCAGAAGCTGGACCGAACCGAGCTGCAAGGCTTCGAGCTCTTCCTTGTCTTTGTACAGCGAGGAGTTTGGATAAACTTCGACGGTCACTTTACCGTCGGTGTACTTCTCGGCGAGCTGCTTGAACATCAAGGCCGCTTTGCCCTTCGGCGCGTCAGGCGAGACGACGTGGCTGAACTTGATGATGATCGGGTCTGCAAGCGCTGGCCCCCCGGCGGCAAATGCCAGCGCGGCAGCGAATGCGAATACCAGCCATTTGGCAGCTGAAAACCTCATAACAACTCCTCCGGATCTGGCGGCGGCGGCCAGTGTCGCCATTTTCTTGTCTTCCATAGCGCGAATGCCGAAGCGGGCCAAGGATGCCCTCGCGGCGAACTTTTCGCCAGTTCCAGATAACGTTAAGTGACTGGCGCCTGTGGGACTATGCCGCGTTGTGCATCGCGGCGGGCGCTGCCTGCCAACAGCGGGCCGCCGATAATTTTGCCGGCCGGCCGCATGCTTTCCTTCCGATAGAGCCGCGGCACAGTTGAGGGAATAATCCGGCAACCTTTATCGTCTATTCGGCGCAATCCAGCCGCAAGCGCGTGTGTGGAGTTGACCATCCGGCCGATGGCAAAAGGCGACGCCGGCGGCAAAAGAAGGCTGATCGGCTAATGCATCGCGGCTTCGGCCCGCGGCAACAGCGCGCCCGGATGACTGATGATGTTGCCCGCCAGCCGGTGCGCCGCACTGGCCGCTTGCGCCGGCTCGCTGCCGGACAGCCGGGCGGCGAGATAGCCGGCGTTAAAGCCGTCGCCGGCCGCGGTTGGATCGACCGGCACTAAAATCTCCGGCACCGGCACGAACTCCGAGCCCCGCGAGGTGGCGACGAGCGCGCTGTTCGGTCCGTTCTTGACCACGATCTCGCCGACGCCGAAAGCCTGCAGCCGCGCCACTGTACTTTCCGGAGAGGGGTCGCCCCAC
>DATAYT010000125.1:0-3825 GCA_036272395.1 Xanthobacteraceae bacterium
GCCAACCCGGATTTTAACGCGATGCTGCGCGACGTGCGGGCTGCGATCGACGAGCTGAAAAAGAACGGTCCGGTCGGCATCATGGGCTTTTGCATGGGCGGCACCATTTCGTTCCTCGCCGCGTGCAAGCTCAACGGACTCTCGGCCGCGGTCTGCTATTACGGCGGCCAGATCGCCAAGAACGCCGATGAAAAACCGAAAATACCGACGCAGATGCATTTCGGCGAGCAAGATGCCTCAATCCCGATGAGCGACGTCGAGATGATCAAAAAGAAGCGCGGCGGCGATTGTGAAATCTTCGTTTATCCGAACGCACAACATGGTTTTCATTGCGACGAGCGCGGCAGCTACAACGCCGCGGCCGCCAAGCTCGCCTGGCCGCGGTCAATGGCGTTTTTGGCCAAGCACGTGAAATGATCGGGGATCAGGTGAGACAGGAATCAGGGATACGGTTATCAGAGCTGATCCCTGATAACTGATTTCTGATACCTGACTACGCCGCCACCCCCGTTCCGATCGGGCAGCTCACGCCGGTGCCGCCGAGGCCGCAATAGCCGTGCGGATTCTTGGCGAGATATTGCTGGTGGTAATCCTCGGCGAAATAGAACGGCGGCGCGTCAACGATTTCGGTCGTGATCGGGCCCATCCGCTCTGCCGCGAGCGCCTTGGCGTAAGCGGCCTTGGAGGCTTCGGCGGCGGCGCGCTGCTCCGGCGAGAACACATAAATGGCGGAGCGATATTGCGTGCCGATATCGTTGCCCTGGCGCATGCCCTGGGTCGGGTCGTGGCTCTCCCAGAACGTCTTGAGCAGGCGGTCGTAGGAGATTTTCTTCGGGTCATAGACCACGAGCACGACCTCGTTGTGCCCGGTGCGGCCGGAGCACACCTCTTCGTAGGACGGGTTCGGCGTGAGCCCGCCGGCATAGCCGACCGCGGTCACATACATGCCATCGCCGAGCTCCCAGAATTTGCGCTCGGCGCCCCAGAAGCAGCCGAGGCCGAACATCGCCATGGCGAGCCCGGCAGGGTGGGGGCCTTTGAGCGGCCGGCCGTTGACGAAATGGGTCCGCGCGGTCGGGATCGGCGTGGCGCGCCCGGGCAGCGCCTCCTCGGGCGCGGGCATTTCCAGCTTCTTGCGGAATGAGAACATGGCGGCGGCTCCAGCTTAGGGCGGCGGACGGGGGAATTCGCAGAAGAAATATAAGCGCGGCGCGTAGCGATGGCATCGGGCGCGGCGATCACGTTTTCGGCCATTAGGGATCAGGTCTAAATCGGGCTTCCAGGTCTGCCTGTATCCTGATGCCTGTTTCCTGATTTCGGCTTCCACTTGCCGCATTTGCTGCTTATGGTGCCGCGCGCTGGGAATTCGGCACGGCGCATGATCCCGAAAAGTGGCTGCCGGTTTTCGGATCAGATCATGCGCAGATAGACTGCCTTTGGAGGGTCACCACATGGTTCGCGCATCCGCTTTCGCTGGGGTTTTTCTCTGCGCCCTCGCGGTATTGGCCGGTTCGGCCATGATGCCGGCAAGCGCGCAACAGTCGACCGCGCCCGCCGCGGCGCCGCCGCCGCAACCGCCCTATGGCGCGCCGATCACGCTCGACCAGGCCAAGCGTGTGATGGCCGCCGCCGAGCTCGAAGCGGCAAAAAATTCCTGGATCGTCGCCATCACCATTCTCGACAGCGGCGGCAACATGGTCATGTTCCACAAAGGCGACAACGCGCAGCTCTCGGCGATCACCACCTCGGCGGGCAAGGCGCGCACCGCGCTCGAATTCAAGCTGCCGAGCAAGGCGCTCGATGACGCTATCGCCGCGGGCGGCGGCGGCATGCGGCTTCTGGCGCTCAAGGACATCACGCCGCTGCAAGGCGGCCTCCTGATCCTGGTCGACGGCAAGATCGCCGGCGCCATCGGCGTCTCCGGCGCGCTCTCCGCGCAGGACGATCAGATCGCCAAAGCCGGCGCTGACGTGCTGGCGAAGGGGATGTAGTTATTGCTTCCCCCTCCTCTGAGCGGGAGAGGGTGCCGAACGGCTCTGTCCGCGATCGCGGCGGTGCTCGCCGCGCCAGCTAGTGCTTCTTGCTATACTCGTACTGGTACGTGCCGGGTTTGGCTTGACTGTGCATCCCAGCAAACGGCGAGGGAGCTTCGGCGCCTTTCTTCTTGTTCTTGTCCTGCTTCGGCTTCTTCTTTTCCCTGTTGCTTCGCAGCTGACCCTTTGCCATGGCGACCTCCAGATTCTCGATGAGTGATTCGTCGGTGAACGGGGCAACTTAACCCATCCGCCCCCACAGCGATATCAGCCTACCCGCAACAGCGATCACCGCCTTCTCGGCTTCCAGCCGCCGCGCATGCCGGGGCGGCCCAGCGTCGAGCGCGGGCCAGAGCTCGCAGGCACTGATTCAACGCCCGGTCCCATCTCATCGAGTGTTGGCTTGCGCGGACCGCGATTTTGCGTCCCTGTCGCACCGGAGCCTGCCTCGGCCGCCGAGCCGGGGGCGCTCCTCGCTTCTTGCCCAGGCCGGTGCGGCGTGACTTCGTGATGAAGCGCGATGCCCATTTCGTCGAGCGTGGGTTTGTGGATTCGGGACACCCCACCCCGTGCGCCTTCGCGCTGCGCGCTTCGGCGCGGTGACCCTCCCCCTGCAGGGGAGGGTAAGATTTTGGAAGTCGGATCGTCCATTACCGCGAGCTCGGTTGAGCGCAGCCGTTTGATCTCGTCGCGCAGCCGTGCGGCTTCCTCGAAGTCGAGATCGGCGGCGGCGGCGCGCATGCGGGTTTCGAGATCGGCGATCACCGCCTCGAAATTGTGGCCGATGGTGGCGACCTCCTCGAATTCGCCTTGGCCCCCGCCGGCCGCGATCAGCACGTGGTCGCGCTCATAGACGCTGTCGAGAATGTCGGCGATGCCCTTGCGCACGCTCTCCGGGGTGATGCCGTTCGCCGCGTTGTATTCCTGCTGCTTCTCGCGGCGGCGATCGGTCTCGGCGATGGCGCGCTCCATCGACCCGGTCACGCCGTCGGCATAGAGAATGACGCGGCCGTCGATATTGCGCGCGGCCCGGCCGATGGTCTGAATGAGGCTGGTCTCGCTGCGCAGAAAGCCTTCCTTGTCGGCGTCGAGAATGGCGACCAGCGCGCATTCGGGAATGTCGAGGCCCTCGCGGAGCAGATTGATGCCGACCAGCGCGTCGAACGCGCCGAGCCGCAGATCGCGGATGATCTCGATGCGCTCGATGGTATCGATGTCGGAATGCATGTAGCGGACGCGGATGCCCTGCTCGTGCAGATATTCGGTCAGATCCTCGGCCATGCGCTTGGTGAGCACGGTGACCAATGCGCGATAGCCGCGCTGCGCCACGGCGCGGACCTCGCCGACCAGATCGTCGACCTGGGTGCGCGCCGGCCGCACCTCGACCGGCGGATCGATGAGCCCGGTCGGGCGGATCACCTGTTCGGTGAATACGCCGCCGGATTCATTGAGTTCCCACGGGCCGGGCGTCGCCGACACGCACGAGGTCTGCGGCCGCATCGCGTCCCATTCCTCGAAACGCAGCGGCCGGTTGTCCATGCAGGAGGGCAGGCGGAAGCCGTATTCGGCGAGTGTCGCCTTGCGGCGGAAGTCGCCGCGATACATGCCGCCGAGCTGCGGAATGGTGACGTGGCTTTCATCGACGAAGACCAGCGCATTGTCCGGAACATATTCGAATAAGGTAGGCGGCGGCTCGCCGGGCTTGCGGCCGGTGAGGTAGCGCGAATAGTTCTCGATGCCGGCGCAGCTGCCGGTCGCTTCCATCATTTCCAAATCATAGAGCGTGCGCTGT
>DATAYT010000126.1:0-1933 GCA_036272395.1 Xanthobacteraceae bacterium
AGCTTGATCACGCGCTGGATCGGCACGTAGCTGCCGGTGGCGAGGTAGTAGCCCCACAATACGTCGATCAATTCCGGCGTCGGCTCGAGCGTCACGGCTTTTTTCTGATCTTTGCCGATCTGCAGCGTCGACTTGATCTTATCGAGCATGCCCGGCTTGTCGGTGCGGTAATCGATCTGCTCGAGCCGCGGCAGCTTGCCGTCGAGATATTTGTCGATCATCGCGCGGCGCGTCGCCATGCGGTCGACGAAAGTCGCCAGCAATTCGCGCCAGTTCGGCAGGCCGGAATAGGCGATGGCGCGCACCAGCACCCAGTGATCGGCCGGATCGATCGGTAGCATTTTCGCGATCAGATCGTCGGCATGCGAGGCATTACTGCCGAGCACGCCAGCGATGAAGCCGATATAGGCGCCCGAGCTTTCCGCCGCCTTGAACGCTTGCATGGCGGAAAGCGCGCGCACCACGCTCGGCAATCGCTCCGGATCCGGCCGGTGGCGATAGCCATTGATCCACTTGAGAATGGCGTCGTTGGAAGTGAATGCCGCGGCCGGCGGCGGCACCGCTTTGGCCGGCGAGAGCGGCGCGATCAATAAACCGAGGCCGACGACAACAACGGCTGCACAGCGCAGATGCGCGCCAATCCGATATGCTGCGAACATGTCCCCTCCGCCCAACTCAGCGGCAGCGCGTGATCGGGAAAACTCAAGTACGCTCGCGCCCCCGACTGCGGTAATGCAGCAACAGTGCTTGGAAAATTAAAGGCCGCGATCGCGCGAAATCGCGGCCGCGCTGTGACCGTTAAGATTGGTTAACGATTTCACTTTGCCGCGTGATTCCGATTTCAAACGCTAGTTTGAACGAGACGACGAGCGTGCAAGCCAGATTGTCGCCGCAATTTGCTTGACCCACCATGACACAATGCTTATAACCGCCCGCATTCGGACAAGAGCAAACCGAGAGGCAGGCGCGTGCGTCCGTTCGTTTCGCTGATCCTCGTATCGAAGCGCACCGCCGGGGGTGGCTAAGCCCACCCGCGAGACGTGGCGGTGCGCGACCAAGGGCCTTCAAGGCCCTTTTTTATTTCCCGGATTGTTACCCGTTCGGCGGGAATTTGCGGTGGGGAGATGGAGAGTGCGATGAGTGAAATGACCGGCGCGGAAATGGTGATCGCGGCGCTTGCCGATCAGGGCGTCGAGTACATTTTCGGTTATCCCGGCGGCGCGGTGCTGCCGATCTACGACGCGCTGTTTCAGCAAGACAAGGTAAAGCACATCCTGGTGCGTCACGAACAGGGCGCGGTCCACGCCGCCGAAGGCTATGCGCGCTCGACCGGCAAAGTCGGCGCGGTGGTGGTGACCTCGGGACCCGGCGCGACCAATGCGGTGACCGGATTGACCGACGCCTTGTGCGACTCGGTTCCGATCGTCGCCATCACCGGGCAGGTGCCGACCCATCTTATCGGCAACGACGCGTTTCAGGAATGCGACACCGTCGGCATCACGCGGCCCTGCACCAAATACAATTATCTCGTCAAATCGGTCGCCGACCTGCCGCACGTGCTGCACGAGGCGTTTCATATCGCCGCCAGCGGCCGTCCCGGACCGGTCGTCGTTGACATTCCGAAAGACATCCAGTTCGCCAAAGGGGCTTACTTCAAGCCGACCGAATTCCATCACCGCGGCTATCAGCCGAAACTCAAGGGCGACGCCGATAAGATCAAGCGCGCAGTGGAAATGATGGCCGCTGCCAAACGCCCGGTGTTCTACTCAGGCGGCGGCGTGATCAATTCCGGCCGCCACGCCTGCGATTTGCTGCGCGAACTGGTTAAGCTCACCGGCTTTCCGATCACCTCGACGCTGATGGGGCTTGGCGCCTTTCCCGCCGCCGATCCGCAATGGCTCGGCATGCTCGGCATGCACGGCACCTGGGAGGC
>DATAYT010000127.1:0-6075 GCA_036272395.1 Xanthobacteraceae bacterium
GGCGTCCTGAAATCGAGGCCGGATACCTCGGCGCCGGTATGCTCGGTCAACGGCGTAATGGTGAAAGAGGTCATCAGCTTCGCTCACGCAACCTGGGAAGTACGCTATCGCCTGACCAATACAGGATCAAGGCACTATAACGCGGCATGACGATTACATTTGCCTTGGTCTCGGCCTGCCCGCTGCCTTGGTCTCGGTCTGCGCGCGCGATTTGGCAAGTTGAGCATCGGTCAACAGTCAAGCAAGCAACAAACAAATAATAACCAGCAAATCGCCGCATTTCATCTCACCAACCCAGGCGAGAATACGGCGTCTTGCTTTCATCAAACAAATACATGTCATGCAATTTTACATAACAAAAAATTTTACTTAGCTGCTATGAGACCGTCGCGCCTCACGGTCCAACGAGGCGCTTTCGTCTTCTAGGCCTCGCCCGGTCATCATCGGCGAGGCCTTTGTTTGCTGACGAAATAAAAACATCAACTGAAAATTAGGAGTGACTGTATAAAGTCAACGACCTTAACGGTCGCTGCCGCGGCTATGGTGATTTTTGTTCAATCCGCTGATGCGCGGGAACATCATCATGGTCATCGGCATCATCATTCCCTGTTCGTTTTGCGGCCGCGAACCTTTTGTCGAGCACTACAGTATATATCGGGGGCGCGACCAGACGCGTCCGGCTGCCTGGTGTGGCTGGCAGATGCGCCATCTCGCTCGGCGCCGATCCGGGGCCGTCATTCAATCTGGCGCGCAATTGGGCGCATCGGGGCCGGCCAGGATCGGCGGGAATAGGAGCCGTGGTCGTGTGGCCACACCATGTCGGCAAGATCGTCGGTCAGCAAAACGGAGAATGGGTCATCGAATCCGGCAACGACGGTCATGCGGTTCGCGTCCGCCCTCGCTCGATCGCGATCAGGTGGGGTTGATTGCCCTGGTCCTCTGCGTTTTCGAAAGCAAAGGGCCGCCCATCACCTGGGCGGCCCATTTAATAAAACCGGCTCGAGCTGTTCGCCTGCTGCTGAGCGCGGCTCGTTGTTGAGGACAATCTTAAATCGCCCGCTAGTCCACTCCCGCTCGGCCGATCGGAACGTAGCGAAACGCCGCGCGTCGCATTTCGTCAGCGCGATAAATGTTGCGCAGATCGACAATCACGGGCTGCATCATGACCGCTTTCAAGCGGGTCAGGTCCAGCGCGCGGAACTGCTCCCATTCGGTCGCAATCACGACTGCATCGGCGCCTTCGGCGGCGCTGTAGGCGCTATGGCAATAGTGCACGTCCGGCAGGAGCGGCTTGGCCTGCTCCATTCCCGCCGGATCGTATCCGCGCACGATCGCCCCCAAATCGTGGAGCGCCGTGATCAGCGGAATGGCTGGCGAATCGCGGGTATCATCGGTGTTCGGCTTGAAGGTCAGCCCAAGCACAGCAATGATCTTGCCACGCACCGAGCCGCCGAGCGCCTGAACAACCCTTCGCGCCATCGCGCGTTTGCGCTGCTCATTGACGGTGGAAACCGTTTCGACCAAGCGCAACGGTACGCCATGGTCGTGGGCCGTCTTGATCAATGCGCTGGTATCCTTGGGGAAGCACGAGCCGCCAAAACCGGGGCCGGCATGAAGAAATTTTCCGCCGATGCGATTATCGAGCCCCATGCCGCGCGCGACTTCCTGCACGTCGGCGCCGACCTGCTCGCATAGATCAGCCATTTCGTTGATGAAGGTGATCTTGGTCGCCAGAAACGCATTGGAGGCGTACTTGATCAGTTCGGCGGTGCGCCGGCTGACAAAGATGATGGGAGGCGCATTCAAATAGAGCGGCCGATAGATCTCGGCGAGGACCTTGCGCGCGCGGTCATCATCGCTGCCCACCACGATGCGATCGGGATGCTTGAAATCCTGGATTGCCGCACCCTCCCGTAGAAATTCCGGGTTTGACACCACTTGGATATCGGCATCCGGCCGTTTCTCGCGCAGAATGTTCTCGATCTCATCACCGGTGCCCACCGGCACCGTGGATTTGGTGATCACGACCGCAGCGCTGGTGATAAGCGGCGCGATCTCGCGTACCGCCTGATAGACGAAACTCAGGTCGGCATGGCCGTCGCCGCGGCGTGACGGCGTGCCGACAGCGATAAATATCGCTTCGGCCTCCCCGATGCGGGGAGCCTCCGTGGCGAATTCAAGCCGCCCCTGCCGCACATTGGATTCGACCAGTTCGGTCAGACCCGGTTCGAATATGGGAATTTCGCCCCGCTTGAGCGCGGCAATCTTCGTTGCATCTTTGTCGATACAGGTGACTTGATGGCCGAAATCGGCAAAGCAAGCACTCGAAACGAGGCCTACATACCCGGCGCCGATCATAGCTACGCGCATTGTCGTTTCCTACTTGCTGTCAGGTCCATCAGGCCTGGTCCGCACTGGAGCTTAGCGAGGGCGTTGGGTGGAGTGGTGTGGTCCCACGAAGTAGCGATAGCCAGCGCCGGCCGAGCAGTGCGACGACAAGACCGCCGTAGACGACCGCGCCGATCCCAACCAGTACCGCCAACGTTGATTCGTCGCGAAACCTGGACCACGACGATAACATCGCCGTGACAACCGGGGCCGCAAGCGCCAGGACGAGGGCAAGCGCGATGGTGGCAGCGGCAAGTTTGGTGAGGGTTATTTTAAGCTCGGCGTCGGGCGCGATGAGCCGCGCACGCGCGGCAAAGTACAGCACGAGGATGAAGTTAAGCCAGGCTCCAATCGAGGTAGCGAGCGCCAAACCAACTTGCGCCAGCGGAAACATCAGCACGACCTTGCAAACGATGTTGACCGCCGTTCCGATCAGTGCGGCCTTGACCGGGGTGGCGGTGTCGCCGCGCGCGAGGAAGGGCGCCACCACGCTGCGGATCAGAATGAATGGAATAAGCCCGACGGTGTAAGCCATCAACGTTAATGCCGCCGCGTGCGCGTCAGCGGCGGTGAAAGCACCGCGCACGAATAAGCCGCGCATAATCGGCCCCGGCACGACCAGGAATGCGACAACGCAGGGAAGCGCAAGCAAAAGCGCAAATTCGATTGCACGATTTTGCGTCGCCTGTGCGCCCACGTCGTCTCCCGAAGCCAGGCGATGCGTCATTTCGGGAACCAGCACCGTGCCGACGGCAATCCCGATCACGCCGATGGGCAACTGATCGATCCGGTCAGCATAATACAAGGCGGAAATCGCGCCGGCCGACAAGAAGCTCGCGATGATGGTGTCGGCAAACAGCGCGAGCTGCGTGCCCGCCGACCCGAGCGTGGCGGGAAGAAGCGCTTTGAAGAAGCGCTCCACGTCTTTATCCCATTGCAGCGTCCGGAACGACGTCATCACTCCCGTGAAGAACGTGTCACCACCAACTAACAGCACCTGCAGAACGCCTGAAATCAGCACGCCCCAGGCCGCGGCATAGCCCGCGCTCGGGAACCAATAGGCCAGTGCCAACGTGGCCATCATCGTGACATTGAGCAGGATCGGCGCTGCGGCCGCGGCAGCGAATCGATGTAACGCGTTGAGGATGCCGCTCCACAACGTAACCAGAGTGATCAGCAGCAGATAAGGAAAGGTGATCCGCGTCAGCGAGACAGCTAGCGCGAATTGCTGCGGCTCGCGCGAGAAGCCGGGCGCCAAGAGCTCGATCGCCTGCGGGGTGAACACCAGCGCCAGCGCCAGCAGCACGATCTGCGAAGCCAAGAGTAGCGTAAAGATCCGATCGCCGAACTGTTCTGCCGCTCCGGCGCCCTGTTCGGTCCGAACGCGCGCATAGGCGGGGATGAAGGCCGAATTGAAGGCGCCCTCGGCGAAAATCGCACGAAAATGATTTGGCAGCCGGAACGCAACGAAAAAGGCGTCCGCCACCGGACCCGCGCCGATTATCGCGGCGAGCATGATGTCGCGCAGAAAACCAGTGAGGCGGGAAAGAAGCGTATAGCCGCCTACAGTAAGTATTTTCCCGATCATCGGCGAATGTTCAACACCGCGGCCGCATGTGCCCGAACGCGCAAACTTGCATGGCAACCGGCTCGCTGTCGTTCAGCTCGGATGCCAGATGTATCAATGAGTGAAGCGGGTCTCAGTTCGCCAGCGCACGCCGCACGGACTCAATAATGCGATCCTGGACGGGCGGCTCGAGATAGGCGTGCACCGGCAGGCTGAGCACCTCTTCGGCGAGGCGATCGCTGACCGGCACTCCGCCCTCGGCGAGCGGAAAGTCCCGATAAGCCGGCTGGCGATGGAGCGGCTTGGTGTAATAGATCGCGGTCGGAATGCCTTGCGCCTTCAACGCGACGGCAAGCGGGTCGCGCTGGCCCGCTTTGAGGCGGATCGTATATTGCGCCCAGACCGAGCTCGATTCATTGCCGACGCGTGGCACGATCGCGACGTCGGCGAGAGCGGCTGAATAGCGCGCGGCCACGCGATTGCGGGCTTCGAGCTCCTCGGGAAAGATCTTGAGCTTTTCGATCAGCACCGCTGCCTGGATAGTGTCGAGCCTGCCGGTGATCCCGATACGCGCGGCCTCCGATCGGTCGACACCCTCGCCGTGAAACCTGATGCTTTTCACGCGCGCTGCGAGCGCGTCGTCGTCGGTGAAAACAGCGCCGCCATCGCCATAGCAGCCGAGCGGCTTGGCCGGGAAGAAACTAGTGGCGGTCGCCGCGGCAAGGGTTCCGATCCACTTGCCGCGATAGCGCGCGCCGAAAGCTTGCGCCGCGTCATCGAGCACCAAAAGCTCGTGCGCGGCAGCAATCGCCACTATCGCATCATGATCGGCGGGCAGACCGAACAGGTCGACCGGGATAATGGCGCGGGGCTTAAGTCCCAGCCGTCTGGCGGTGGCCACCGCTCGTTCACAGCTCGCCGGATCGAGGTTGAAACTATCCGGCAGCACATCGGCGATAATCGCCGTGGCGCCGAGGAGCGCGACCATTTCCGCCGTTGCATGGTAGGTGAACGAAGGGCAGATCACCGCATCGCCGGGGCCGATCTGCCAGGCCATCAACACGAGCAGCAGAGCGTCGGTCCCGCTGCCGCAGCCGATGGCATGCCGCGCCCCGCAGAATGCCGCAAGTTCGGCCTCGAGCACATGGACTTCGGGGCCCTGGATAAACTGGCAATGCGCCAGCACGCGCGCCACGGCGTCGTCGATGGCGCGGCCGAGACGGCGACGCTGCGCCGCCACGTCAATAAAGGGAATCGGCCGCTCTTCGATGCGTGCGTGTTGATTCATGTACGGCCTAAGAGCTCTCTAGTCAGGCAAATGGAATCAGCCGGCGACGCGCCGCGGCGCTTGACGTTGCGCGACCATGGCCGGCGTCGCGCGCGCTTCCAGGCAGCGGGTCGCGATTTCAAGACTGGCGACGGCCTCTTCGCCGGTCACTGCCGGCGTTTCGCCGCTGCGAATTGCGGCTACGAAGGCGACGAGCTCCGACCGCAACGGCTCGGCATAGCCGACTGACAGGTGCCGCATCGAATAACTGCCGTCCGGTTGGAAGCCGAAGCATTCGGTGACCTGCAGCGTCAAAAGATCGCCGATCAAATATTTGTCGCGTGTGGCGATGTGAATGGTGCGGGCCTTGAACGGCGTCAGCCAGTTGGTGTTGATATGCGCAAGCACGCCGGACGCGGTGCGGAATTGCAACAGCGCGATATCCTCGCGCTCGGCGGCGGCGCTTGAAGTCTGCGGCTGGATTTCTACGATTTCGGAGTCCGTGAACCAGCGGATCAGATCAATGTCATGCACTGCGAGATCGATGACGACGCCGACATTCGACATCCGCGGCGGGAACGGTCCGACACGGGTGATGGCGATCGAGAGAATATCCTGATCTTTGATGGCGCGCTTGATCGATTGAACCGCGGGATTGAAGCGCTCGACATGGCCGATCATCAAGGTGACGCCGGCGCGCCGTGCGGCGGCGACGATAGCGCGGCTTTCCTCCACCGTCGAAGCAATCGGCTTTTCGACCATCACGTGGATGCCGCGCGCGGCACAATCAATGGCGATGTCGCGATGGAAATGCGTCGGCGCCGCGATGGTCACCGCATCGACGCCCCGGCGC
>DATAYT010000128.1:0-5005 GCA_036272395.1 Xanthobacteraceae bacterium
CCTGCGCTTTGGCCTGGTTGTAATAGCCGCGCGAATAAAGCGCGACGGCGCGGCTCTCATTGCCCCCGGCGGCGCGATAAGCGCCGGCGAGATAGCGTAGCGCGTAGGTTATGTTGGTCTGCGGATCAAGGAGTCCCGCCGCTGAGCCGGTATAGCCCATGGCCCGCGCGGTCGAGAGCCTGATCTGCATCAAGCCGTAATTGCCGGCATGCACCGCGCGCGGGTTGCCGCCGCTCTCGCGGCGGATGACGCGCTCGACCAGCGACCCCGGCAGCCCGGCCGTGCTCGCCTGTGACGTGGCCATCGTGGAGACGTTGTCATGGCTCGCGGAGCGCGCGTAGCCGTTGCCGGAAAGGCTGCTTTGTCCCATTGCATACGGTGAAGCGAAATATTGCGAACCATAAGCAGCGCTGGATGCGAGTTCATTCGCGTACATCGCGTAAAGGCGATGCCCGGCATATTGAACACCATGCGCATAAACGTGCCGATAGGAATAGCGATGCGCATGCGCGGAGGCCGGGGCGCAACTAACAAATGCAACAGCAGTCATTGGAACGGCGGACGCGACAAGTTTCAACGCGACGCGAAAACAACCCATGATCTGGCTCCGTGGGAAGCCCCTCACGCGCTGCTTGTCGTGAGCGAATCCGGCCGGGCTTCGGCCATTTGATGTGGTTGCAAAGGTCTAGTCGTGGCAGCGGAACGCCACATATGCGGCACTACAGGGTCGGGAGAGTGACTTACTCCGGAAATTTACTCCGGATATTTACGCCGCGCGGTGGTTGTCGCCAGCGGCGCGCCATTGGCGCCGAGCGCTTTCACCGTGAACTCGTAGGTGTGCACTTCGCCGGGCGGCGGCGACGGACCGACGAAGCCTTTGGCAAAGGCGCCGCATGGGACTTCGCCCTGTCCGCGATAATCGACCGTGCCGCCGCCATGATGAAAGGTCGGCTTGTTGAGATCGGTCATGTGAAAGTCGAGCTTCGCCGTACCTGACGGCACGTCAGTAACCTGAAAGCGCGGCGAGCCGGAGCACCAGGTGAAGGAGGCGGAAAAGGCGAAGGCGCTCGAGGTGCTGAGCGATAGCGTAAGCGCGGCAACCGCAGATGCGGCGAGATGAGACAGTATGCGTGGCGGCTTAGCCATTGGTAGACTCGCTGACTGGGCCGGCGCCCGGCCTCAGCGGAAAGCCATACTCGGTCCCGCTTTCGCGGGGTGAGCGGATTTAAAATTAGTTATCCAAGAAGCTCCGCAGCTTCCGCGACCGGCTCGGATGCTTGAGCTTGCGCAGCGCCTTGGCCTCGATCTGGCGGATGCGCTCGCGGGTCACCGAGAACTGCTGGCCGACTTCTTCCAGCGTGTGATCGGTGTTCATGCCGATGCCGAAGCGCATGCGCAACACGCGCTCCTCGCGCGGGGTGAGCGAGGCGAGCACGCGCGTCGTGGTCTCGCGCAAATTGGACTGGATCGCGGCGTCGATCGGCAGGATCGCGTTCTTGTCCTCGATGAAATCGCCGAGATGCGAATCCTCTTCGTCGCCGATCGGCGTCTCGAGCGACAGCGGCTCCTTGGCGATTTTCAGCACCTTGCGCACTTTCTCAAGCGGCATGCCGAGCTTTTCCGCCAATTCCTCCGGCGTCGGCTCGCGGCCGATTTCGTTGAGCATCTGCCGCGAGGTGCGCACGATTTTGTTGATGGTCTCGATCATGTGCACCGGAATGCGGATGGTGCGCGCCTGATCGGCGATCGAACGGGTAATCGCTTGGCGAATCCACCAGGTCGCGTAAGTCGAGAACTTGTAGCCGCGGCGATATTCGAACTTATCGACCGCTTTCATCAAGCCGATATTGCCTTCCTGGATCAGGTCGAGGAATTGCAGGCCGCGGTTGGTGTATTTCTTGGCGATGGAAATGACGAGCCGGAGATTGGCCTCGACCATTTCCTTCTTGGCCTGGCGTGCCTCGCGCTCGCCCTTCTGCACCATGTGCACGATCTTGCGGAACTCGCCGATCTCGAGACCGGTCTCGGTCGCAAGCGTGTGGATGTGTGTGCGCAATTCCTTGATGCGGTCCTTGTCGCGGGCGACGAAACTCTTCCAGCCTTTTTCCGAAAGCTTCGAGATGCGGTTGAGCCAGCGCGGATCGAGCTCGGAGCCCTGGTACTGCTTCAAGAAGCTGTCGCGGGCGACGCCGTGGCCATCGGCAAGGCGCATCAGGCGGCCTTCGTGGCTGACGAGGCGCTTGTTGATGTCATAGAGCTGTTCGACCAGCGCATCGATGCGCGCCTGATTGAGCCGCAGCGACTTGACCTGCTGGATGATCTCTTCCTTGAGCTTCTTGTATTTGCGCTCCTGGCTCGGCGTAAGCGAGCCGGTCGAGTGCAGCTTGTTGTGGATGTCCTGCTCTTGCAGGCGGCGCAGCCGCTTGAACTCATTGGCGATGGTGTCGAAAGTCTCGAGCACCTTTGGCTTGAGCTCGGCCTCGATCGCGGCGAGCGACATCGAATTTTCGAGATCGTCCTCGTCGAGATCGGACTCCGGAATTTGTCCCTCTTCGCTGCCTTCCTCGCCGTCGCCGGCCGCCGCGGCGGGCTTAAACGGCGTCGCTGCGGGCGGCGCCGAAGGCGGCGAAACCGATTGCAACGGGGATGGCGTGGCGCCATTGCCGCCCGGCACGCCGGCTTCGCCGACGCCAACCGCAGGGGCGGCCTGTTTGGCGTCGGGACCGGCATAGGTTGCTTCGAGATCGATGATGTCGCGGAGGAAGACTTTTCCTTCGTTGAGCTCGTCGCGCCAGATAATGATGGCCTGGAACGACAGCGGGCTTTCGCACAAGCCTGCGATCATCGCTTCGCGGCCAGCTTCGATGCGCTTGGCGATGGCGATTTCGCCTTCGCGCGACAATAGCTCGACCGAGCCCATTTCACGCAGATACATGCGCACCGGATCGTCGGTGCGCTCGGCTGGCTCGCGGGTTTCGGATTTGGCCGGCGTCTTGGGCGCGACCTCGACGATATCGCCGCCTTCGCTCTCCTCCTCTTCGGCCTCTTCCTCTTCCTCGTTGTCGGCTTCCTCGGTCTCGACGACGTTGATGCCCATTTCGTTCATCATCGCCAGCACGTCCTCGATCTTCTCTGAGGTCACCTCCTCGGACGGCATGACGGCATTGAGCTGTTCGTAAGTGACGTAGCCGCGCTTCTTGGCCTGCTTGATCATCTTCTTGACGGCGGCGTCGGAGAGATCGAGCACCGGCAGCGGCGCATCCGGGGTTTCGGTCCCCTCCTTCTCCGGAGTCTCGGATTCTTTCTGCGGGGTCGCTGTCCCCGGCCGGACCACCTTGGATTTTGCCAGGACGGTCTTGGTGGCCGCGCTTTTGGTTGCCATGCTCTTCAATCTCCAACTGCGCGCCTTCGCGGGCCGCCGCTTAAGTCCCCTACCCTATTGCGACTGAGTCGCCGCGGGTGCGGAACGCTGGGACCGGGCGATGCCCATATCCCCTTGGTCATTGTTGGGCCGCCACACGGGGCAGACGCCCGAAAGGGCGGCGTCGGGCACGGTTTTACCGGCCTGCGCCACCCGAATCGAGGTCAAATTTGTCGAAACTGCGTTAAGCTCCGACTAACTATACCACTCCCGGTTGGGGGCGACCTCTCCTAACCCCACGCCGGGCCAACCACGGCCGGCAGCACGCTATCAGCCGCACTCCCACTACAATGACCTGACCGGCCGGCCCGAGGAGGCCCCGAATCCCTCGATCAGGGCTTCGGTTCCCTCGAGCGAAGTCAGTCTGGCCTTGACGTCGCATAACCGGGCGTAATTCGCCTCGGTATTGTCCTGGCCGAGCGCTGTTTCCGCGTCCTTAAGTTCCCTAGTTAGGGAATGCCATTGCCGATGCAAGGCAATGAGCTGCTTCCACGTCAGTAAAACGTCGGCGGCCGCGGCTTGCGGCCGCGCACCCCAAACCGAAGGCGTCGTGATGGTGCGCTCGATACGCCTGAGCAGATCGGCGAACCCGCGCCTGGTGAGCTCGCCGGCGAGCGCCGCTCGTTCGGTCTCGGCGCCGGATTCACCTGACTGTTGAGTGAAGTCTTCGGCAAAATGATGGGCAAAGACGTCGATCAGCACGCCTTTGAGCTTTTGCGTATCGGCGTGGCGGAACTCGGCGGCGGCGAACTCCTCGAGATGCTCATGCAAGAGCCATGGGTGGTTGATCGCCGCTTGCAGGATCAGCGCCTCCCGGCGCGGGATCGCGGCACGGTGGCCGCGATGGACCGGGCTTGATGCGAGCTGCGGGCTCGCGGCGATATAGGTCTCCTCGAACGCGCCCGGCCCGCGGGACGCAACGGCGCCGCGGGGCTTGTCGAAGCGGCGGCCGGATGGCGGCGCGTCAAACAGGCGCTCGAAGTCTCTGCCTGGCGCGCCGATGGACTTGGCGGCGAAAGACTTGGCGGCGAAAGACTTGGTGCCGAAGTTTGGCGGGGCGAATATCTGCCGCAGCCGAGCGGCAAAATCCTGCTTGTAGTAGCGGCGCACCGTTTCGTCGGCGACGGTTGCGATGATCTGGCCGATGCGCGCTTCAAGCGCCGCGCGGCGTTCCGGGGTGTCGGACGGGCCCGCCTCGCTCTCGCGTGCCCACAGCACGTGCGCGAGCGGCCGCGCCGCCGCCAGCACATCTTCGATCGCCGCCCGCCCGCCGGAGCGCGCGAGATCATCGGGATCCTGGCCGTCCGGCAGGGCCGCGAATTTCAGGCTCTTGCCGGGTTTGAGCAGCGGCAGCGCCAGACCGACCGCGCGATAGGCGGCGCGCCGCCCGGCGTCGTCGCCGTCGAAGCAGAGAATCGGCTCGTCGGCCATGCGCCACATCAGAGCGAGCTGCTCGGCGGTGAGCGCGGTGCCGAGCGGCGCGACGGTCGCCTCGAACCCGGCGCTGACCATGGCGATGGCGTCGATATAGCCTTCCACCGCGATGACGGCTGCGCCCTCATGCGCGGCCTTGCGGGCGCCGGC
>DATAYT010000129.1:0-29032 GCA_036272395.1 Xanthobacteraceae bacterium
GCGCACGAAGCCGCCGATCTTCATGCAGGTCTGCGTGCCCGGAATGAAATAAAAGCCGTCGCCGTAAAGCGTACAAACTCTTACGTACTGTACTGCCTTGGCCTTGACCGGGATTTCCGCCGCGTGCGCGCCGACGACGGCCACCAGCCCGGCGACGCCGCCGAGCAAAAGACGTCTCGCGTCCATGTGAGTCCTCGAAGCATCGAACTGTTTTTTAGGATTCGATGCTTTCGCTGGGCCCCGCCGAAACGACTGCATCACAACCGTATTGACGTGATCGAATCGCTGCAACCGAACGACGCAATTCGAGAGACGAAAAATTTTCGTTGAGCGTGGAGAATTAATAACATTGCTGGAATTCCGAAATGCGCCTCTATTTGCTAATAAAAAATCTATTTTCTGATAGAAAAATTTGATCGATCGCCAAGATATATAGCTTGGCGCTATAGCAAAGTATCCAAATCTTAAAGCGGCGGCTCGACGCCGCCTTCTTTTTTGCACGCGATGCCTGCTTCTTCGAGGTCGAGCTCGCGTTCAATGCGCCGGCGTGCTTCGTCGGTGATCTGACCGTCGCGCAGGAGCTGATAGATGTATTCGCGTTCCAGCGAGATCAAATCCGATCGGACGTCCGCCGCCGCCGAAGCCGTATCGGACTGGCTGGGCTCGGCGTTTGGCAATCGTCCGAACCGATAGTCGTGCCGGGCGCGCAGCACCGCCAAAACCTCCGGTGCGATTTCCTTGTTCGCCGCGAGTTCTTCAAGCCGCGTTTGCGCAAGCTTAAGGGCATCAGAGCGCGCGGTAAGCTCGGCTTTCTGCTCGCGGTCGCGCTCGTCCGCGGCATGAAGGCCGAGGCCGAGCCAACGGACAACGCTTGGCAACAGCAAGCCCTGGCCGACCAGCGTGATGACGATGATGCCGAAGGTGATGAATAAAATGAGATCGCGATCCGGAAACGGCGCGCCGGACCCGATGGTCAAAGGGATCGCCAAAGCCGCCGCCAGCGAGACCACCCCACGCACGCCGACGAAGGAGAGAAAAAAGAGCCACTGCCAGGGCGGAAGCGGGTCGCGCCGTGCAACCTTCGCGCTCAGCCAACGCGGCAAATAGGCGGCCGGATAGATCCAGACGAAGCGCGCCGCCACGATTACGATGACAGTGAGAGCGATCGCCAGGATCGGCTCGGATAATGGGAAAATGTCAGATCGATCGAGCAGCGTGCGGATCTGCAGACCCGTCACCAGGAAAACCAGGCCCTCAAGCAGGTAGATCAAGAGGTCCCAGAAGAAGATGCCCTGCAGCCGCGTGGCGGCGGGAATGAGCAGTGGCCCGTTCCAGCTGACGTAAAGGCCGGTTGCAACCGTCGCCAGCACGCCAGATCCGCCCAAATGCGCGGGCACCAGGAAGGCAAGGTAAGGCGTCATTAGCGACAGCGTGATCTCGACGCGAGGGTCGCGCGCCCAGCGCCGTAACCGCAGGCTGAGCCAGCCGATGGCAATACCGTAAGCAATTTCGCCGACAACAATCAGAACAAATGTTCCGGCGGCCTGGCCGAGCGAGAACAAGCCGGTGCTGACCGCAGCAACCGCGAAGCGGTAAAGGATCAAGGCCGTGGCGTCGTTGGCCACGCCTTCGCCGTCGAGCACGACAAGGAGGCGCCGCGGGATGCCGAGCTGCCGCACAATCGCCAATGGCGCGAGTACGTCGGGCGGCGCCACGATGGCGCCGAGCACAAAGGCGACACCGATCGGCATGCCGAGCACCCAATGCGCTAGCGCCGCCACGGCGCAGGCCGTGAACACGACGCAGCCGACTGCCAGGAGCGCAATTGGGCGCAGGTTGAATCGAAACTCCCGCCAACTCATGGCGACGCCCGCCGAATAGATCAGCGGCGGCAGGATTCCGAGCAGCACGAATTCCGGCGCGAGCGTGATCCTCGGTACGCCCGGGACCAGGGCCAACGCGATGCCGGCAACAACGAGGACAATCGATGGAGCGGTATTGATACGCCGCGCGACGACGGCCACGATCACCATGACCGCCAGTAAAAGCAATAGAGTTTGCAGGGTCTCTTCCACGATCCGACTTCAGGCTGGCGGCAACCGGGACACTGCTGCACCCACGAGACTTGGCTCTATTACTTTGCTCTTTACTTGGCTCTATTCGATCACCTCGTCGGCGACCAGCAAAAAGTCGCGCGATATCGTCAGGCTGAGAGCCTTGGCGGTTTTGAGATTGATGGCAATCTGAAACTTGGTCGCAAGCTGAACCGGCAGGTCGGCGGGCTTGGCGCCTTTGAGGATTTGATCGACGTATGACGCGGCTTGACGATATTGCGTAATGGGGTCAGCTCCGTACGACACCAATCCACCTTCGCAGACAAAGTAGCTGAACTGATACACTGCGGGCAGGCGATACTGCTCCATGAGCGAAATGATCAGAGCGCGATTCGCAATCGTAATCGGATTAGGCAGAACAACGACTCCGCCGCCCGGTTCGCCGGCAAAGCCGGAAACGGCTTTGGAAATTTCATCGGCATTGCTGGCACCAAACGCGCTTGCCCGGATCGAGAGCGCAGGCGCGGCCGCCTCGATCGCTCGCCACATCCCGACCTGCGGAGCTTGAACAGGATTGTAAATCACCGCGACGCGGGTCACTTTCGGAGCAACTTCCTTCAGAACTTCGAGCATCTTGGCGACCGCCGGGAATTCGGCGAGAGTCACTCCGGTGACGTTGCCGCCGGGCCGCGCCAGGCTGCTGACGAGACCGCTGCCGACGGGATCAATGACCTGCAGAAAGACGATGGGAATGTCGCTGGTCAGTTGCTGCAACGGGGCCAAAGTGAGCGCGGTTTGGGCCACGATGACATCCGGTTTCAGATCGACGAGTTCGCGCGCGGCATGACGAATATTGTCGGCGTCGATGCCGGCCCAGCGATAGTTAATCTGGACGTTGTTCCCCTCCGCCCAGCCGTGTTCGCGAAGGGCCTGGACGAATGCCGCGACGTATTCCCGCGCTTGAGCGTCGCTCTCGGTCAAAGCCAGCAATGGGCCCAAGCGGCGTTTCGAATCGGATTGCTGCCCGCGCGCGGCAAGCGGCCAAATTGGCGCACTGCCAAGTAGCGCAATGCATTGCCGTCGGCGCATACGCCTTCTCCTCGCCCGAAGGGCAGCAGACCCATCATACCGTGCCGAGCCACCCGGTGCGTAACGGCAAATCGCGACCGCCGGCCCTTCCATCGCCCAACAACGCTGCGCCCGGGACAGGTGTACCTCCCCAGCAACACTCCGATGGAGTACCTTCCGCTGATGGCTCGGATAACCCGCTCGCTCGATGAAGCGCTGGCGCCGATTACCGACGGCTGCATGCTGGCAGTGCCGCGCGAGACGTCGGGCGTCGCCATGGCGGCGACGCGGGCGCTCATTCGCCGCGGCGTCAAACGCCTGCATCTGGTCGCGCTGCCGACCTCGACCTTGCAAACCGATCTGTTGATTGGCGCCGGCGCCATCGCGACGCTGGAGACGTCTGCAGTTAGCCTGGGCGAGTTTGGTGCCGCGCCGCGCTTTAACGCCGCCATCCTCGCCGGCGCGATTCACATGCGCGACGCCACCTGTCCCGCTTTGCACGCCCAATTCCAGGCCGCCGAAAAAGGCGTGCCGTTTATGCCGCTGCGCGGCTTGATAGGCTCGGATCTGATGGCGCATCGCCCCGATTGGAAAATCATCGACAATCCGTTCGGCAACGACGATCCGATCGTGCTGTTGCCGGCACTCAAGCCGGACGTGGCGCTGTTTCACGCGCCGCTCGCCGATCGCGACGGCAATGTTTACATCGGCAGGGAGCGCGAACTCGTCATCATGGCGCACGCGGCGGCGCGAACGATCGTGACGGTGGAAGAAATTCACGAGACGGATTTACTGCACGATCCGCTATTCGCTGCCGGCACTTTGCCGGGCTTCTATGTCGAAGCGGTCGCAGTCGAGCGGCGCGGTGCCTGGCCGCTGCCGTTGCCGGATCGCTATGGCATCGATGCCGCGCATATGAGCGAATACGCACGGCTCGCCGCGACGCCGGAAGGTTTTGCGCAATATCTCGACCGCTATGTCTATGCGAAGCGCGCGGCGTAACTCAACCACCCGGCCATGACAGAATTCCGCGACGAGGAATTGCTCGCTGACGTCATCTGCCGTCTGATCGGCGATGCGCGCCATGTCGCAGTCGGCGCGGCTTCGCCGATCCCGGCGACGGCTGCGCTGTTGGCGCGCGAGCGTGCCGGCCTTCACAATTCGAACAGACTCTACGTGTCGCTGCTCGGTAGCCGCGCCCACACCTTCTTCACCGACGGTGCGCGCGAATTATTCGACTGTGCCGGCCAAGGCCGCATCGACGTGTTCTTTCTCTCCGGCGGCCAGATCGACGGCGAAGGCAATATCAATCTGGTCAGCGTCGGCGATTACGAAAGGCCCAAGGCGCGGTTCCCGGGTTCGTTCGGCTCGGCCTACCTTTATTACGTCGTGCCGCGCGTTATTTTGTTTCGCACCGAGCATTCGCGCCGCACGCTGGTGCCCAAAGTCGATTTCATCAGCGCGCCTGGCGGCAGCCCCGATAATGTTGTTCGCCCGGGAGGGCCGATCGCGCTCATAACCAATCGCTGCCTGTTTGAGTTCGATCGCATGCAGCGGCGTTTCCGTCTCGCCAGCGTTCATCCCGGGCACGGCGTCGAGGAGGTGGTCGAGAATACCGGCTTCGCCTTCGATCGTCCGGCGCAGGTGCCGCTCACGCCGGTGCCGAGCGCCGAGACGCTGCGCCTGATGCGCACCGTGGTCGCGCCGATGCTGGCGGAGATCTATCCGCAATTCGCTCAGAAGGTCTTTGGGGTCGCCGCGCCGCTTCCGTCGGCCCACGCCTGAACATGCATGAAGCGTTGCGCCGGCTGCGCCATCATGGTTTCTATGCGCCGGCAGCAACCAGAGGGAAGGATGCGGCGTGAAAACGGTGGAAGCGGCGGTGATCGGTGTCGGCTGGATCGGGGGCTTGCGCGCCGACACGCTGTCGCGATCGGCCCTGGTCGACAAATTGCATCTCTGCGACATCAAGCCGGATCGGCTCGCCGAGGTGAAGAAGCTTTACAAGCCGGCGACCGCGATCATCGATTACAAAGAGATCATCGCCAACAATAAGATATCCGTGGTCTATATCTCGACCACGCCGGAGGCCAACCATTATCCGATCGCGCGCGACTGCCTGCGCGCGGGCAAGCACGTGATGCTGGAAAAGCCGATCGCGCTGGAATTGTGGGAAGCCGACGAGGTGATCCAGCTGTCGAAGCGCAATAATCTGAAATTCACCATCGGCTATTCGCAGCGCTTTAATTCGAAGATTGCCTTTGCCAAAAAGAAGATCACCGACGGCACGCTCGGCGATGTCGTATCCGTGCTGGTGAGCCGTCATCTCTCGCGCGACCTTGGCAAGAAAATCGCCAGCCGGGTGCGGCTGTCGCCGGTGGTGATGGAATCGACCCACGATCTCGATTTTGTGTTCTGGCTGCTCGAGCCGGCCAAACCGGTTCGCGTCTATAGCCAGGGTGCTTACGGTTACATGAAGCCGGTGAACGGTTCGCATGACGTCATGTTCACTACGGTGACCATGGATAACGGCGTCGTGGTGATGATCGGCGGCGGCTGGAATTTTCCGCCAAGCTATCCGAAGTATTGCTCGACCTGGATCGAGATCACCGGCACCGAAGGCGCGCTCACGCTTGACGACACCCAGCGCGACAACTGGCTCAATACCGCCAAGCGTGGCCAGGAATTCGCCATGTCGACCATGCCCGGCGAATGGGTCGATCATGTTTACGCCGGCGGCATCGGCCCCGAGACGCTGCATTTCCTGGAGGCCTGCATTCGTAACACGCCGGTGATGGTCACGCCGGAAAGCGCGCGGCGGGTGATGGAGACCTATAGCGCGGCCGATCTATCGGCCGACCGCAACGAACCGATCGATTTACCGCTGACCAACGAGACGATTTCCGGGATCGCGGAACTCAAGCAGCGCAATCGCGCGGGCCTCAACGTATGAGGAAGAACGCCAAAGGCGTCGGCCTTGCCATCATCGGCGCCGGGCGCGTCGGATTGTTCCGCGGCGAGGTGGTGGCGCGGCACCCCGCGGTGGAATGGATCGGCATTGCCGAGCTCAACCATAATCGCGGCGGTGACGTCGCCGCGCGCATCGGCGCCGATTTTGTCACCACCGATTACCGCGCGCTGTTGGCGCGACCGGAAGTGACGGCGGCGATCATCGCCACCGATGAGCATTTACACGTCGCTCCGATCCTGGCTGCGGTCGAACGCGGCGTGCCTATGCTGATCGAGAAGCCGCTTGCCACCGATCTTGCCCAGTCAGCGCGCGTGCTCAGGGCGATCACCGACGCCAAGCTGGACGCGGTGGTGGGCTATACGCAGCGCTTTCGGCGCAAATGGCTTGCCGGTAAGGAGAAGGTACGCAGCGGTGCGCTCGGCGACGTCACCATGGTGAGCTCGCGCGCTTTCATGAACCGGCTGGTTGCGATCGACAACTACAAGCGCACCGACGATCCGGCGACGATCTCGCCGATGGTGATTTCCGGTACCCACGCGCTCGACATCGTGATGTGGTATCTGGAAGGCAAACAGCCCGTCGAATGTTACGCACGCTCGATCGACAAGGTCTTGGGCCCGCTCTATCACGGCATCGACGCGACCGCCGGCATGATCATGTGCGCCGACGGCACCATCTATCACCTCAATATTTCGTGGGCGCTGCCGGTGACCTGGCCGGGCGCGGTCTACAGTCTCGAAGTCGGCATCAACGGCACCCATGGCGTGCTGACGATCGACGATACCCACCGCGACATGGTGCTCGCGGTTTCGGCGCCGCAGAGCGAGGGCTATGCGTCCGACGAAAGCCGGCTGGTTGATTTTCTCGGCTCGTATCCGCCCGGCGACATGGCGCTCGGCGAACTGCGCGGGCCGATGCGCGAAGAGACCGATTCTTTTCTCAACCGCGTCTCGCTCGGGCTGTCGACCCATGCGGCAACCGCGACCGAAGCGCATGATCGCCTGATGCTCACCAAGGCGCTCGATTTGTCGGCTAAGCTTAAGGCGCCGGTGAAGCTGCCGCTCGATCCGGAAGCGGAGCACGTGCGGCCCACCGGTCGCGCGAAGGCCTGAGGGCAAAGTGCACGGTCCTTCGCCGTCACGCCACGGCAACGAGGAGGACGACGATTTCGCCGACCTGCTCGGTAGCGCCGAGCACATCGCCGGTTTGGCCGTCGATCTGTCGCATGGCGAGCCAAGCCATCAGCCCGGCTGCCGCGAGCAGCGCGAGCGCGGCGATAACGCCGCGAAGCGGATGCAGGCAGAACAGCAGCACGACCAAGGCGATCGTGGCGGCGGCCGCGGCGTTTTCGCCTGTCGGGCTTCCAGCGTCATGGGAGAGCCCATCGCTGCGCGCCGGCGGCAACAGCCACATCAGGATCACCATGGCCGCGCGCGCGGCGCAGTGCGAGGCGAGCAGCGCCCAAACCACCGCGGAGACATCGGTGAGGCTCGCCAACGCGCCGATCCGCAGCAACAACGACAGCACCAGCGCGCAAACGCCATACGCTCCGGTGCGGCTGTCGCGCATGATGTCGAGCTTGCTTTGCCGGGTGTTGCCGCCGCCGAAACCGTCGGCGGTGTCGGCGAGACCGTCTTCGTGCAGCGCACCGGTCACAACGAGCGTCGCCGCGACGCTCAGCGCCGCCGCCGGCCAGGCCGGCAGGCCGAGCCGATGCGCCAGCACGTAGACCAAGGCGCCGATCAGTCCGACGACGAGACCGGTGACCGGAAAGGCCCAAGCGGCGTTCGCGACCGCTTTGGCCGTTTGCGATACCGCTGGCGCCAGCGGCAGACGCGTTGAGAAGGCGAGGCTCGCCTTGAACTCCTCGGTTCGATCTTCAAGCCAGCTGCGCGAAATCGGTGTCATGGTGCGTAAGCCGATTGATGACGACAGGACCGGCGATTTGCTACATCTTGAGCGAAACCGGGCGCCGCATGGAATCGATTCGTGGCTGATTTTAGCTCATTTGCGGCGCTTCGCTCCGCCTGTCTCGATCTGCCCAGCGGCAATTCTGCGGCCAGCGCCGCGGTGGCGCGGCGCGACGCGGCGTTGACCAAACCGCCGGGCAGCTTGGGTCGCCTCGAAGAGCTCGTCGGTTGGCTCGCCCATTGGCAAGGGCGGGCGCCGCCGCAATTACTGCAGGTCGAGATTCTGGTATTTGCCGGCAATCACGGCGTCACCCGCCGCGGCGTTTCCGCCTATCCGGCCGAGGTGACGGCGCAAATGGTGGCGAACTTCGCTGCCGGCGGCGCCGCGATCAATCAATTGGCGCGGACCGCCGGCGCGCAGTTGCGGGTCATTCCGCTTGCGCTCGATCGGCCGACTGCCGATTTCACGCAAAGCTCGGCTCTGTCCGAGCCGGAATTCCTTGCCGCGGTGACCGAAGGCTACAATGCCGTGTCGCCGTCCTGCGATCTGCTCTGCTTGGGCGAAATGGGCATCGGCAATACCACGGCGGCAGCCGCTGTTTCGGCGGCTTTGTTTAGCGGCGGCGGTGCGCGTTGGGCCGGCCGCGGCACCGGCGTCGATGCGCAAGGGCTGCGACGCAAGCGCGACGCGATCGATGCCGCGCTGGCGCGCCATGCCGCCGTGCTCCACGATCCGTTCGCTGTTGCCGCGGCGCTCGGCGGGCGCGAACTCGCCGCCATTTTGGGCGCGACGCTCGCAGCGCGGCGCCAGCGCATTCCGGTCGTGTTTGACGGTTTTGTCTGTACCGCGGCGGTTGCGCCTCTGGCGAAGCTCCGGGCCGACACGCTTGCCCATGCGCTGTCCAGCCATGTTTCCGCCGAAGCGGGACATCGCATGCTGCTCGACGAACTTGAGCTACGTCCGCTGCTCGATCTCGATATGCGGCTCGGCGAAGCGTCGGCCGCGGCGCTCGCCGTGCTCGTCCTGCGCGCGGCGCTGGCCTGTCACACCGGCATGGCGACGTTTGCGGAAGCCGGCGTATCCGACAAACCCGCAGGGGATGATGCGGCGAAAGCGGCGAGCTAGCGTTGGTTTACGTCGTTGTTCGTTCGGCCTCACGGCCAGACCACTAGCACCGCGCCCATCAAAAGCAGTGCGAGAAGCAGATACCCATTGTTGACCAGGTAGAGATTCAACGGCCGCTTTTCGAAGGTGACCGAGCCGAGCGTCGCCACGGCGACAAAGCCAAGCCAGTTGAAAAAGCCGACGGCCGCGCCCTGGGCCCAGCTGTTTGCCCCGGCGTAATGCACTGCATGGACCAGCACAAATGCCATCAGCGCCGAGCCGATGACGTCGGGAATAAGAGCCTTGGCCAGCCCGGCCTTCATCTCCGCTTCGGTGACGCCGGCGAGCTTACACCAGGATGGACCGAACAGGGCAGGCGAGTACCAGAACGCGCCAATCGCCTGCTTGATGATCACCGCCGCCAGGATTGCGAACCAATTGATCGGAAATTCCTGCATGACGCCCTCCCAAGGCTTTTTTGCCTGAACGCAGCTGTGCCGCGGCGTCTAACACCGGGCAACCAATCATTATTCGAGCGTATGTTCGTGAACCGAATTTGGATTCGACGTGGAGCTTGTCGGCTTCCGCACGTGTGGACGGCTTCGCTCTCTAGCTATCGCCGGCAGCGATCGCATGAAAGAACGTGCCGCTGACACGACCGCGCCGGCCGCCGCCTTTGCCGAGCGCGCGTCCCTCGCTGTCGCTTAGTTCGGCAAACGGCTCATCGTCGCCTGCCGAAATGAGCGAGGCATAATGGAATTCATGACCGCGCACGTGTGCTCCTTTGGGTCCGAGCACGCCGTCCGACAAAAGTAGCGCCTCGCGATAGCCGAGATGCAGCTTGCGTTTGGCGAAGCTGGTCGTATGGCCGAGGAGCCCGGTCATGGCGTACAGGTGGCCAGCGCTGTCCTCGATGCTTTGGCCCAAAACCATGTAGCCGCCGCATTCGCCGTGGACCGGCCGCGTTTGCGCAAAGCGGCGCAAGCCTTCGGCAAAATTCTGTGCCGCTGCGAGTGATTGCGCGTGAAGTTCAGGATAGCCGCCCGGCAGCCAGCAGCAGTCGGCGCGCTCAGGCGGCGGCTCATCGGCCAATGGCGAGAACGGCAGGATCTCTGCGCCGGCGCTCCGCCAGGCTTCCACAACGTGAGGATAGACAAAGCTGAAAGCCCGATCCTGCGCAAGCGCGACGCGCTGGCCCGGCGGCGGCAGGAAACCGGCATGATTGTCGCGCCGCGACCGCAAGGTGAGCGGCGCGGCGGCCGCAACGATGGCATCGAGATTGAGCTGACGGTCCGCCGTTTCGGCCAGGTGTTCGATCAGCGCCGCCAGATCGGCATGCTCGGCGGCCTGCACCAGGCCGAGATGGCGCTCCGGCAGAGCGAGCGCGGCATCGCGTGGCAGCACGCCAAAAACAGGAAGCCCAACGGCGCTGACGGCGTCGGCAACGAGCGCGCGATGCCGTTCGCTGGCCGTGCGATTGAGAATAACGCCGGCAATTTTCACGGCGGGATCGTGCGCGGCAAAGCCGCGCGCGATGGCGGCGGCCGATTGAGCCTGGCGCGCGACATCGAGCACCAGGACTACAGGCAGATCAAAATGCGCGGCGAGATCGGCAGTAGCGCCGCGCCGGCCGGCGCGCGCCGCCGCGCCGTCGAACAGGCCCATGACGCCTTCGATCACAAAAATATCCGCACTGCCCGCCGCGCGCACCGCCAGCATCTCGATCAACGCACCCGGCATGGCCCAGGTATCAAGATTGACCGCCGCGCTGCCGCTCGCCGCGGCATGAAATGCCGGATCGATATAATCGGGTCCTGCTTTCGCCGCGCTGACTTTGAGGCCGCGGCGCCGCAGCGCCGCCACAAGCGCGAGCGTTATTGTGGTCTTGCCGGCGCCGGATTGTGGCGCGGCGACGATCAGACCGCGCGCGGTCATTTTAATTCCACTGATCCGCTTAATTCCGCGACCACAAGCGCGTCACGCAATTTGACGATCTCGCCAATCACCACGATCGCCGGCGGCTCGAGTTTCTGTGCGCGCGCGTCGCTGGCAAGTTTGTCCAGCGTCGAGACGACAACGCGTTGTTTCAGCATGGATGCCGAGACGATCACGGCGGCCGGCGTGCTGGCGGCGATTCCCGCTTCGCGCATCGCCGCGGTGATCCGTTCGAGATTGTGCATGGCCATGTACAGCACGATCGGTTGTCCGGTCCGTGCCAGCGGCGCCCAGTCGAAATCTTCATCGGCGCCGTGTCCGGCGGCAAAAATGACGGCGCGATTGACGCCGCGGAGGGTCGCCGGGATACCCGCCGCGGCCAGCGCGGCGAGGCCGGCGGTCACACCGGGAATGATGCGAAACGGCACGCCAGCCCGCGCCAGCGTCATGGCCTCTTCGCCGCCGCGGCCGAACACGAACGGATCGCCGCCCTTGAGACGGAGCACGCGATTGCCGGCGCGCGCCAGCGCGACGAGGCGTTCGCTAATATCGGCCTGCAGCGGCGACGGCTTGCCGCCGCGTTTGCCGGCAAACTCAAGCCGCGCCTGGGCCCCGGCCAGGGCCAGCACGCGCCGATCGACCAGCGCGTCGTGCACCACAACATCGGCTTGGGCGAGCCCGGCGAGCGCATCGAGCGTGAGCAGGCCGGGATCGCCCGGTCCGGCGCCGGCAAGCCAGATATGTCCCGGCGCAAAGACCGGAATTCCGGTCCGGCGCGCGGCCAAAGCATCCCATGCGGTCATGACGAACTCACGGCGTTTGCTGGTTTTCCGCTGGTAGTGACGGGTTCCGCTTCCGGGACTAAAGGAACGGCATGGCGAACGTGGCGAAACAGCAACGCGCCCTGCGCCGCGGCTGGACCACCGGCACCTGCGCCGCCGCCGCGGCCAAGGCCGCTTTTGCCGCGCTGGTGACCGGCGAGTTTCCCGATCCGGTCGCGGTGACGCTGCCGCGCGGCGAGCGGCCGAGCTTCGCCCTCGCCATGACGCGCATGGCCGACAATGCCGCCACGGCCGGCGTCATCAAGGATGCGGGCGACGATCCCGACGTGACGCACGGCGCGCTGATCTGCGCGACGGTGCGGCTGGGCGCGCCCGGCACCGGTGTGACGTTTCGCGCCGGCGAAGGCGTCGGCACGGTCACGCGCGCGGGATTGCCCCTTGCGCCGGGCGAGCCTGCCATCAATCCGGTGCCGCGGCGCATGATTGCCGATGCGATCGCCGAGACTGCAACAACCAGTGGTCGCGCGGCCGATGCCGAAGTCGAAATTTCCATTCCGGGCGGCGAAGCGATGGCGGCGAAAACGCTCAATGCGCGGCTCGGTATTGTCGGCGGTCTGTCGATTCTCGGCACCGCCGGCATTGTGGTGCCGTATTCCTGCTCCGCCTGGATTGCCTCGATCCATTCCGGCATCGATGTCGCTCGCGCCGCCGGCCTGCCGCATATCGTCGGATCGACCGGTGCGAATTCGGAAAGCGCGGCGCAGAAGCTTTATGACCTGCCGGACATCGCACTGATCGATATGGGCGACTTCGTCGGCGGCATGCTCAAATATCTGCGGCGCCATCCGGTGCCGCACGTCACCATCGCCGGCGGCGTCGCCAAAATGACCAAACTGGCGCAGGGGCTCGCCGATTTGCACTCCAAACGCGGCGAGGTCGATCTCGCAGCGCTGGCGAAGTTCGCAGCGGCGACTGGCGCCGGCGAAGAGATCCAGCGCGGCATTCTGGCGGCGAATACCACGGCGCAAGCCTTTGCGATCGCGCGCGCCGCCGGCATTGCGCTCGGCGATCGGGTGGCGCGGGCGGCGCAGGAAACCGCGGCGAACATTGTCGCCGGCACCGATATCGCCATCGAGGTCGTGCTGTTCGATCGCGAGCAGAATCTGGTCGGCCGCGCTCCGTTCAAGGTCTGATTTGCTTGCGCTCATCCGCCGCCTCCGCGAAACCGGCGGCGATAACTGGGATCGTATAGCGCGCTGTCGCGGAAATCGCGCGCGGCAAGCGCGCGGCCAACCAGGATCAGCGCGGTGCGCTCGATCCGCGCCGTGGCAACGGCGATGGCGATGTCGGCGAGCGTGCCCGACACGACCCGCTGTGTGGCTGAGCTCGCCTCGGCGACGACCGCGGCGGGACAGTCCGCGCCATAGAACGGCGTCAGCTCGGCAACGATGGCGTCGAGGGCATGGACGGCGAGATGAATAACAAGCGTCGCGCCGGTTGCGGCAAAACCGGCAAGTGTTTCGCGCTCCGGCATGCGTGAGGCGCGACCGCCGACGCGCGTGAGCACGACGCTCTGCGCCACTTCCGGAACCGTCAGCTCGCATTGCAAAGCCGCCGCCGCGGCGGCGAAAGCCGGCACACCGGGGGTGAGCGTGTAGCGGATATTCCGCCGCTCAAGCCGACGCAGCTGCTCGGCCAGCGCCGAGAAGATCGACAGATCGCCGGAATGCAGCCGCGCCACGTCGTGTTCCGCCGCATCGGCGGCGACGAACTCGGCCTCGATCTCATCGAGCGTCAGCGGCGCGGTATCGACGATGCGCGCATCCTTCGGGCAGAAGCGCAACAGCTCGCGCGGCACGATCGAGCCGGCATAGAGGCAGACCGGACAACGCGCGATCAGTTCGCGCCCGCGCACGGTGATGAGGTCGGCCGCGCCGGGGCCGGCGCCGATGAAATGCACGGTCATGGCGCAGCCCCCGAGCGCGCCAGCGCGCAAGTCGCCGCGCCGAACACAAGACGCGAAGCGATCAGTCGCGACGACGGTCCCGCCGCGGCCAGCGCGGCGGCTTCGGCGAGCGAGGGCACGCCGGTAAGCGCGAGCACGCGTTCGGATCGCGTCTCGGTCCGCGCGCCGGCGGCTTTAAGCTCGTCATCGGCGACCAGTACGACGCGAAGACCAAGCTTCGCGGCTGCCGCAGCGATACCTGCCTCAGCCGCTTTGGCGCGGCCGGTGGCGATCGCCTTGAGGTCGGCTGTGGTGACGCCGGCGCGGGCCAAAGCTGCCCGGATTACGGCTTCGATGTCGGGGGCTCCGGCGCCTCGCCTGCAGCCGATTCCGGCGACGATCATGGCTTGATCCATTTCCATTGCGTCACCGGCATCGCTGCACGCCAACCGATTTTCTCGCCGAGCGGCTCGGCCCGCGAAATCGCCAATCGCAGCAATTCGCCGCCAAGCACCGCATGCCGGCCGAGCAGCAGCGTTTCGGTTTCAAGCGTCACGGCGTTGACGACGAGCCGTCCGCCCGACCGCAGCGAATGTGCCGCGCTGTCAAGAACGCCGCTCTCGCTGGCGCCGCCGCCGATGAAGATCGCGTCAGGCGTCGGCAGTTCCGCTAGCGCGCCAGGCGCGGCGGCAGGGGTGACCTGTAATGCCGGCACGCCGCAGGCGGCGGCGTTGCGCAGGATGCGCGCGGCGCGATCGCCGCGGCGCTCAATCGCGATCGCGCGCATGGTTGGATCGCTCAGCATCCATTCGATCGCGATCGAGCCCGAGCCCGAGCCGATGTCCCACAGCAATTCGCCGCGGCGCGGCGCCAAAGAAGACAGCGCGACCGCGCGAACTTCGCGTTTGCTGATCTGTCCGTCGTGCTCGAACAGCTCATCGGGAATGCCGGCTGTGCGCGGCAGGATCCGGGCGTCCGGCGCCGCCGCGACTTCGATCGCGACTGTATTGAGGTCATCGACGGCGCCGAAGGCGAACGCGGCGGCCGTGGTGCTGCGAACGCGCTCGCGCGGCCCGCCGAGCGCTTCCAAAACCGTCAGCCGGGTGTAGCCGAAGCCGCTCCGAGCCAGAAGCTGCGCCAGCGCTGCGGGCCCGTCGCCGCCGGAGGTCAAAACGAGAAGGCGCGCGCCCGGCTGCAGGTGCGGCCGGACGAGATCAAGCGAACGGCCATGCAGCGACAGCAGCACCGTGTCCGGCACCGACCAGCCAAGCCGCGCCGCCGCCAGGCTGAAGGCCGACGGCGCCGGAAGCACAATCATTTCGCGCGGGTCGATGGTGCGCGCCAGTACCGCGCCGACGCCGTAATGAAACGGATCGCCGGAGGCGAGCACGCAGACTTGCCGCCCGCGATGGCGGCTGACTTCGACGGCGGCGCTATCAAAGGGGCTCGGCCAAGCGCGCGCCGCCCCGCGAATAAGCGGCGCCGCAAGCGCAAGATGACGCCGGCCGCCAAACACGATGTCGGCCCCGCCAATCAGCCCGCGCGCGGCCGCGCTCAAGCCATCGACGCCATCCTCGCCGATACCGACGATGGACAGCCAGCGCGAGGATGCGGCACTGTGCGCTGAAGTCCTCTCGATAGACGGCTCGTTCGCGACAGTCATGTCACGCATCCTTATCCTCGGCGGCACGACGCAAGCGCGGGAACTGGCCGAGCGCCTGGCCAAGCGCACCGATCTTGAAGTCATTGTGTCGCTGGCCGGCCGCACCAAGTCGCCGGCGCGGCAGCCGGTGCCGGTTCGAACGGGTGGCTTCGGCGGCGTTGCCGGTCTTGCCGAATATCTTGCCAAGGAACGGGTCGACGCTCTCGTCGACGCGACGCATCCTTACGCGAATATCATTTCGGCCAATGCCGCCGCCGCCGCGCGCCAAGCGGGCGTGGCGCTGCTGGCCTTTCGGCGGCCGCCATGGCGCGCTGTTGCCGGGGATCGTTGGATCGAAGCGGTCGATGTTGCCGATGCCATGGCGAGACTGGGCGAGCACCCGCGCCGGATCTTTGTCACCCTCGGCCGCACCGAACTGGCGCCGCTGACCACGGCTCCACAACACTTTTATCTGATCCGCAGCGTCGATCCGGTCGAGCCGCCGCTGCCGTTGCCGCGCGTCAACTATGTCACCGGCCGCGGCCCGTTCAGCGAAGGTGATGACCGTGCGCTGATGAGCGCGCACGCTATCGATGCGGTAATCGCCAAGAACAGCGGCGGGACCGCGACCTACGGCAAGATCGCCGCAGCGCGCGCGCTCGGCATCGACGTGATCATGCTGCGCCGGCCCGCGCCGCCGGATGGACCCGCGGTCGAAACCGTGGACGCAGTGATCGCGTGGCTCGATCATGCGATCGCCTCAGCCATGGTACGCGGCGTGTAAACGAGCGGCGAACGTCCGGGCCGCTCGATGACGCGCGTTTCGCGGGTGCCGACAATCACCAGCGTCGCCATATCCACCAGCGTTGCTTTATCGGCCGGTTCGTTCGCGGCGGTTTCCAGAGCCGTCACCGCAATACGCTCGTCCGGTCGGCCGACGGCGCGGCCGAAGATGACTGGTGTCGTCGCCGGCAGATGGCGGCACAACCGCTCGAGCGCGCTGGCGAATTGCCAGGGCCGCGCGCGCGACACCGGGTTGTAGAGCGCGATCGCAAAGCCCGCTTGCGCCGCCGCGTCGAGCCGGCGCTCGATCAGCGGCCACGGCTTGAGATTGTCGGACAGCGACAGCGCGCAAAAATCGTGACCGAGCGGCGCGCCGATACGCGCGGCGACCGCGAGCATCGCGGTAATGCCCGGAATGAAGACAACGTCGAGCGCGCGCCAGTTGTCGGGACCGGTCGCGATTTGTTCGCAGATTGCCGCCGCCATCGCGAACACGCCTGGATCGCCGCCGGATACGACAGCGACGTTCGCCCCTTGCGCGGCCTGGTGCAGCGCTTCAGCAGCGCGCGCCGCCTCCTCGCGATTGTCGGACGGATGGCGGATTTGACCCGCGCGCGCCGGCACGCGGTTGAGATAGGGACCATAGCCATAGAGCGCTTGTGCGTCGGCAAGCGCAGCGGCGGCCTCGGGAGTGAGATAGCGTTCATCGCCCGGACCCAGGCCGACAACGGCGAGGCGTCCGCTCATGATTCACCTCCCGGCTTTGCTCGCGGACGGTTTTCCCAGCCCGGCACCAGGACTACGGCGAAATAGGGTGCGTCGTCGTCGGGCTTGGCGGCAAGCGGGATCATTTTCTCTTCCGCCATCGTGCCACGCTCGACATAGAGTGCGCGCAGCAAGCGTCCGCTGCGCGCAAGCGCGCGCCGTAATTTTGGCAGGTGCTGGCCGACTTTCATCACCACCGCCGCATCGGCTTCCGCAAGACGCCGCACCAATTCGCTCTCCGGCAGCGTCGCCGGCAGGACGGTGAAGACGTCGTCGCCTTGAGCGATCGGCAACGCTGCCGCCGACCAGCAGCCCGACATGCCGGTCACGCCGGCGATGACTTCCGTATCGAACCGCGGCGCCAAGCGGGCGTGCAGATGCATATAGGAGCCGTAAAACATCGGATCACCCTCGCAAATGACGGCGACGACGCGCCCCGCCTCGAGGTGCCCGGCGATGTCCACGGCCGCTCGCGCATAGAAACTCTCGAGCGCGTCGCGATAATCGGGGCTGCATTTCGGCAGTTCGGTCGTTACCGGGTAAGCAAGCGGCAGTTCAATACTGTCGGCGCGCAGGAACTGCGCAATTGTCGCGCGCGAATGACTGGGCCTTCCGGCTTTGGCGAAATAGGCAATCACATCGGCTTGCCGCAGCGCGCGGGTTGCTTTGACGGTCATCAATTCGGGATCGCCCGGCCCGACGCCGACGCCGATCAGCTTGCCCACTCTCACAGTTGCGCTCATAGGCCGGGCCTCGCCAAAGCATTAACGGCGGCGGCGGTAATCGCGCTGCCGCCGATCCGTCCGCGCACGATGAGAAACGGCACGCCGCGCGGATTGGCGGCAAGCGCGTCCTTGGCCTCGGCGGCGCCGACAAAGCCCACCGGAATGCCGAGAATCGCCGCAGGTTTCGGTGCGCCGGCATCCAACAGTTCGAGCAGCCGGAACAGCGCGGTGGGGGCATTGCCGATCGCGACGACCGCGCCGCCAAGACGATCGAGCCACAGATCGAGCGCCGCCGCCGACCGCGTGGTGTCGATTTTTGCGGCGATCGCCGCGGTGCGCGAATCGTTGAGCGTGCAGATCACATTGTTGGCGACCGGCAGCCGCGCGCGGGTGATCCCATGCGCCAGCATTTCCGAATCGCAAAAAATCGGTGCGCCGGCAGCCAGCGCCGCGCGCGCCGCCGCAACCAAATTGCCGCCGAACACAATGTGTTTGGCAATATCGACTTGCCCGCAAGCATGGATCATCCGCACAGCAATTTCGACCTGTTCGGAGGTAAAGCGGGCCAGATCGGCTTCGGCGCGAATGATGGCAAACGATCGCCGATAGATCGCCGCGCCGTCGCGCAAATAAGTGGTTTGGTCGGCGGCGGCGTCAGACATGGCGGATTTTCTCGGCAAGGCGGCGACGTTCGCGCAAGTGATCAGCAATGACGTCGGGCAATTCGCGCAGCGGCGCCGCCGCAAACGGCGCGTCGCGCGCCGAGCCGTTGGCGATAAGCCCGCAATCATCTTTTGTGCCGACCACAGTGAGCGGCGCCGCGCCGGGATGGGCGCAGCCTTTGGCGCAGCCGGATACGTGGATGGTCAAGCCACCGCTCAGATATGGCGCGGCGGCAGCGGCAATATCCGGCGCGACGGCTCGCGCCGCGATGTAAGCGGAGGCGCAGAGCGGCGCGCCGGCGCAGGCGACGACATGCCGGCGCGGATCGTCGGGGGCGGTGACGAAGCCGAGGCTTACGGCGGCTGCCAAAAACCGCGCCGTGCCTTTGCTCGTCAGCCCGATTGCCAAGAGGCCGCGGTTCGGCGCGCTGCGCAGCCCGCGCGCGCCGGTCGCCGCCGCGGCATCGGCAAATTTTTCCAGGGTGCGCGCCTCGGCATGGCCAAAGGCCAGTCCGATGCCGCAGGCCAAAGAACCATCGCGCAGCGCATGCAAGCCGATCGGGTCGCGGTATTGGCGCGGTGCCGCGCCGCCGGTTTCGATGCTGCTTGCGCCGTGATGGCGTTGCGCCACAAATCCGCGGTGTGCGTAGGCGAGCGTGTCCGCAAAACAATCGATTCCCTCATCGCCGATAATGTCGCGTGCGCGCGCGCCCCGCTCAGCCAGAACATGCAGCAGACCCGAGATAGCCTCGACGCTATCGCCTGGCGCGATAACGCCGAGGTCGACTGCGCTTGCTTCATCGCCGCCGATTCCCAGCCGCAACATAGGTTGACCATTGTGCAGTTGCGCGCGCAGGCGAATATCGGCGGCGACATGCGCAAGACCGAGTGGAGCGCCGCCATCGATCACGATAGAAACTTTGGGATCGAGACGGTCGCTGAACGATTGCTGCGCCACGGCGTAGCGCAATGAGGCGGCGAAGGCGCTGGCGTCGAAGATCTCCGCCGCATCAAGTCCGGCGAGCGGATTGCACAGAATTGGCACACCGTCCTCGGCGGCGATGCCGAGCGCGGCGATAGTATCGGCAAACCGCGGCGCCGAATCCGCGCTCAAGCCGCGCACCTGAATGCTGCCGCGCGCGGTGATTTCGATAATGCCATTGCCACAGGCCCGCGCTGCCGCGCACAGCGCGACGAAGGCGTCGAGTGCAATCGTGCCGATCGGTAGGATCCGCACCAGCAAACCATCGCCGGTCGGCAATGGCCGCGACAGCCCGGGACAAACGCCGCGCCGCGGGGGAATCACGGAGCCGCCGCTCATTGGCGCGCTCATGGCATTGCTCCAGCGGCGGTTTGCGCGCGTAATGCCGCCAAGGACGCGCTGACATCATTGCGTCGCGGGTGCCAAAAGCCGCGCTGCAACGCAGCTTCCAGACGATGCGCGATGCTCGCCGCGGCCGCCGGATTCTCGCGCAGCAGAAAATCGCGCACGGCCGGATCCTCGACATAGGCGGCATGCAGAAGCTCGAACAGTTCGCCGGCTACCGCATCGGTGGTTTCGGCGAAATTGAAGAGCCGATCGACTGTCTCGGCGAACTCGGCGGCGCCGCGCGGCCCGTGGCGCATCTGCCCGGCGATAAAGCGGGGATTGACCGCACGCGCGCGGACGATACGCGACAGCGCGGCCGACAACGGCCGCGCCCGCGGCTGTTGCGGGTCGGTCATGTCAAGCATGACAAGATCGGCGGCGCGTCCGAGCATTTTGACGGCGGCGGCAAAACCGCCGATGAAGGCCGCGTCTTCGGCGCCTTCGAGGAGGTCGCGCGCGGGATCGTCACTGACATGAATGAGCATGTCGGCGTCGGCGACGCGCGCGGCGAAGGCGCCAGGCGCCGCGCCGGCTTCGCCCTCGGCGCCGCGATAGACATGCGACGCCGCGCCGAGATAAGCGGCTCCGATTTCGCCGCTGCCAAGATCGCGGCCGAGCATATCTTCGATGCCGGCGCCATAAGCGCCGGGCGCACTGCCGAAAATCCGATCGAGGTGGACTGCGCGCGCGCCGTTGGCGGCACGGCGCGCCGCGGTGAGCGGATTGTCCTCGTCACTTTCATCGCGCGCGGCGACCGCCTGCACCGCTGCGTCAAGGAGCGCGATCTGTACCGGGAACAAATCCCGGAACAATCCCGATATACGCCAGGTGACATCGACCCGGGCACGGCCGGTCGCCGCGACCGGCAGCACTTCGACGCCGGTCACGCGCCCGGTGGCGTGCTCCCAGATCGGGCGGCAGCCAAGGAGCGCAAACCCTTGCGCGATCTCCTCGCCGCCAGTGCGCAGCGTGGCGCTGCCCCATAAATCGATCACCGCGGCGCGTGGCGGCTCGCCATGATTTTGCAGATGGGCGCGCACCACTTCGGTCGCGGCGGCACGGCCGATTTCCATTGCGGTCGGCGTCGGCAGCGTGCGCGGATCGGCGGTGAACAGATTACGCCCGGTCGGCAGCACATCGCGGCGGCCGCGCGCCGGCGAGCCCGCCGGTCCCGCCGCGATGCGGCGGCCATCGAGCGCCGCGATCAAAGCCGCGCGTTCCGCTTCGGCGCTATCGTGCCAAGCGCGGTCGTCGCTGCCCGCAGGAGCTCGCCCGAAAATGTGCTGGCCGTCTTTGATAGCGAGGTCCTTGAGATCGCAGAGCCAGGCGTCGATGCGTTTGAGAGCCTCATCCGCGGGCGCGGCAGCATCGACGCCGGCGTCGCGAGCGAGGCAGCTGCGCTTCGCCGTTTCGATGATCGAAGTGGCGAGCCGCTCGCGCCGCCGGCGATCAAGCCCCTCGGCCTGTGCATATTCATCGAGCAACAATTCGAGCGCATGCGCGTCGCCGCTTGGTCCGCCCGTGGTCAGTGGCGGCAGCAAATGGCCGATGGTCACGCCGGCAATGCGTCGCTTGGCCTGTGCCGCCTCGCCGGGATTGCTGACGATGAAGGGATAAATCACCGGCAGCGCTCCGGTCACAATTTCCGGAAAACACGCACCCGTCAGCGCCACGGCCTTGCCGGGCAGCCATTCCAGCGTGCCATGCGCGCCCATGTGGACGAGAGCATCGATACCGGCGACGTGTTGCAGCCACAGGCCGAACGCGACCAGTGCATGCCGCGGCGGCAATTGCGGATCGTGATAATCAGCACGGCGATCCGCGCTTCGACCGCGATCGGGCGGGAGCGCGACAATGACATTGCCGAATTTTTGCGCGCGAAAGTGGAACGCACCGCCGCGCAGATCGGGATCATCGGCCGGCTCGCCCCAGGTTTGATAAAGCTTTTCGACAGCGGCTTGCGGGACGCGTTCGAGCAGACGGGCATAATGGTCGAGCGACAGAATCGCATTGTCGGCGCCGCGCGCAACGCCGTCGAGCAAGGCACGCGCGGTATCCGGCGCGCCTTCGATCGCGTAGCCGGCTTCGCGCAGATCATCGAGCGCGGCTAGTACGCTTGCGGGCACATCAAGGCCGACTGCATAGCCGGCGCGATCTTTCGCGCCCGGATAATCCGGCATCAGGATCGCCACCCGGCGATTCTGGCGCGGCAGCCGCGCCAGCCGCACCCACGCGGCAATGCGATCCGCGGCGATCGCCATGCGATCGGGCTCGACACGACTGGCCAGCGCAGTGAACGCGAGTTCTTCGGAGCGCGCCAGCGCATCTTTGAACGCCACGACGCCGGTCAATACCCGCCCGTCCAATTCGGGAAGCACGACGTGCATTGCCAGATCCGCGGCGCCGAGGCCGCGCGGGCTGTCGCGCCAAGCCGGCCGTCGGGTGGTGGCGCTGACGATCTGAAACAGGGGCACCTCGAGACCGTCGAGTGCGCTTGTTTCACTAACGACGCTCGCGGCAAAACCCGTCATTGTCACGATCGCGGCCGGATTGAGCTGCCGCAAGGCGCCGCGGAGAAATTCAGTGGCATCGCGGTCTTTGAGAGACGTGACGAATAAGGGTGCGGCGGCGAGCCCGCGCGCCACCAATGCCGCGGATAGCGCATCGACCGGTGCGGTGTCGCCGGCCAAGAGCATCGCGCGATAGAAAATGATCGGCACGACCCGGCGATCCGGTGCGGGCGTCTCGATCAGGCGTTCGACTGCAACCGCGCCTTCGCCCGGCAGATAGCCGGCAAATCGCGGCACCGCCCTCGGGCCAGGTGCTTGCAGCGCGAATCCGGCGTGACGCGCCAGCTGGCGTAACAGCGCGCGCAGGTTGCCGGCCCCGCCTTCGCGGAAGTATTGCAACAGCACGCGCAGCTCGTGTTGCGGCAGCGTCGAGGCTGCATCGAGCCGCGGATCGTCGCGGTCCTCGCCCGGCAGGACCGCGAGCGCGCTGCCCCGCTCGCGCGCCAGCGCTGCCAGCCGGTCGATGCCATATCGCCACCAGTCCAGCCCGCCGAGCAGGCGAACCACGATGATCTTGGCGTGCGCGCCAACGCGATCGATCCACAGGTCGACCGACATCGGGTGCCGCAAATCGCGTAAATGCGCCAAGCGCAGGCTTGGTAGCGCCGCGCGCTCCGCCTCCCAGGCGGCGGCGAGCGCGGCAAGATCGCTGTCGGCAAACGACAGGATCGCGATCTCGCCCGGCGGTTGGCCGAGGTCGACCGCTTCGACGATTTCGTCGAGACCAGTCGAACTCGTCGTGAGCAGATGCATCGCTCACCTCACAAGAAGCTCAGACACGAAGCGCGTCCGTCACCGCGGCGCGGTCGAGGCCCTTTAATCCGATCACGACCAGGCGGCCTTGCCGGTGCTCGGCGGCGCCCCACGGCCGATCGAACTGGCAGGTCACCCGCGCGCCGACCGCCTGCACCAAAAGCCGCAACGGTTTGTTCGCTACCGCGGCAAAGCCCTTCACGCGCAGCACCTCGAACCGCTCGGCAAGCGACGCAACGCGCGCGACCAATGTCGCCGGATCGGCAAGCTCATCGAGCGCAACGACAAAGCTGTCGAAATCGTCGTGATCGTGCTCGGCTTCCGCATCGTGCCGGGTCGGGCGATTGGCAATTTCGTTTTCGGTCGCGATCCCGAGCCCGAGTAACAGTCTTTGATCGACCTTACCGTCGCTCGTGGTGAGCACTTTGACATTGCGCGGCAGCGCGTTCGCAATTGCCGCGCGCGCACGGTCAAGTCCGGCCTCATCCAGCAGATCGCGCTTGTTGAGCACAACCAGATCGGCGCAGGCGATCTGATCTTCGAACACTTCCTCGACCGGGTCGTCGTGCATGAGCGCACTGTCGGTGGCGCGCTGACGCTTGAGCGCCTCGAGATCGCCGGCGACGCGCCCGTCGGCGAGCGCGGCGCCGTCGACCACGACGACCACGCCGTCGACGGTAACGCGGTTTTTGATCGCGGGCCAATGAAACGCCTGCACCAGCGGCTTGGGCAAAGCCAGGCCCGACGTCTCGATGACAATGTGATCGACGCCGTCTTTAGCCAGAATGGCGTCCAGCGCTGGCACGAATTCGTCGGCGACGGTGCAGCACAGGCAACCATTGGCGAGTTCGACGATGTTCTCTTCCGGGCACGCGGCGTCGCCGCAACCCTTGAGAATCTCGCCATCGATGCCGACATCGCCGAATTCGTTGACAATGATCGCGAGCCGCCGGCCTTGCGCATTGGCCAAAACATGGCGGATCAACGTGGTTTTGCCGGCGCCAAGAAAGCCCGTAACGATAGTGCAGGGTACGCGCGCGAGCCGCGCGGAGAGTTTGTTATTCAGTGCGTTATTCATGGATCGCTCTCTACGAAATCGAACGGCGGAACGCGCGCAATCAAGCTGCGCTTGAGAATTTCGGGCCGGCCACGCCAGGGCAGAATGCCGTCGCTCGCGCCGGCAAGGAGCTTCGCGCCGGCGACAAGCGCGTCGGCATTGGCGACGTCGAGCCCGCCGAACACGTAGGTCCATGAGCCGTTGCAACGCATCGCGGCGCTCGGGCCGCGCGTGCAATTGGCAAGGCAACGCAGCCGCCGCACTTCGACTTCGGTGCCTGCCGCCGCTTGTTCGGTTGCATCGGCAAGGAGCGCGCCGGGACGCGGTTCGGCGTCAGGCTCGCCGGCGCGCCGGCAGGTGACGCAGACATAGATCAGCGGCGATATCGTTTCGGGCATCGGCCTGCCTCACGTGCGCTCGACGACGATGCGGTTGATTCCGCCCCAGCGATAGATCAGATAGGACAAAATCCAACTGGCAATGAAAATGCCGACGACGAAGTAGCCGAAACCCGCCAGCCCGCTATTGAGCTTGCCGATCAGATCCCAAAACACGCCCTCGAGTTCGAGCTTGTCGGCGATCAGGCCAAGCGCCTCGATGCCGCCGATCAGCATGGCGACCGCCGCGGAGATCGCAGTGATGGTCAGATTGTACCAAATCTTGCGGATCGGATTGAGAAACGCCCAGCCATAGGCCCCCACCATGAGCACGCTATCGCTGGTGTCGACGAGCGTCATGCCGGCGGCGAACAGCGCCGGAAAAATCATTACCGTCGCGAAACTCATGCCGCCGGAAGCCTGACTTCCAGCGACCGTGAACAGCGTGATCTCGGTCGCGGTGTCGAAGCCGAGGCCGAACAAAAAGCCGATCGGAAACATCTGCCAGCTGCGCGTGACCATCCGGAACAGCGGCCGGAACATGCGCGCCAAAAAACCGCGGCCGGAGAGCAAATGATCGAGCTCATGATCGGCAACCGGCTCGCCGCGCCGCGCGCGCTGAAAGCTGCGCCACACTCCGCGCAGAATGAACAGATTGATGCAGGCAATGGTGAGCAGGAAGAATGCCGAAGTGCCGGTGCCGATGACGCTGCCGATCACCTTGAAAGGATGCAGCTTGCCTTGCAGCGCGAATGCCGTGCCGACAATCACCGCGACCGCGATCGCAACGACCAGCGAGTGGCCGAGCGAGAAAAACAATCCGGCCGAAATCGGCCGTTTGCCTTCCTGCATCAGCTTACGCACGACATTGTCGATTGCCGCTATATGGTCGGCATCGACGGCGTGGCGCAGCCCAAGCACATAGGCGAGGAGCGCGGTGCCGAGAAGCGTTGGATGGGCCGAGAGCGTGACAAAAGCCCAGATCCAGACCGCCGCGTTGAATACAAACAGCAAGAAATAGATGGCGGCGATCTTGCGCCCTTGATGGGGCGAAGCATCGTCAAGTGCCGAAGTCAGATGGCCGAGCATGAAGGTCCTCGCATAACCTGCCGTCGGCGCGAGCGAGGACCAAAAGACTTAAATCGTCTTTCGGATCATCCACAGGCGCACCCCGGCCCGTGTTTGTCGCGTCGACACGGACGACGGCAGGTCTCCTGGCTCGCGGATCGTCGCTCCGTCCTGCCTTCCCGGCGCAGACGCTGCGCCAGTGGCTTAACCGGACGAAACTTCCCGCTCACAGTTGCGGGGGCAGCTGCGGATTTGGCCAAGCGAATGCGCGGCCGCACCGCATTCCCTATTCACCCTCGTCGAGGGACCATCGATGCCCTAGTGATAGATTTCGGTGCGTGGGCCTGTCAATCTGCCCGCGCGGCGTTCCGGCGGGTATTCCGGCGAGTGTTCCATTGGCTGGCGTAGCAAAACTTTCTCTGGTCCTCGGCGGCGCCCGCTCCGGCAAGAGCCGCTACGCGGAGAACCTGATTTCGGCGCTTCCGCCGCCGTGGCAAGCGCCGTGGAACTATGTCGCGACCGCGGAGCCTGGCGATGCGGAGATGGCCGAACGCATTGTCTCGCACCGCGCCCGCCGTGGCGCGTCGTGGCGCACCATCGAGGCCCCGCGCGATCTTGCCGGCTCGCTGCACGCGGCCAAGGCCGCACCAATACTGGTTGATTGCCTGACGCTGTGGCTCTCCAATCTGGTGCTCGCTGGCGCGGATATCGAGGCGGAGATGGCGCGTCTCGATAATGCGCTTGCTGGCGCCGCGGCGCCCATCGTGATGGTGGCCAATGAAGTCGGTTATGGCATCGTGCCGGACCATCCGCTGGGGCGGCGGTTTCGCGACATGCAGGGCGTGCTCAACCAGCGGATCGCGGCGCGCGCCGATCGCGTCGTGCTGGTTGTCGCCGGGCTGCCGCTCGCATTGAAGGGAGCGCCGTAACAGCGCTGGATGAAGGTGACGCGATGAGCCAACCGATCGATCAGACCGAAGCCGAGCGGCATCGCGCCAAAATGGCCAAACGCAAGGCCGTGCAGGACGCCGAAGTCGCAGCCAAGACGATCGAGAAGGGATTGCTGATCGTGCATACCGGCACCGGCAAAGGCAAATCGACCGCGGCGTTCGGATTGGCGCTGCGCATGCTCGGGCGCGGTCAGCGCGTCGGCGTAGTGCAGTTCATCAAAGGCGCCTGGCATTCGGCGGAACGCGACGCATTGGCGCGCTTTGGCGATCAGCTGGTCTGGCACACGATGGGCGAGGGCTTCACCTGGGAAACGCAAGATCGCGCCCGCGATGTCGCCGCCGCCGAACGCGCCTGGGCAAAAGCCCGCGACCTCATGGCCGATCCGACTTTGGCCATGCTGGTTCTGGACGAGCTTAACATCGCGCTACGCTACGATTATCTCGATCTTGCCGCCGTCGTCGCCGCGCTTAAGGCGCGGCTGCCCGGCTTGCATGTCGTGGTCACCGGCCGCAACGCCAAGCCTGAGCTTGTCGCCGCCGCCGACCTGGTCACCGAGATGACATTGGTGAAGCACCATTTTGCCGCCGGCGTGAAGGCGCAGCCCGGGATTGAGTTCTAGGTATGGCGGCACGCGCGCTGATGTTTCAGGGCACCGGCTCTGATGTCGGCAAGTCGCTGATCGTCGCCGGACTCGCGCGCTCCTTCACCCTGCGCGGCCTTAAGGTTCGACCGTTCAAGCCGCAGAATATGTCGAACAATGCCGCCGTCACCTCCGATGGCGGCGAGATCGGCCGCGCCCAAGCGCTGCAGGCGCGCGCCGCGCGCACGCCGCCGACCGTCCACATGAATCCGGTTCTACTCAAACCGCAGAGCGAGATCGGCGCGCAAATCGTCGTGCAGGGCCGCGTCTATGGCAGCGCCAAGGCGGCCGCGTATCAGCACATCAAGCCCGATCTGTTGCCGGCGGTGCTGGCGAGCTATCGGCAGCTGCGCGGCGCCGCCGATCTCGTGCTGGTGGAAGGCGCCGGCAGCGCCGCCGAGATCAACCTCCGCGCCAATGACATCGCCAATATGGGCTTCGCGCAAGCGGCCGATGTGCCGGTCGTGCTGATCGGCGACATCGACCGCGGCGGCGTTATCGCGAGCCTCATCGGCACCAAACACGTGATCGATGCGCAGGATGCCGCGCGCATCTGCGGCTTCATCGTCAACAAATTTCGTGGCGATCCCGCCTTGTTTGCGCAGGCCATGACGCGCATCGCGCAAGCGACCGGCTGGCCGGCGCTCGGACTCGTTCCGTTCTTTCCCGATGCGCGGCTATTGCCTGCCGAAGATGCGCTCGCGCTCGAACAGAAGCGGGCGGCAAAACCACAAGCGCGAATCCGCATTGCCGTGCCGATCCCGCCGCACATTGCCAATTTCGACGATCTCGATCCGCTCGATGCCGAACCGGCGGTCGATCTGGTCCGGGTGTGGCCAGGAACGGCGATCCCCGGCGACGTCGATCTCGTGATCTTGCCGGGCTCGAAGGCGACCATCGCCGATCTTGCCGCGTTGCGGGCGGCCGGTTTTGATATCGATATCGCCGCGCATCGCCGCCGCGGCGGCTTGGTGCTCGGCTTGTGCGGTGGCTATCAGATGCTGGGGCGGACGGTCGCCGATCCGCAAGGGATCGAGGGTCCGCCCGGCCAAATCGCTGGGCTCGGCTTGCTGAACGTCGAAACCGTTATCTCCGCTGACAAGCGGCTGGAACCGATCCGTGGCACGACGACCGATGGTGGCGTTTCGTTTCGCGGTTATGAGATGCATATGGGCGTCACGGCCGGCGCCGATTGCGCGCGGCCGTTCGCGCGGCGCGACGATGGTACGCCGGACGGAGCGGTTTCGGCCGACGGCCGGGTGTTCGGGACCTACATTCACGGCCTGTTTGCCGATGATCATCAGCGTGCGGCTTGGCTCGCCCGCTTGTCGGCCGGCACGGCCGCCGTCGCCTACGACGACGTGATCGAACAAACGCTCGATCGGCTTGCGGCGCATCTTGCCGCGCACCTCGATCTTGATCGCCTGCTTAAGCTAGCGCGATAAATATCGCGGCGAGTACCGCAACCAGCGCCACAAGGATTGCGTCGGCAGTGCGGTAAAGCGCCAGCGCGCGGCCGATATCCTTGGTGTCAGCTTCGCGGCGGCCGTCGCCCATGAACGCATCCCCGACGCGAACGCCGCCATAGACTCGCGGTCCGGCAAGCGACAGATCCAGCGCGCCGGCTATGGCCGCTTCCGGATAACCGGCGTTGGGCGAGCGATGGCCGGCGGCATCGCGCCGGACTGTACGCCAGGCGCCACGTGCGGAAGCCTCTTTGCGCAAAACCGCCGCACCGATCAGCAACAAAGCGGCGAGTCGCGACGCCGGCAGATTGACGAGATCGTCGAGCTTTGCCGCCGCCCAGCCGAAATCGGCGTGGCGCGGCGTGCGGTGTCCGATCATGCTGTCGGCGGTGTTGATCGTTTTGTATAGCGCGATGCCGGGAAGTCCTGCGGCC